>NZ_JBJGYY010000005.1:0-156114 GCF_054050235.1 Geodermatophilus sp. SYSU D00696 | reverse complement strand
CGGTGCAGGTCACCCTGACCGTGGTCGCGCCGGTCGGGGCGCTGCTGGGCGGGGACGCCGCGTGCGAGGTCGACGGGCAGGTGGTGCCCGCCGAGCTGGTCCGGGCGCTGCTGGCCGCCCTCACCGGTCACCGGACCGACGCCACCACCAGTGACACCGACATCGGCGACACCGCGGCCGATGGCGAGGCGGCCGACACCACCGCGGCCGACACCACCGCGGCCGACACCACCGCGGCCGATGGCGAGGCGACCGGCACCACCGCGGCCGGCACCGAGCCAGCCGGCACCGACGCGGCCCTGGGGGTCGATGCGGTCGGAGCCGGGGCGTTCCTCACCGAGGACGAGCACTTCGCCCGGTGGGCCGAGGAGCTGGAAGCGCGGATCCTGGCCGGGGAGTTCGATGCCCGCCCCGGGCCCTGCTACCTCGATGAGAACCTGCCACCGGACGATCCGCCCGACGCGCACGACACGGCCGATGCGGATGACACGGCCGACGCCGACGCCGACGCCGATGAGGTGGCCGCACCGGACGCCGATGGCTGGTGGGCGCGCGCCGACCGCGCCGTCGACCACGCGAGCACCGCCCTGCTCGGGCTGCAGCGCGCCCTCGGTCACGCCCGCCGCACGGTGGCCACCGCGCGGCGCGCCGACGCCGCCGACGAGGCGGCCTGGGCCGCGAGCCCCGCCGGCCGGATCACCGCCGCGAGCGACGTCCTCACCCAGCTGGCCGCGGCCACCGACACCGCCCGCACCGACCTCGCCGCGCTGCTCGCCGCCACCGCCGGGGGCGGGCTGACCGACCGACCCCGGATCGCACTCACCCACGCGGCCGGCGGTGCGCTGCTCGCCCTCACCGACCTGCCCGCCCTGCACCGCGCCCACCGACGCGGCCACGGCCTGGCCGCTCCCGGACCCACCGCCGGCTACCGGCCGAGCGCCGCGCTGAACCGGCACGTCCGCGCCCGCGACCGCCGCTGCCCCTTCCCCGGCTGCCGCCGCCGCGTCCCCCGCGGCGGCGAGCTCGACCACGCCACCCCGTGGCCGGCCGGACCCACCACCGCGGCCAACCTCACCGGCTACTGCACCGGCCACCACCGCGGCAAGCACCAGGCCCCCGGCTGGACCCACACCCTCGCCCCGGACGGCACCCTCACCGTCACCACACCCACCGGGCTCACCGCCGCCACCACCCCACCGCCCTACTGACGGGTGACCGGCTTCAGGACCGGGCGGTCGAGCGGATGGTCCACAGCGTGATCATCGCCAGCCGCGAGGACATCGCCGAGATGCTCTGGCTCCGGGACGAGCCGGACCTGCCCGCGCCGTGCTGGACACGGACGACGCGACGTACCGGCGCATCATGGAGGTCGCCGCGCGCCCGGGCACCGGGTCGTGGCTGCACGACCGGGTCGACGAGCTCCTCTCGGCGGCCGCGGTCCGGGTGCTCACCGGAGGTGCACGCCGCCGGGCCCGTCGCTGGCGCGCCCGTTCCCGCGGAGCGTCTGCCCGCTCTCTGGCAGGAGGTGGGGCCGGAGCGGGACCGCCGGCGTGAACGCGACCCGGTCCTCGATGCCCTCCACATCCTGGACGACCACTTCCCGGGCGGGGACTGACGTCAGGGCCCCCGCCGGCCGGCCGCGGTGGGATCCTGCCGCCATGACCGAGCCCGAGTACGCCGCGCTCCGCGAGCGCGTGGCGATGGGGGACCGCGACGCGGCCGACGAACTCATCGAGCTCGCCGGCGAGCGGGGCGACCTGGCGGAGCTGCGGCGGCTGGCCGACCTCGGCAACCGCGACGCCGTCGACGAACTCGTGCAGCGGGCCAGCGAGCTGGGCGACCTCGCCGAGCTGCGGCGGCTGGCTGAGGAGGGCAACGCCGACGCCGCCGACGTCCTGCACGAGCTGACCGAGGACTGACGCGCCCGGCATGACCCGCTTCGTGATCGACGCGCCCACCCTGCTGCACCTGGTGACCGAACGCCTCGACGTGTCACCCGCACACCAGCTGGTGGCGCCGCAGGTGCTGCGCTCGCAGGCCCTCGACCTGCTCCTCGCCGCCGTGCGGCGCGGTGAGCTCGACGAGACCACCGCCCTCGACCGCCACGAGGCGATGACCGCCGTCCGCATCCGGCTCCTGGGCGACCGGGTGTCCCGCCGGGTCGCCTGGGGCCTGGCCGTCGACCACGGCCTCGAGTCGACCACCGTCGCCGAGTACCTGGCCCTCACCCGCCTGCAGGCCGACGCCTTCGTCTCCGTCGACGCCGCGGCGCGGGCCCGGGCGGAGGACATCGTCCCGGTCGGCACGGTCGACCGGCTCACGGCCGGCTGAGACGGCCGCGGCCCCCGGGTCACGAGGACCAGGGGGCCGCGGGAGAACAGCGTCAGTCGGCGGGCTCGTCCACCCAGTCGGGGCCGTTGACCTCGCCCGGACCGGCCAGGTCGGCGGCGTCGACGATCGTGTACGCGTAGCCCTGCTCGGCGAGGAACCGCTGCCGGTGCGCGGCGTACTCGGCGTCGAGGGTGTCGCGGCTGACCACCGTGTAGAAGTGCGCCTGCCGGCCGTCGGCCTTGGGGCGCAGCACCCGGCCCAGCCGCTGGGCCTCCTCCTGCCGCGAGCCGAACGTCCCCGACACCTGCACGGCGACGGCGGCCTCGGGCAGGTCGATCGAGAAGTTGGCGACCTTGGAGACCACCAGCGTCCTGACCTCCCCGCGCCGGAAGGCGTCGAAGAGCTTCTCCCGCTCCCGGTTGGTGGTCGAGCCCTGGATCACCGGCGCGTCGAGCGCCCGCCCGAGCTCCTCGAGCTGGTCGAGGTAGGCCCCGATCACCAGCGAGGGCTCCTCGGGGTGCCGCTCGAGCACCCGCCGGATCACCGGCAGCTTCGACGACGCGGTGGCCGCGATCCGGTACCGCTCCTCGGGCTCGGCGACGGCGTAGGTCATCCGCTCCTCGTCGTCGAGGCCGACCCGCACCTCGATGCACTCGGCCGGGGCGATGTAGCCCTGCGACTCGATGTCCTTCCACGGCGCGTCGTAGCGCTTGGGCCCGATGAGCGAGAAGACGTCGTCCTCGCGGCCGTCCTCGCGGACCAGCGTCGCCGTCAGCCCCAGCCGCCGGCGGGACTGCAGGTCGGCGGTCAGCCGGAAGATCGGCGCCGGCAGCAGGTGCACCTCGTCGTAGACGATCAGGCCCCAGTCCTGGGCGTCGAAGAGGTCCAGGTGGCGGTACTCGCCCTTCCGGCGGGTGGTCATCACCTGGTAGGTCGCGATGGTGACCGGACGGATCTCCTTGCGCTCCCCGGAGTACTCGCCGATCTCCTCCTCGGTGAGCGACGTGCGCGCGATCAGCTCGCGCTTCCACTGCCGCCCCGAGACGGTGTTGGTCACCAGGATCAGCGTGGTCGCCTTGGCCTCGGCCATCGCCGCGGCCCCGACCAGCGTCTTGCCCGCGCCGCAGGGCAGGACGACGACGCCCGAGCCGCCGGCCCAGAAGCCCTCGACGGCCTCCCGCTGGTAGTCGCGCAGGTGCCAGCCCTCCTGGGCCAGCTCGATCGGGTGCGCCTGCCCGTCGACGTAGCCGGCGAGGTCCTCGGCCGGCCAGCCCACCTTGAGCAGCGCCTGCTTGAGCCGGCCGCGCTCGGAGGGGTGCACGACGACGGTGTCGGGGTCGATCCGCGCCCCGAGCATCGGCGCCACCCGCTTGGAGCGGACGACCTCCTCGAGCACCGCGCGGTCGGTGGTGGTGAGCACCAGGCCGTGCACCGGGTTGTTGACCAGCGTCAGCCGGCCGAAGCGGTCCATCGTGTCGGCGACGTCGACCAGCAGCGCGTGCGGCACCGGGTAGCGCGAGAAGCGCACCAGCGCGTCGACGACCTGCTCGGCGTCGTGCCCGGCGGCGCGCGCGTTCCACAGCGCGAGCGGGGTGACCCGGTAGGTGTGCACGTGCTCGGGGGAGCGCTCGAGCTCGGCGAACGGTGCGATGGCCGCGCGGCAGTCGCGGGCCTGCGGGTGGTCGACCTCGAGCAGCAGGGTCTTGTCCGACTGGACGATGAGGGGTCCGTCGTTCACGGGATGGGGGGCCTCTCCTCGGCGGGCGTCTGTCTGGTCAACCGTTGCCGGCGGCCGCTGCTTCCTCGTCGGCCAGCGCCACCGAGGTGATCCGGTGCACCGCGAAGGTGCGGTTCTCCTGGCGGCGCTCGTCCCAGCCCTGGAGGAAACCACCGGCCAGTGACACCGGCTGGACCACGCGCTGGCTGCCGCTGCCCTGCGCGTCGACGTAGCCCAGCCACACCGGCACGCCGTCACGGATCGCCCGGGACAGCAGCTCCAGCGTCCCGGCCGTGGTGACCCCCGGGACCTGCCGCACGGGCGCGGACGGGCGGGCGGCCAGCGCGGCGTCGCCGGCCCGGATCTCCCGCACGGTCGCCGCGGCCTCCGCCTCGGTGAGGGGCCGGGCCGCGGCCGACGGCGGCGGCCCGGGTCGGCGGCCGGCCGCGCGGGGCCGGGCCGGCGGGCGGGTGAGCACCGCGCCGCCCGGCGACTCCCCGGCCGGGGCGTACCCCGCGGCCCGCAGCACCGTGAGCACCTCGTCGGCGCCGAGCCCGCTGACCAGCACGCCCGGCGCCAGCCGGCGCAGCTCCGCGGCCGCGGTGCGCCGGTCGCCGAGCACCTGGGAGAGCAGGCCGTGGTCGTCGGAGCGCACGTAGCACTCGATCGAGCCCACCCGCAGCCGGCCGTGCTGCCGGGCGACGTCGTCGACGAGGTAGTCCAGCGCCTGCGGCACCGGGGTGCGGGAGGCGCGGGAGAAGAACTCGTGCAGGTCGGTGGCCGACCACCCGGCGTCCAGCGCCCTCCGCACGGAGGACTCCGACACCCGGAACACCGTCGCCCCGCCCGAGGACTCGACGTCGGCGACGACCGACAGCGTGTCGGCGAGCCCGGCCACCAGCGGCCCGGGCGCGACCAGCGTGAGGTCGGGCTGGGCGAGCACGTGGTCGACCGGCTCGGGCAGCAGGCCCTGCACGCCGTCGGCGGCCCCCTCCTCACCGCCGGCCAGCAGCCCCCGGCCGCCCGAGGAGAGCACCCCGCCCACCAGCACGCCGATCCGCGCCGCCTCGGCGAGCATGTCCGGCACCGGCGCGAGCCGGTCGGCGCGCCGCGGCGTCCGCCAGCGCAGCAGCGCCACCAGGTCGTCGGGCGCCAGCCCCGAGCCCGGCGGGGAGGCGGCCAGCGCGGCCAGCGCCGCGCGGCGGATCGCCGGCGCGGTGTGCCGCACCAGGTCGGGGGACAGCGGGTTGACCGCCTTGCCCGCCACGTCGCGCTGGCCGACCAGCGAGGGCAGCCGGGTGCTGTCCAGCCAGCCCGCGGCCAGCGACGCCCACCGGTCGGGGAGCGGCTGCTCGCGCCAGACGTCGTAGCCGCGGGTGGGCAGCCACTCGTCGCGGTGCGGGCCGCCGACGTCGAGCAGGCCGGCGGCGAAGGCCAGCTCCAGCAGCCAGGCGGCGTCGGACTCGGACACCGACAGGGCCCGGGCCAGCCGCTTGCGGTCGCGGACGGCGACCCCGCCGCTGCGCAGCAGCCCGGCCGGCTCCTCCTCGAGCACGGCCAGCAGCTCACCGACCCGTCCGACCGCCTCCAGCGCGGCACCGGCGGCCTGCCGGTCGACGGCGGCCCGGTCCCGCTCGACGACGGCGGGCCGCGGCTCGGGGCGCGGCGGGCCGTAGGGCAGGTCGCCGCGCAGCAGCAGGCCGATCTCGCGCGGCAGCTCCACGTTGAGCGCGTCGATGCGCGCCAGCAGCCCCGCCTGCAGCAGCCGCCGCGCCGGGGAGCCCCCGGCGCCGCCGGTGTCGGGCAGGTGGCCCACCGGCCGGTCGCCGGCCAGCCGCTCGAGCACCTGGCGCTCGGCGGGGTCGAGCGCGCCCACCGCGGCGGGCAGGTCGGCCGGCAGCGACACCCGCAGCTCGGCGGCGCGGCGGCCGAGCCCCGCGGGGTACCGGACGGCGCGGCGCACCTGATCGGGGGCGTGCAGGACGTCGTCGCCCCACAGCAGCGCCCGCGTGGTCAGCCGCTCGACCGCCGCGGCGACGACGTCCTCGGGCAGCCCGGGCAGGGACGCGGCGACCTCGGCGGCCTCCAGCCCGTCGGTGGGCGCGAGCAGCACGACGTCGAGCACCTGCAGCGTGGCGGCGTCGAGGTCGTCGAGCGCCCGGTCCACCGACACCGGCACCGCCAGCCGGCCGGCCAGGGCGACGACGTCCGACGGCGCGGGCCGGGCCACGTCGGGACGGGCGGCCAGCAGGTCCGCCAGCTGGGCGTCGCTGCGGGTGCGCAGCCACGCGGACAGCGTGGCGGGACGGTCGGCAGGCATCCGGACCACGTTACGTCCGCCGCGCAGGTGCCGCCCCCGAGGCCGCGGGTGCCAGCATGGATGCGTGCAACCGGCCGCCGACGACCCCCACACCCGCGTCGCGCTCGAGGGCTACCGCGCCGGTGCCCTGCGGTGGCTGGCCGGCGGGGTGATCGCCGTCGTCCTGGCCGTCCTGCTCGGCGCGGTGGCGGTCAGCCTGGCCGAGGACCGGGGCCGGCCGCTGCCGCTGGCCGGGCTCGTGGTGGTCGGGCTGGTCCTCGGTGGGCTCGTCGCCGCCGCCGCGGGCCTGGGCGCGCTGACCCGGGCGCTGCGCTGGCGGCGGGCGCTGGCCGCCGTCCCCTGGCAGCGGGGGCTGCTGCGCATCGCCGGCCCGGCGATCGTCGCCTTCGAGCCCGAGGGCTACGACGAGTGGGACCCCGACGACGAGCCGGTGCGGCTGACCCTGGTGAGCACCTCGGTGTGGCGGACCCGCCAGGTGCAGAACCTCGACGGCGGCGAGGTGCGCGCGGCGCCGGTGGGCAGCGGGCAGTGGGTGCTCACCGCGGAGGGGCTGCCGACGCTCTACGGCGCCCGGGCCGCCCGCCGTCCCCGCTGAACCCGTGTCGCAGGCGGGCCTCGTGCGGGTAGGAGCAGGCGCGCGAGAGGATGGCGCCGAACGCGCACCCCGGGGTGCGCCCGAGCACGGAGGCGAGATGGCCAAGCGCAAGGAGAAGCACGCCCACCTGGTCGAGCCGACCTGGGGGCAGTCGGAGAACGCCGGCCCGCCGGTGACCGAGTTCCTCGGCGAGATGGCCGGTCCGCTGTCCCCGTTCGGCGAGGACCACAGCTTCCCGCTGCCGCCCGAGCGCATCCGCTACGCGCACCCCACCGACAAGCCCAACCGCGCCGGGGTGCAGCTCCCCGAGAACCGGCGCCGCTGACCGCCGCCCGTGCCGCCGGCCGCCGGGGCCGGTGGCACGGGTGCCCGCCGGGTCAGGTGGGCTCGACGTCGACGACGAGTCCCCGGTGGTCCGACAGGGGCAACCGCACCGACTCTGCCGGGCCGGTGGTGGCCAGCCGTCCGCGGACCAGAACGTGGTCGAGCTGGCGGGTCGGCCGCTCCGCCGGGAAGGTCAGCCCCCGGGCGAGGGGGCGCATCCCGCTCACCAGCGTGGCCTTCCGCGGCTCCATGTTGAGGTCGCCCATCACGACCAGCGGCTCGCGCGTCCCCCGCAGCGCCCGCACCAGCCGCCGCAGCTGCACGGAGTTCCAGTACGGCACGAACGACAGGTGCGTGCAGGCGACGGTGAACTGACCGTGCGGGCCGTCGAGGACGGCCGCGACGGCCACCCGCGGCTCCTCGCTGACCAGCATCGGCCGCCGGGCACCGCGGAACCACACCGGCACCCGCCCGGGCAGCGCCGGCAGCCGCACCACCCGCCACGACACTACCGGGTGGCGGGAGAGCAGCGCGATGCCGTAGCTCGCCGCGCCGGGCTGCTCGTCGCCGGTCGCCGCCATCCAGGTGCCGCCGGGCGTCCCCGACAGCGCGGCGACGAACTGCGAGTCGACCGCGCCCATCGCCTCGGCGGCCACGGCCGTGAGGTCGGCGTTCATCGAGCGGGGCTGGTCGCGGTCGACCTCCTGCAGCCCGAGCACGTCGGCGTCGAGCGTCTTGACGGCCGAGGCCAGCCGGTCGACGTCGACCCGGTCGTCCTCCGGGGTGCGGCCGTGCAGGATGTTGAAGGTCGCGATGCGCACGAGGAGTGCCATGCCCGCGCCCGGGTAGCTGCACGCGCGTGCAGCCATCCGACCGCGACGAGATCCGGGACCTCCTCAAGCGCGTCGCCGTGGCCCTCAAGGAGGGCGGCGTGCCCTTCGCCCTGTGCGGCGGCTATGCGGCCTGGGTGCGCGGCGCCCCCGAGCCCGACCACGACGCCGACTTCCTCGTCCCCGCCGCCGAGGCCGAGCGCACGGTCAAGGTGCTGCACGACGCCGGCCTGCAGGTGCAGGACCCGGCCGAGGACTGGCTCACCAAGGTCGTGCAGGGCCAGTCGTTCGTCGACGTCCTGTGGCGCACCTGCGGCCGGCCGGTGGAGACCGACCTCATCGAGCGCGCCGAGGACCGGGCGGTGCTGTCCGTGCACATGCCGGTGCTCGCGGCCACCGACATCCTGGTCACCAAGCTCATGACGCTCGACGAGCACTACTGCGACTTCTCCCGGCTGTTCCCGGTGGCGCGGGCGCTGCGCGAGCAGGTCGACTGGAGCACCGTCCGGCGGGAGGTCGCCGACAACGACTTCGCCGTCGTCTTCCTCGACCTGCTCGGCCGACTCGGCGTGCTCGACCCGGAGGTCGTCAGCGGCTGAGCACGCCCGCGGCGGCGGCCAGGGCCGCGACCATCACCGCCGCACAGGCCAGGGCCACGGGCACCGGTGCCGACGCCGGTGCCCGGTCCAGCGCCCGGGCCCGCCACGGCGCCAGTCCGAGCAGCACGGCGAGCCCGCAGAGCCCGGCCACCGCGGCCGTCACGAAGGGGACCACCGCGCCCGACCGCAGCCCGTGGTGGCCGAGCAGTCCCGCGACCGCCAGCAGGCCCAGCCCGGTGCGCTGCCACGCCAGCCCGGTCCGCTGCGGCTGGGTCTCCGGCCCGCTCACCCGCCGGTGACCTCGACGGCGAGCAGCACGCCGACGAACAGCACCACCAGCACCACCCCGACGGTCAGGGCCGTGGTGGCCGGTCCCGTCGGCAGCGGACGGTCCGCGGCGATGGCCCGCTCGTTGCCGCGCCAGCGCGCGTAGCCGGCCAGCGCGGTGCCCAGCCCGGTGGCGACCAGCGCGAGGCCGACCGCGCCTCCGCCCCACGCCGTTCCGAGGGAGGGCACGTAGGAGGCCACCGCCACGCCCCCGGCGACCAGCGCCAGGCCGGTGCGCAGCCAGGCCAGCAGCGTGCGCTCGTTGGCGAGGGTGAACCGGTAGTCCGGGTGGCCGGGCGGACCGTCGGCGGGTGGCACCCGGCCAGGCTAGGGGCGCGGGGCGGCTAACCTGGGGACAGGCAGCAACACCGTCCGCCGGCCGCCCGGCCGGACCACCCCCGAGCGACCGAGGGATCCAGCGTGCCCACCGGCAGAGTCAAGTGGTTCAACCCCGAGAAGGGGTTCGGCTTCCTCTCGCGCGAGGACGGGCCCGACGTCTTCGTGCACAAGGACGCCCTGCCCGCCGGCACGGCCGAGCTCAAGCCCGGCCAGCGGGTGGAGTTCGGCATCGTCGCCGGTCGCCGGGGCGACCAGGCGCTGCAGGTCCGCGTCCTCGACCCGCTGCCGTCGGTGGCGGCGAAGGTGGCCGAGTCGCGGCGGAAGAAGCCCGACGAGCTGGTCCCGATCATCGAGGACCTCATCAAGCTGCTCGACGACGTCTCGAACTCGCTGCGCCGCGGCCGCCACCCCGACCGCGCCGAGTCGCGCAAGGTCGCGGCGGTGCTGCGGGCGGTCGCCGGCGACCTGGAGGCCTGAGCGGCGGGTCAGCCCGCAGGCGTCGCCGACGGCGTCGTCGGGGTCGGCTCCCCGAGGTCCCCACCGGCGCGCAGGAAGCCGATCGGCCAGGACCCGGTGAGCAGGCACTCGCCGTGCCGGTCCTCGACGACGACGAGGTAGAACGCCGGCGGGACGACGTCGGAGCTGTTGATGCCGTCGAACTCGGTCGTCCCGGTCTCGACGTCGACCTCGCCGAGCTTCTCCTCCAGCGTCTGGTCGAAGACCTGCACCGACCAGCCGTTGGCCGCGACGTCGTCGGGCACGGTGAGGGTGATCGTGGTGTCGGGGGAGACCTCGATGATGGGCGGCGTCGCCCGGTAGGCCTGGCCCTGGCCCTCGGCGCAGTACTGCGTGGGCCGGACGGCGACCTCCTGCGGCCCGGCGCTGACCGTGACGTCGGGCGGGTCACCGGCCGCCGACGAGCCGCACCCGGCCAGCACGGCGGGGAGCGCGCCGGCGAGCAGGACAGCGGCGGCGCGGGGGGACGTCCTCACGGGCGGGGTGCCTCCGGCACGGTCGGGGCGTCGGGCGCGGGCGCGCCGGGGGCGGTGGGCACGCCGGGGACGGTGGGCGCCCCGGGGTCGACCGCGGCCCAGCGGCGGCGCGGGGTCCAGAGCACCAGGCCGACGGCGAGCACGAGCAGCGCCGCGGCGACGGTGAAGCCGAGCCAGCCGATGGGCGGCAGCGCGATGCCGATGGCGCCGCCGACCACCCAGGCCAGCTGCAGCACCGTCTCCGAGCGGGCGAACGCCGACGCGCGCAGGCTCTCGGGCACCTCGCGCTGGATGATCGCGTCGAGCGCCGACTTGCCCAGCGCGTTGGCGACCGCCGCGACACCGGCGACCGCGGCCGCCGTCGCCAGGCCGAAGAAGACCGCGGCGAGCACGGTGACCGCCGCGGCCGCGCCGGCCGACCAGACCACCACCCGGTCGGGGTCGGCGGCGTGCAGCCGGGACCCGATGCCGGTGCCCAGCACGCTGCCGGCGCCGGCGGCCCCGGCGATGGCGCCGAGCGCCAGGGTGGACTCCCAGCCGCCCTCGACGGTGGCCTGCACGAGGAACGCCGAGAAGATGGTCAGGAAGCCGCCCAGCCCGCGCAGCGCCGCGTTG
The DNA here is from genome assembly GCF_054050235.1 of Geodermatophilus sp. SYSU D00696. Lineage (NCBI taxonomy): Bacteria > Bacillati > Actinomycetota > Actinomycetes > Geodermatophilales > Geodermatophilaceae > Geodermatophilus > Geodermatophilus sp. SYSU D00696. Next base: position 145,125 of record NZ_JBJGYY010000005.1, on the reverse strand, counting down.
GCCCGCAGCGCCAGCACCACGTGCGGGTTGACCGGGCGGCGCCGCCGGCCGGTGACCGGCACCTCGCCGGTGCTCAGCACGTCGGCGGGCTGCTCGCCGGTGGGGACGTCGACGTGGCGGGGCAGCCGCACCGCCAGCACCCCGGTGACGGTGAACACGAGGGCGATGACCCACAGCAGCGGCGGGAAGCCGAACGCCCACGCGATGCCCGCGCCGAGGGCGCCGAAGACGCCCGCGGTGACCAGGCCGAACACCGACAGCCGGGCGTTGGCGGAGGTCAGCGACATCGCGCCGGGCAGCACCCGGGGGACGACGGCGGCGCGCAGCACGTTGTGTGCCTTCGACAGCACGAGGACGCCGAGCGCCGCGGGGTAGAGCCACAGGTCGTCGTGGTGCGCGGCCATGACCAGCGCCAGGGCCGCCCGGCCGAAGGAGGCCGCGCCGAGCGCCCAGCGGCGGCCCCGCTGCAGCCGGTCGAGCAGCGGGCCGATGACCGGCGCGACCACGGCGAACGGCGCCATCGTCACCAGCAGGTAGAGGGCCACGTTGCCGCGCTGGGCGTCGGAGGCGGCGGCGAAGAACAGCGTGCCGGCCAGCGAGACCGCGACCAGGGCGTCGCCGGCCATGTGCAGGGCGTTGACCCAGAGCAGCTGGCTCAGCCCGCTGTCCCCGGCACCGTCGGCGCGGCTGGCGGCCCGCACGCGGGCGACCCCGGCACGGGTCAGTTCGCGGCTGCGGGCCACGGCGACCCGGGTGACCGTGACCCGCGGCTCGGCGGCGGGCTCGGCCGCAGGCGGCGGCGCGGGGGGCAGGGCCGGCTGCCCGTACGCGGGCGGCGGCGGGCCGTACCCGGGCGGTGGCGGGTACGGCGGCGGGCCGTACCCCGGCGGCGGCTGCGTCACCCGCCCGGGCAGGTCGAGCGGCGCGGTGTCCATCCGGTCGGGGTCGGTGCGGTCGGGCGGGACCGCCCCGGACCGCGCCCGGCGCAGCCGACCCCGGCGGGACCCGGGCGGGCGCGAGGACGGCACGCCCCCATGGTGCCGTACCTCCCTGGCAGTCCGGGGCACACGTGATCACCCCGGCGGCCGGGTCGGCCGGCGCCCCGCCGTCTGGGACGATGGCCCGGTGCACCCGGACCCCGAGACCGCCCCCGCGGGCAGCGACGTGCTGACCGCCGCCGTCGACCCGGCCCGCGCCGCGGCCGAGGAGACCGCCGGCGACCCCGGCCTGGTCGGCGAGCACCTCGGCGCCACCGCGGAGCCGCTGGGCACACCGGCCGCGGGCGTCGACGCCGGCACGCTCGGCGCCGTGGTCACCCACTCCTTCGCCAGCCGCCTGCCCGGCTACGTCGGCTGGCACTGGGCGGTCACGCTGGCCGCCGTCCCGGGCAGCGACCGGGTCACCGTCGACGAGGTCGTGCTGCTGCCCGGCGACGCCGCGCTGCTGGCCCCGGCGTGGGTGCCGTGGCACGAGCGGCTGCGCCCCGGCGACCTGTCGGTCGGCGACGTGCTGCCGGCCACCGAGGACGACCCCCGCCTGGTGCCCTCCTACACCGCGCAGGACGACGCGGCGGACGACCCGGAGGGGCAGGCGCTGGCCGCCGAGATCGGCCTGGGCCGCGAGCGGGTGATGTCGGCCGAGGGGCGCGGCACGGCCGCCGCCCGCTGGCTGGCCGGCGACTTCGGCCCCCGCGCCCCCATGGCCCGGCAGGCGCCCGGACCCTGCAGCACCTGCGGCTTCTTCCTCCCGCTGGCCGGCTCGCTGCGCACGCTGCTGGGCGCCTGCGGCAACGAGTACTCCCCGGCCGACGGGCGCGTGGTCGCCGTCGACTACGGCTGTGGCGCGCACAGCCAGGCCACCCTCGCCGCCGGCGAGCCCGCGGAGGTCGTGACGTCGGCCCGCTACGACACCGCCGACTTCGACGTCCTCACCGACTAGGGGCGCCCGGCCTCCCTAGGTCCGCGGCCGGTCGATGAGCCGCGAGAGGACCACCGCGCTCTCGGTCCGCGCGACGGTGGGCAGCGCCCGCAGTCGGCGGACGGCGCGCTCGAGCTCGCCGGTGTCGCGTGCCTGCAGGCGCACCACGACGTCGGCGGTGCCGGAGATCGTCGTCGCCCGGACCACCTCGGGCACGTCCTCGAGCTGACGGCGCACCTCGTCGGGGTCGGGAGCGCCCTCGCAGTACACCCAGACGTAGGCCTCGACGTCCCACTCGAGGACGGCGGGGTCGAGCACGGCGGTGAACCCCCGGATCGCGCCGCTGCGCACCAGCCGGTCGACCCGGCGCTTGACGGCGGGCGCGCTCAGCGACACCTCCGCCCCGATGCGGCCGTAGGTGGTGCGTGCGTCTCGGAGGAGCTGTTGCACGATCGCCCGGTCCAGGTCGTCCACCGCGGTCCTCCGTTGCGTCCAGGCGGGCTGTGACGCAACGGATCGTAGGCAGGACGCAGCCCTGGGGCCTTCCGCCGGCGGTTGCGGCTCCCTAGCGTCTGCTTCCCACACCTTCGAGAAGAGGAGGGGTCGTGACGCTGACGAGTTCCTGGGTGCAGGCAGCCGCGGAGCCCGGGCGGCCGGGTGGGCTCGGCGCTGCCGAGCAGGCCGTCCTCGACGCGCTCGACGTCCCGGCGCTGCACCGCACGCTGGCCGACCTGATGCGCGTGCCCAGCGTCACCGGCAGCGACGCCGAGTCCGACCTGCTCGGCCTGCTCGCCGACCGCACCGCGCGCGCCGGGATGGCCGTCGACCACTGGCGGATCGACGTCGCGGAACTGGCCGCCCGGCCCGGGTTCCCGGGCACGGAGGTGCCCCGGCGTGAGTCCTGGGGGCTGGTGGCCGCCACCGGGGACGACGCGGGGCCGACGGTGGTGCTGCAGGGCCACGTCGACGTCGTCCCCCCGGGCGACCTGCGGCGGTGGACCGGTGACCCGTGGACGCCGCGGGCGGCCGGCCCGCGGCTGTACGGGCGCGGCGCGTGCGACATGAAGGCCGGGGTGGCCGCGAACCTCGCCGTCGCCGAGGCGGTGCTGGCCAGTGGCCTGCGGTTCCCCGGCCGGCTGGCCCTGCACCTGGTCGGGGGTGAGGAGGACGGCGGCCTGGGCGCCTTTGCGACGCTGGCCCGCGGGCACCGGGGTGACGCCTGCGTCATCACCGAGCCGACGAGCGGCACGCTCACCACCGCGGCCGGCGGGGCGCTGACCTTCCAGCTGGTCGTCCCCGGTGAGCCGGCGCACGGCAGCGCTCGCTGGGCCGGCCGCAGCGCCGTGGAGCACTTCACCCATCTCGACGCCGTGCTCCGCGAGCTGGAGGCCGAGCGCAACGCCGCCGTCGACCCGCTGATGGCCGAGTACCCGATCGCGCACACCATCTCGGTGGGCACCGTCGTCGCCGGCGACTGGGCGAGCACCGTGCCCGACACGCTCACCGCCACCGGACGCCTGGGCGTCCGCCTCGACGAGGACCCGGCGCAGGCGCGCGCCGCCGTCGAGGAGCGCCTGGCCGCCGCCTGCGCCGGGCACCCGTTCCTGCGGGACCACCCGGTGGAGGTCACCTGGCCCGGCGGGCAGTTCGCGCCGGGGCGGACCCCGGCCGGGGCGCCCCTGCGGCGCGTCGTGACCTCGGCGCAGCAGGACCTGACCGGCACCGCGCCCCGCGAGCGGGGCGTGCCCTACGGCAGCGACCTGCGGCTCTACACCGCCGAGGGGGTCCCGACGCTGCACTACGGCCCCGGCGACGTCGTGCATGCGCACTCCTACGAGGAGTACGTCGACCTCACCGAGCTGACGGCGGTCACCCGGGTGCTGGCCGTGGCGACGGTGCGCCTGCTGCAGGCCGGCTGAGCGCTACCGGTCGTCGCGGTCCCGCCGGCCGAGCTGGCCCTGCCAGCGCATGATCGCCAGCCCGACGAAGGGCAGCACGATCCCCGCCACGCAGGTCCAGGTCCACACCCGCGCCACCCGGTCGCCGAGCAGCAGCACGACCACGAGCGCGACCGCCCACAGCGCCGTGCCGGCGAGGACGACGCGGGCGGTGTCGACGCGCAGCGGGGGAGGGGCCGGCTTCAGCGGGCGGGGCACGTCGCCGACCCTAGGCGCCGTGCGGCGCCGACCGGCGGGGAGCGCGCGCCGCCGTGTGGCACGCTGTCGCCGCTCACCGCCCGGCAGCCGCAGTCCGCAGGAGCCCGCATGCCCGAGAAGTCCCGCCCGTCCCGGAGCACCGGCGCGACCACGGCGGCGGGCGCCAGGTCCGGCACCGCCGGCGACACGCCCGCCGACGTCGCGGCGTCCCCCACCCGGCCCCGGCGCAGCGAGGGCCCGCAGCTGCGGCCGCGCAACGGGCTGGACCGCTACTTCGGCATCAGCGCCCGGCGCAGCACGGTCGGCCGCGAGGTGCGCGGCGGCCTGACCACCTTCTTCACGATGGCCTACATCGTGGTGCTCAACCCGATCATCCTGTCGGGGGCCGACGTCACCGGCGCCACGCTGCCCTTCGGTGCCGTCGCCGCGGTCACCGCGCTGGTCGCCGGCGCGCTCACCGTGGCCATGGGCGTCGTCGGCCGCTACCCGTTCGCGGTGGCCACCGGCCTGGGCATCAACGCGATCGTCGCCGTCTTCGCCGCCACCCAGCTGTCCTGGCCGGAGATCATGGGCCTGGTCGTGCTCGAGGGCCTGCTCATCACCGTGCTGGTGCTCACCGGATTCCGCCGGGCGGTGTTCGAGGCGATCCCGCCGCAGCTGAAGACCGCGATCGCGGTCGGCATCGGCTTCTTCCTCACCATCATCGGCCTGGCCGACGCCGGCGTGATCCGGCCGGGCGCGCCGCTGATCAGCTTCGGCGTGGGCGGGCAGCTCGCCGGGTGGCCGCTGCTGGTCTTCGTCGTCGGGCTGCTGTTGACCGCCGTCCTGGTCGTCCGCCGGGTCCGGGGGGCGCTGCTCATCGGCATCGTCGTCTCCACCGTGCTGGCGATCGTCGTGGAGGCGGTGGCCGACATCGGCCCGCGGATCGGCCCCGACGGCACCGAGGCCGACGCGCGGGGCTGGGCGCTGCAGGTGCCCACGCTGCCCGACACGGTCGTCGCCACACCCGACCTGTCGATCGTCGGGCAGTTCTCGCTGTTCGGCGGCTTCGAGCGGATCGGCGTCGTCGCCGCGCTGCTCATCGTGTTCTCGATCATGATCGCGGACTTCTTCGACACCGTCGGCACCGTCACCGCCGTCGGCGCCGAGGGCGGGCTGCTCGACGAGGACCGCAACCTGCCCGGCTCCCAGCCGGTGCTGCTGGTCGACTCCCTGGCCGCCGCGGCCGGCGGCGCGGCCAGCGTCTCGTCGAACACGACCTACATCGAGTCCGCCTCCGGGGTGGCCGACGGCGCCCGCACGGGCCTGGCCAGCATCGTCACCGGCGCGCTGTTCCTCGTGGCCATGTTCTTCACGCCGCTGGTGCAGGTGGTCCCCTCGGAGGCGGCGGCCCCGGCGCTGGTGATCGTCGGCGCGCTGATGATCAGCCAGATCCGCACCCTCGAGTGGGACGACATGACCCTGGTCATCCCGGCATTCCTCACCATCGCGCTCATGCCGTTCACCTACTCGATCACCAACGGCATCGGCGCCGGCGTCGTCACCTACGTGCTGCTGCGGGCGGTGACCGGCCGGGCCCGCGGCATCCACCCGCTCATGTGGGTCATCGCGGCGCTGTTCCTCGTCTACTTCGCCCTGGAGCCGCTCCAGCAACTGTTCTGAGCACTGCTAACGACCCGGGTACGCTGGTGAGCGTGACGAGGTCGACGCTGGACACCGCGGCGCTCGCCCACGACCTCCGGCTGGCCGTCATGCGGTTCTCCCGGCGGCTGCGCAACCAGCGGGTCGACACCTCCGTCACGCTCACCCACCTGGCGGCGCTGTCCACGCTCAAGCGGCACGGGCCGATGAGCCCCGGTGAGCTCGCCGCGCACGAGCGGGTGCAGCCGCCGTCGATGACCCGCGTCGTCGTCGCCCTCGAGGCCCGGGGCCTGGTCACCCGTACCCCGCACCCGACCGACGGGCGGCAGGTGGTCATCGGCCTCACCGACGCCGCCGAGGAGCTGCTGACCGAGGAGGCCCGGGCCCGGGAGGCGTGGCTGTCGAACCGCCTGCACCTGCTGACGCCGGAGAAGCGGGCCACGCTGCGCGAGGCCGCCGAGATCATGGAGGAACTCGCCGGTGGGTGAGGTCCACGGCCGCTGACCCGACCGCGGCCGGGCGCGGCGCCTTCCGGTCCCTGCGGGTGCACAACTTCCGGCTCTACGCGTCGGCGAACCTGGTCAGCCTGACCGGGACGTGGATGCAGCGGATCGGCCAGGACTGGTTGGTGCTGCAGCTCTCCGGCGACAGCGGCGTGGCCCTCGGCCTGGTGACGGCACTGCAGTTCGGGCCCACGCTGCTGCTGGGCCTCTACGGCGGGGTCCTGGCCGACCGCTACGACAAGCGCCGCGTCCTGGTCCTCACCCAGGTGCTGATGGGCCTGCTCGCGCTCGTCCTGGCCGGCCTCGTGGCCGCCGACGCGGTCGCGCTGTGGCACGTGTTCGTGCTCGCGGCCGGCCTCGGGTCGGTCTCGGCCGTCGACGCCCCGGTCCGCCAGGCGTTCGTATCGGAGATGGTCGGCCGCGAGCTGCTGCCCAACGCCGTCGGGCTCAACTCCACGATCTTCAACGGCGCCCGGCTGGTCGGGCCCGCGCTCGCCGGCCTGCTCATCGGCGCCTCCGGGGGGGACACCGCGCCGGCCTTCGCCGTCAACGCGGCGTCCTTCGCGTTCACGATCGGGGCGCTGCTGGCCATGCGGCCGGACGAGCTGCGGCGCAGCGACCCGGTCGCGCGCGGCCGCGGCCAGCTCCGCGAGGGGCTGGCCTACGCGTGGCACCGGCCCGACCTGCGCCTGGCGATGGTCCTGGCCTTCGTCATCGGCACGTTCGGCTTCAACTTCCAGGTGACCATCGCGCTCATGGCCCGAGAGGTCCTCGGTCTGGGAGCGGAGGGCTTCGGCTTGCTCTCGACGCTGTTCGCGGTGGGCTCGCTGACCGGGGCGCTGCTGTCGACCCGCCGCAGCGCCCGGCCGCGGCAGCGCTTCCTGCTCGTCTCCGCGGGGGTGTTCGGCCTGCTCACCGTGGCCTGCGGGCTGGTGCCCGGCTCCTGGCCGTTCGCCGTCCTGCTGGTGCCCACCGGCGCGGCCGCCCTGGTGTTCAGCGTCGCCAACAACAGCTTCGTGCAGCTCGGCGCCGACCCGCAGATGCGGGGCCGGGTGATGGCGCTGTACTTCACCTGCTTCCTCGGCGGCACGCCGCTGGGCGCCCCGCTCATCGGCTGGGTGTCCGAGCACCTCGGCGCGCGGTGGGGCCTGGTCCTCGGTGGCGCGGTGGTGGTCCTGGCCGCGTCGGTGGCCGCGTTGGCGCTGGTCCGCGGACGGCGGGTGCGGGCGGCGGCGGCCCCCGCCCGGCGGGTGTCGACCGCCACCTGAGCCGTGACCTGGCGGACGCCGCCGCGCCCACGTACCGTCGCGCCCACCGGCTCCCCGGAGTGACGATGACCTCCTCCCTGCTGCAGCTCGCCGGCATCACCGCGATGCTCGTCGGCGCCTTCGCCCTGATGGGCCTGGCCTTCCGCCTGTTCTCCGGGCAGTTCCTGCTCGACCTGCGGGCCCGCCGCCGGGCGCGGGAGCCGGAGGTCCCCCTGGCGCCGGTGCACCGGCCGGTCGAGGCGGTCGCGGCCGACCTGCGCCGGCTGGCCCGCCAGCTCGAGGTCGTCCCCGCCGGGTCCCCGCAGGCGCGGCGGCGCGGGTTCCAGGCCGCCTACGACGACGTCCTGTGCGAGGCGGCCCGGCAGTTCGCCGTCCCGACGACGCTGGCCGGCCTGCCCCCGGGCTTCCCGCGCGACGTCGAGCGGCTGCGGGTGCAGACGGCCCTGACCGACGCCGGCATGGTCGTGCGCTGAGCGGGCCGCCGCTGCGGCTGTTCATGGCCGTGACCCCGCCCGCGGACGCCCGCGACCACCTCGCCGCCGCGCTCGCGCCGCTGCGGGACGCCCCCGGCGCGCCGCGCTGGGGGAACCCGGCCCGCTGGCACCTGACCCTGCTGTTCCTCGGCGCGGTGCCGCCGTCGCTGCTTCCCGCCCTCACCGCCGGGGTGGGCGAGGCGGTCACGGCGACCCCGCCCGCGGTGCTGCGGCTGGCCGGTGCCGGTCGCTTCGGCTCGCGGCGCCGACCCCAGGTGTGCTGGGCCGGGGTCGACGGCGACGTCGCCGTCCTCTCCGGGCTCGCCGGCCGGCTGGCCGCCGCGGCGCGGGGGCTGGGGCTCCCGGTCGAGGACCGGCCCTTCCGCCCGCACCTCACCCTCGGCCGGTGGCACCCGCGCCGGGCCGCCGACGGGGACCTGCCCGACCGGCTGGCCGACTACCGCGGGCCGGAGTGGCCGGTGCGCGAGGTGACGCTCGTGCGCAGCACCGGCGGCCGGCACGAGCCGCTCTCCTCCCACCTCACCAGGCGTACTCCATCGGAGCGGCCCTGAAGCCGGGGAAGACCTCGTCCAGCCGGTCGAGCTGGGCCTGCTCCAGGCGGATGTCGAGTGCCGTCAGGGAGCCCTCGAGCTGGTCGGCCGTGCGCGGGCCGACGATCGGCGCCGTCACGCCGTCCTGGTGCAGCAGCCAGGCCAGCGCGACGTCGGCAGGCGCCAGTCCCCACTCGCGGCAGGCGTCCTCGTAGGCCTGCAGCGCCGGGCGGTGCTCCTCGATGCGCCTGCGGTTGCGCTCCTGGTGCCGTCGGTCGCCCTTCTGCTCGCCCAGCACACCGGCCAGCAGCCCCTGGGCCAGCGGGCTCCACGGGATGACGCCGACGCCGAGGTGCCGGGCGGCCGGCAGCACCTCGAGCTCCACGTGCCGGGTCAGCAGGTTGTAGTGGGACTGCTCGCTGACCAGGCCGAGGAAGTGCCGGCGCGCGGCGGCCTCGTTGGCCGCGACGAGCTGCCAGGCGGCGTGGTTGGACGAGCCGACGTAGAGGACCTTGCCCTGGGCGACGAGCGTCTCGCAGGCCTGCCAGATCTCCTCCCACGGCGTGGCCAGGTCGACGTGGTGGAACTGGTAGAGGTCGATCCAGTCGGTCTGCATGCGGCGCAGCGACGCGTCGCACGCGCGCACGATGTTGCGGGCGGACAGGAAGGTGTCGTTGGGCCAGTCGGTCATCGACCCGTAGACCTTGGTGGCCAGCACCGTGCGCTCCCGGCGCTCGCCGCCCTGCGCGAACCAGGTCCCCAGCACCTCCTCGGTGCGGCCCTTGCCGGCCTCGAAGCCGTAGACGTTGGCGGTGTCGACGAAGTTGATCCCGGCGTCGAGCGCGCGGTCCATCACCGCGTGCGCGTCGGCCTCCTCCGTCCGCCAGCCGAAGTTCATGGTGCCCAGACAGAGCCGGGAGACCGACAGGCCGCTGCGTCCGAGGTGCGTGTACTCCACGTCCGCCCACCCTGGCACCCTGGCGGCCGTGCCGCAGACCGACACCGGACAGTCCGCCTTCGACCGGGCCACCGCCGTGTACCGCACGGAGGGCGGCGGCGTCCGCGCCGAGCTGGACCGGGGCTGGGACGTCGGCAACGGCGTCCTCAACGGCGGCTACCTGCTGGCCGTCGTCGCCCGGGCGGCGCTGCTGGACAGTCCGCACCCGCACCCGGTGGCGCTGTCGGCGAGCTACCTGCGCGCCACCTCCGGTGGTCCGGCCGACCTGGCCGTCACCGCGGGGCCGGCCGGGCGCACGCTGGCGCACTCCGCGGTGCAACTCACCGGCGCGGCCGGTCCCACGCTCGCCGTCCAGGTCACGACGGCGACCCTCGGCCGGGACGGGGCCGACTACACGGTCAACCCCGCGCCGGAGCTGCCCGCCCCCGACGACTGCGTGGCCACCCGCACCACCGAGGGCGGCCCGGCGGTGGGGCTGGCCCGGCACCTCGACACCCGGCTGGACCCCGCGACGGCGGGCTGGGTGGCCGGCCGGCCCTCGGACACGCGGCTGCTGCGGGCCTGGATCCGGCTGGCCGACGGCCGCGTTCCCGACCCGCTGGCCCTGCTGCTGTTCGCCGATTCCCTGCCGCCGACCGCGTTCGCCGTCGGCCGGCCCGGGTGGGCGCCCACCGTGCAGCTGCAGGTCCTGGTGCGCGCGCTGCCGGCGCCGGGCTGGTGCCTGGTCGAGTCCCGCTCCACCGAGGTGACCGGCGGGTGGTCGGACGAGGAGTGCCGGATCTGGGACGCCACCGGCCGGCTGGTCGCCCAGGCCCGGCAGCTCGCCCGGGTGGCGCGCTAGTCCCGCCGGCCGAGCAGGGGGACGTCGCCGGTGAGGTAGCGCTGCAGGGTCGGGCCGACCGCCGCCACCACCTCCTCGTGGGAGGCCGACGCCAGCGGTTCCAGCCGCAGCACGTAGCGCATCAAGACCAGCCCGGCCACCTGGGAGGCGACCAGCGCGCCCCGGGCCTCCCGCTCCTCGACCGGCGTGTCCGCCGAGCCGACCACCCGGCGGACGATCTTCGCCAGCACGAACTCGCGCAGCAGCCGGGCCGACCACTCGTGGTTCACCGCGGAGCGGACCAGCGCCAGCACGGCCGGGCGGCCGGGCCCGTCCCAGACGCGCAGCACCATGCGCACGACCGCGGCGCCCCGCTCGTCCAGCGGGGTCTCCAGCACCTCGGGCAGGAACTCGTCCGGGTCCGCCGGTGCCTGCACCGCCGCCAGGAACAGCGCGTCCTTGGTGCCGAAGTAGTGGTGCACGAGCGCCGGGTCGACCCCGGCGGCGGCGGCGATGCCCCGGATGGAGGCGCCGTCGAACCCGCGCTCGGCGAAGGCGGTGCGGGCCGCGGCCAGCACCGCCTCGCGGGTGTCGGGGTTGCCCGGCCGCCGGCCGGTCGGCCGCCGTGCTGTGCTCAGCTGCTCCTCCTCCGCAGGGTGGCCGCCGCCAGCGCGAGGGCGAGGACGGCGGCGCCGGCGACGATGCCGACGTCCCGCCACATCGTGCCCGTCTCCGCGGCCGACCGCCCGACCTCCTGCAGGGCCTCCACGGCGTAGGTCAGCGGCAGGACGTCGCTGATCGCCTGCAGCCAGCCGGCCATCTGCTCGCGGGGCACCAGCAGCCCGCAGAGGAAGAACTGCGGCAGCACGACGACCGGCATGAACTGCACCGCCTGGAACTCGCTGCGGGCGAACGCGCTGGCCAGCAGGCCCAGGGCGACGCCGAGGACGGCGTTGGCGACGGCGATGAGCACCACCAGCCACGGCGCCCCGGCGATGTCGAGGTCGTAGAGGGTCGTGGCCACCGTGACCGTGACGACCGCCTGCGCCGCCGCGGCCAGGCCGAACGCGGCGCCGTAGCCCAGCAGCAGGTCCAGCCGGGACAGCGGGGTGGTCAGCAGCCGCTCGAGCGTGCCCGAGGTGCGCTCCCGCAGCATCGCGATGCTGGTGACCAGGAACATGACGACGAACGGGAAGACGCCGAGCATCGTCAGCCCGACGCGGTCGAAGACGCCCTGCTGCCCGGGCAGGGTCGGCACGTCGCGCCACAACAGGTACAGCAGGCCCAGCAGCAGGCTGGGCAGCAGCAGCATCATCGCGATGGTGCGGTGGTCGTGGCGCAGCTGGCGCAGCACCCGGGCGGTGGTCACGCCCGTGAGCCGCGGGCTGAGGACGGCCGTCGGGACGCTCACGCCGCCACCTCCTGCTGTGCCCGCACGAGGCGGAGGAAGGACTCCTCGAGGTCGTCGGTGCCCGACGCGGCGCGCAGCTGCGCGGGCGTGGAGTCGGCCAGCAGCCGGCCCTCCCGGAGCAGCAGCAGCCGGTCGCAACGGCCGGCCTCGTCCATGACGTGGCTGGAGACCACCAGCGTGGTGCCGGCCGCGGCGAGGGCGTGGAAGCGCTCCCACAGCTCCACCCGCAGCACCGGGTCCAGGCCCACCGTGGGCTCGTCGAGGACCAGCAGCTCGGGTTCGCCGACCAGCGCGCAGGCCAGCGAGGCCCGGCCCTGCTGGCCGCCGGAGAGGTCGCGGACCAGCTGCCCGGCGGCGTCGGCCAGCCCGACGGCGGCCAGCGCGTTGTCGGCGGCCCGGGCGTCGCGACCGTGGAGCGCGGCGAAGTGGCGTGCGTTCTCGCGCACGGTGAGGTCGGGGTAGACGCTGGGCGCCTGGGTGACGTACCCGACCCGCCGGCGCAGGCTGGGGGAGCCGGCGGGCTCGCCGAGCACGGTCACCGTGCCCGAGCGGACCCGCTGCACTCCGACCAGCGCGCGCATCAGCGTCGTCTTCCCGCTGCCGCTTGGCCCCAGCAGGCCGGTGACCCGGCCGGCCGGGACCGCGCAGGACAGGCCGTGCAGCACCCGGCGGCGCCCGCGGTCGACGACGAGGTCGGTGACGGTGACGGCGTCGGTCATGTCGGCCTCCCGGTGGCGAGAACTCAACGCCTGATGAACTCAACGCTAGGTGAGTTCATCGGGGACCGTCAACGGGTTCTCGCACGCTGGGAAGCGGACGAGGGGAGGTGCAGGTCAGCGGCGGGTGCCGCGTCGTGCGTCGCCCGGGGACACCCCGGCCGTCGGGTCCCCCGTGGTGTCGCGGGTGACGTTGCCGCGGACCTCGTACCGCGGACGGGTCTCGCGCAGGGCGAGGGCGGCGAGGAACGTGACGACGCCCATGAGGCAGATGTACACCGAGACCCACGCCGAGGTGCCCGTCGCCGCCAGCAGCGCGGTCATGATGAACGGCGTGGCCCCGCTGACCAGGATGGCGGCCAGCTGGTAGGCCAAGGAGGCCCCCGAGTACCGGATCCGCGGCTCGAACAGCTCGGCGAGGTAGGCCGCCAGGGGTCCGTAGGTGAGCGACGACCCGATCAGGCCTCCGGTGAGGGCCACGAAGATCAGCGGCAGCGACCCCGTGTCGATGAGCCAGAAGAAGGGGAAGGCCCACAGGGCGATGATCGCCGCGCCGAGCAGGATCGGTGGCCGGCGACCGATCCGGTCCGACAGCGACCCGCTGAAGTAGATGACGAAGACCGAGAGCGCCGAGGTGATGAGCGTGACGGTGAGCAGCGCGTCGCGGTCCACGCCGAGGTCGCGGGTGGCGTAGTCGAGCACCCCGGCGATGCTGATGTAGAAGATCGCGTTGGTGCCGAACAGCAGGCCCGCACCGAGCAGCACCGGCCGGCGGTGCTTGCGCACCACCTCCTTGAGCGGAGCCTGCGCGACCTGGGCCTCGGGGGCGTGCTCGTGCTGGTCCTGGAGCCGGCGGAAGACCGGGGTGTCCTCCACGCGCAGCTGGATGAACATCACGACGGGGAGCAGCACGGCGCTGGCGAGGAACGGGATGCGCCAGCCCCACGAGACGAAGGCCTCGGGGCTGACGCTCGCGCTCACGGCCAGGAAGGCGACGTTGCCCAGGATGACCCCGATGGGGACGCCCATCTGCCCGAAGGTCCCCGCGCGCCCCTGGTGGTCGCGCCCGGCGTTCTCGGTGAGCAGGAGGATGACCCCGCCCCACTGCCCGCCGACCGCGATCCCCTGCAGGAAGCGGAGGGCGACGAGCGCGATGGGGGCGAGTACGCCTATCGAGTCGGCCGTGGGCAGCAGGCCGATGAGGAAGGTCGCCGACCCCATCAGCACGAGGCAGGTGACGAGGGCGGGCTTGCGGCCGACCTTGTCCCCGAAGTGACCGAAGACCAGGCCACCGATGGGGCGGGCGATGAACCCCGCCCAGAAGGTGCTGAAGGCCAGCAGCGTGCCGATGAGCGGGGAGGCGTTCGGGAAGAACAGGTCGCCGAACACCAGCGCCGCCGCGGTGGCGTAGATGAAGAAGTCGTACCACTCGATCGAACTGCCGATCAGTCCCGCTGCCATCAGCTTGCGCAGGGACCGTCGGTCGAGGGCGGGTGCTTCCTGGGGTGAGGTGGACATCGCCGTCCCTCCGGACGTCGCGTAGGGCGGAACTGACCCGTCCGAGATGTGTTCACCCGATCGGGCGCCCGCAAACGCCCGGGACGGCGTGGCTCCGTCAGGGGGCGGCGGCCAGGGCGCTCCCCAGCAGGTGCCCGGAGGTCCAGGCGCTCTCCACCTTCGACGGCGCCCGCCACCCGTCCCCGCACGCGCCGACGCCGTCGACCAGGCTGAAGGGCTCCCCGCGCGGCGCCGCCGGCCGGGCGGAGGTCCACCGGTGCACGTGGCTCCACGCGGGTGCGGCGTCGACGCCCAGCGCGCGGCGCACCGCGGTGGTCACCTCGGGGACCGACCGGTCGGGGTCGTCGAGGTGCGCGGCGGCGGTGCCGGGCGTGGTGTGGGCGACGAGGACCGGCGCGCCGTCGCCGCGCCGGTCGCCGTCGTCGGCGATCCACTCGACCACCGGGTCGTCGTGCACGAACGCGCCGTGCAGGTCGGCCGGCCAGCGCCGCCGGTCGAAGCCCAGGACGACGGCGAGGGCGGGCTGCCAGGCGTGCGCGTCCTCCCCGCCCAGCAGCCGGCCGGCGAGGTCCTCCGGGAGCAGCCGGCGGGCCTGCGGGTCGGGCAGGGCCAGGACGACGGCGGACGCGTCCGCGCCGTCGACGCGCGGGCCCGACTCCACCCGCTGCACCGTGTGCTCCTGCGTGACGTCGAGCCCCGCGGCGAGGTCGGCGACCAGCGAGCGCAGGCCGCCCGGCGCGGCGTACCGCACCGGCCCGCTGCGGCTGTCGCGGATCCCGTCGGGCCCGGCGACGGCGAACGTGTCGGTCCACGGCCGGGCCAGGCCGCGCTCGACCCAGCCGGCGACGACGGCGGCGAACGGCGAGCCCTCCGCGGCGGTCAGGTAGCTGGCGCCGGTGTCGGCGACCCGTCCGGACAGCGTGCGGGAGGCCATCCGCCCGCCGGGGCGGCGCCCGCGGTCGAGGACGCGCACCGGCACGCCCGCCTCCCCGAGCGCGCGGGCGCAGGCCACGCCGGCGATGCCGGCCCCGACGACGACGATCCCGTTGGACACCACTGGATCCTGCGGGCAGCGCGGCTCCGCCGCTCGGGGAGGATCGGGTCGTGCCCGAGCCGATCACCGACCCCGCCGACCCGCGGGTCGCCGACTTCCGCGACCTGCACGCCGGCGACCGGCCGGCCGGTCGCGAGCGGGGGACCGGGCCGGTGGTCGTCGAGGGCGTCCCCGCCGTGCAGCGGCTGCTGGCCTCCCCGTACCGGGTGCGGGCGGTGCTCGGCGTCCCCGGGCGGCTGGCCGCGCTGGACCTGCCCGAGGGCGTGCCGGCCTACGAGATGGACAAGTGGCTGCTGTCGGACCTGATCGGGTTCCGCCTCACCCGCGGCGTGCTCGCCTCCGCCGACCGCCGCCCGCCGGCCGACGTCGGGGAGCTGCTGGCCGGCCCGGACCCGGCCGCGCCGCGCCGGCTGGCGGTGCTCGAGGCGCTCAACGACGCGGAGAACCTCGGCTCGATCGCCCGCTCGGCGGTGGCCCTCGGCGTCGACGGGCTGCTGCTGGACCCGCGCTGCGCCGACCCGCTCTACCGCCGGGCGGTGCGGGTCTCGATGGGCCACGTGCTGGCGCTGCCGTTCGCCGTGCTGCCCGACTGGCCGGCCGGGCTGGCCCGGCTGCACGAGGCCGGCTACCTCACCGTGGCGCTCACCCCGGCCCCCGACGCGGTCGACCTCGCCGACGTCGACCCGCGGGCGCACCCGCGCACCGCCGTGCTGCTGGGCGCCGAGGGCCCGGGCCTCACGCCGGAGGCGCAGGCCGCGGCGCGGGTGCGGGCCCGCATCCCGATGCGGGCCGGCGTCGACTCCCTCGGTGTCGCGGCAGCGGCCGCCGTGGCCTTCGCGACGCTGAGGTGAGCTGGGCCCCTCCGGGTCCGCTGGTGGTCCGGCCCCCTCGCAGGGGCCCGCGGCGAGCGTGCGAGCGGTGGGGGCGAGGGGGTCCTTCGACTACTGCCGCAGCGACCAGCGGGCCAGGATCACCCGCGCCTCCTCGGCCCGCGAGGGGTCGCACATCACGTCGTAGCGGCTGGCGGTGATCTGCGAGGTGCTGGTGAAGTCCCGACGGCCGCCGGTGGCCGCGTAGCCCACCGCCCCGAACAGCGCGCCGAACAGGATGCCGATCAGGAGGCCGGTGAGCACGGAGGTGATCCAGCTCGTGCCGGTGGGCGCGAAGATGCCGAGCAGCAGGCCCACGAACAGGCCCCACCAGGCGCCGCCGGCGGCACCCGCGCCGATCGCGCGGCCCCAGGTCAGCCGGCCGGTGACCCGCTCCACCATCCGCAGGTCCGAGCCGATGATCGTGACGTTCTGCACCGGGAACTTCTCGTCGGACAGGTGGTCGACCGCGGCCTGGGCCTGCTGGTAGGTGTCGTAGGACCCGACCTGGACACCGCCCAGGGGCATCGACACGGACATCGACATGTGTGGCTCCACTCCCGCACTCGTTCGGTTGTGGACGACGTACCCGCGAGCCCCCGGACGGACACGTCGGTCCGGTGCGGCGAGCGTACTGCTCAGCGGTTGCGGCGGACCCCGAACACGATGTCCTCCCAGGCCGGCACGCGGGCCCGCGGGTCCTCGTCCTCGCCGTCGGTCTCGCCGGTGCGCAGCACGACCGTGTCGTGCTCCGAGACGTCCTCGTCGTCGGCGGCGTCGGTGGCCGCGGGGTCGGTGCGGCGCTCGGCCGGGGCGGGACGCGGCTCGTCGGCCGGCGGCACGGGCCGCTCGGGGACCGGCCGCTCGGGCACGGCGGCGGCGCGGTGCACCGGCAGGACCGGGCGCTCGGCGGGCACCCCGGGCACGACGCGGACCAGGCGGGTCCCCTCGGCGAAGTCGCGGGTGGCCGCGTCGAGCGGGGCGACCGTGCGGGCCGGGACGTCGTAGACCCAGTTCGTGGTGCCCTCCTTGGTGCCGGCGCGCCAGGCGGCGGTGACCACCCACGTGCCGTCCTCGGAGCGGGCGGCGTCCCAGCGGACGGCGTCGAGGTCGGCGCCCAGCAGCCGCAGCCGCTCGGCCATGAACTGCTGCAGCGGCGCGCCCGGCACGCCCTCCGACAGCCGCACGCGGGCCTCGCGGGCCTGCTCGGCCAGGCGGGAGCGCTCCTGCAGCACCGTGTGGGCGAAGCGCATGATCCGCTCGACCCGGGTGCCCGAGGCGGCCGCGACCTGCTCGGGGGTCTCCCCGGCGCGGATGCGGGCCTGGATCACCCGGGGGGAGAGCCCGCCGTCGGACTCGATCTGGCCCAGCCGCCGGGTGTCCCCGCGGGCCGCGGCGCGCAGCCGGTCGTCGATCGGCAGCTCGAAGCGCTCGCCGTCGTCGCTGCCGTCGCCGCCGTCGACGGTGAGCACCAGGCTCCGGCCGTCCTCGGACAGCCCCACGAGGCGCAGCGTGCGCACGGGAGACCTCCCTCGGGCGGCGGTGGCGGGGGCCCGGGGTGCACCGGAGCCACGGGCGAGGCTATCCGCGGACGCGCCCGCGCGCCGGAAGGACGCCCGGCGTGGCGGACCGAGATCACCTCCGCGGGCGCGGGCGGCACCGCCCCGGAGCGGCCCGCTCCGCCGTGCCCGGATCCGGCCCGCCCCTAGACTCGGGCTCCATGCTGACCGGTCCCCGGGACGACGCCGGCCTCGTCCGTGACGAGACACGTGACGACGCCGAGCCCAACGAGCGCTTCCTGCCCTCGCCCGTCGACGCCGGCCAGAAGCGCCTGCCCATCGACATGGACTACGTCCAGCGCGTGATGGTGGAGCTGCTCACCATCCCCAGCCCGTCGGGGCGCACCGACCACGCGATGCAGCTGATCGGCGGTGAGTTGCGCGACCTCGGCCTGGACTTCGAGGTCACCCGCCGCGGCGCGCTGATCGCCGAGCTGCCCAGCCGCTCGCCCGGCGCCGACCGGACCGTGGTCGTGCACGCCGACACGATCGGCTGCATGGTCAGCGGGCTCAAGGACAACGGCCGGCTGGCGATCGTGCCGGTGGGCACGCACAGCGCCCGCTTCGCCGAGGGCGCGCGGGTGACGATCTTCAGCGACGACGTCTCCGGCGACTACTGGCACACCGGCACGATCCTGCCGATCAAGGCCAGCGGGCACCGCTTCGGCGACGAGGTCGACGAGCAGGGCGTGGGCTGGGACCACGTGGAGGTCCGCGTCGACGAGGTGGTGCACAGCCGGGCCGACCTCGAGCGCCGGGGCATCCAGGTCGGCGACTTCGTCGCCATCGACGCCCAGCCGGTGATCACCTCCAGCGGGTTCGTCAACTCCCGTCACCTCGACGACAAGGCCGGCATCGCGGCCGCGCTCGGTGCGTTCAAGGCGATCCTCGACCACGGCATCGAGGTCCCGGTCACCGCGCACCTGCTGGTCACCATCGCCGAGGAGGTGGGCCTGGGCGCCAGCCACGGCCTGGACGCCGACGTGGCCGAGCTGGTGTCCATCGACACCTCGGTGGTCGCGCCGGGGCAGTCCTCGTCCGAGCACTGCGTCAACGTCGCGATGCAGGACTCGACCGGGCCGTTCGACTACCACCTGACCCGCCACCTGATCGACCTGTGCCGGGTGCACGACGTGCCGCACCGCCGCGACGTCTACAAGTACTACCGCTCAGACGCCGCCTCCGCGCTGGAGGCCGGGGCCAACACCCGCGCGGCGCTGATCGGCTTCGGCATCGACGGCAGCCACGGCAACGAGCGCACCCACCTCGACGGCATCCGCGCCACCGCCGAGCTGGTCGCGCTGTACCTGCAGACCGACCTCACGTTCCGCAGCTGGGACCGCACGCCCACCGGCGACCTGCGCGACTTCCCGAGCACCGCCGTCCAGCCCGCCGACGGCGAGCAGGCCCGCTGAGGCCTAGAGCCGCTCGACCACGTAGTCGATGCAGGCGGTCAGCGCGCTGACGTCGTCGGGGTCGACGGCGGGGAACATGCCCACCCGCAGCTGGTTGCGGCCGAGCTTGCGGTAGGGCTCGACGTCGACGACGCCGTTGGCCCGCAGCGTCGAGGCCAGGGCCGCGGCGTCGACCGACTCGTCGAAGTCGATCGTGCCCACGACCAGGCTGCGCTGGTCGGGCTCGGTCACGAACGGCGTCGCGTACGGCGACTTCTCCGCCCAGCCGTAGAGCCGGCCCGAGGACTCCTGGCTGCGCGCGACGGCGCCGCGGAGCCCGCCGAGGCCGAGCATCCAGCGCACCTGGTCGGCCAGCAGGAACAGCGTGGCGACGGCGGGGGTGTTGTAGGTCTGGTCCTTGACGGAGTTCTCGACGGCCGTCGACAGGTCGAGGAACCCGGGGATCCACCGGCCCGACGCCTTGACCTCGCCGACCCGCTGCAGGGCGGCCGGGCTCATCAGCGCGATCCAGAGCCCGCCGTCGGAGGCGAAGGACTTCTGCGGGGCGAAGTAGTAGACGTCGGCCTGTGAGACGTCGACCGGCAGGCCGCCGGCGCCGCTGGTCGCGTCGACGAGCACCAGCGCGTCGTCGTCGGCCCCGGCCGGGCGCACCACCGGCGCCATCACCCCGGTCGAGGTCTCGTTGTGCGCCCAGGCGTAGGCGTCGACGCCGGGCTGCGCCTCGGGCAGGGCGAGCGAGCCCGGCGCGGCCGTCACGACGACCGGCTCGGCGAGGAACGGCGCCCCGGCCACCCCGGCGGCGAACTTGGCGGAGAACTCGCCGTAGCTGCCGTGCGCGCTGCGCTCCCGGATGAGGCCGAACGTCGCGACGTCCCAGAACGCGGTGCTGCCGCCGTTGCCGAGCACCACCTCGTAGCCGTCGGGCAGGCCGAACAGCTCGGCCAGCCCCTCGCGCACCTGCCGGACCAGACCCCGGACCGGCGCCTGGCGGTGCGAGGTGCCCATGATCCCGGCGCCGTCGGAGGCGAGCGCCCGCAGCGCCTCCGGGCGGACCTTCGACGGGCCGCAGCCGAACCGGCCGTCGGCGGGGAGGAGGTCGGCGGGGACCTGGATGCTCACGGGCGCCCTCCGACTAGGCCGGGGTGGCCTGGCTGACGGACTTGACCTGGATGGTGTCGAAGCCGTCGACCTCCTCGGGCCGGCGCGCCGGGGGGCCGACGTAGCGGGCCGACGGGCGCACGAGGCGGCCGGTCTGCTTCTGCTCGAGGATGTGCGCGCACCAGCCGGCGGTGCGGGCACAGGTGAACATCGACGTGAACATGTGGCTCGGGACCTCGGCGAAGTCGAGGACGATCGCCGCCCAGAACTCGACGTTGGTCTCGATCGGCCGGTCGGGACGGCGCTCGCGCAGCTCCTTGAGCGCGGCGTTCTCCAGCGCCAGCGCGGCCTCGAAGCGCGGGGCGGCGAGCTCCCTGGCGGCCTTGCGCAGCGTGCGGGCGCGGGGGTCCTCGGCCCGGTACACCCGGTGCCCGAAGCCCATCAGCCGCTCCTTGCGGTCGAGCAGGTCCTTCACGTACTTCTCCGCGTCGCCGGCCTGCTCGACGCCGTCGAGCATGTGCAGCACCCGGGAGGGGGCACCGCCGTGCAGCGGGCCGGACATGGCGCCGATCGCGCCGGACATCGCCGCGGCGACGTCGGCGCCGGTGGAGGCGATGACACGGGCGGTGAACGTGGAGGCGTTCATGCCGTGCTCGGCGGCCGAGGTCCAGTAGGCGTCGACGGCGGCGACGTGGCGGGGGTCGGGCTCGCCGCGCCAGCGGACCATGAACCGCTCGACGATGGTCGAGGCCTCGTCGATCCGGCTCTGCGGCACGGCCGGGACGCCGATGCCGCGCGCGGACTGGGCGACGTAGGACAGTGCCATGACCGCGGCCCGGGCGAGCTGGTCGCGGGCCTCCTCGTCGCTGATGTCCAGCAGCGGGCGGTAGCCCCAGAACGGTGCCAGCATCGCCAGCGCGGCCTGCACGTCGACGCGCACGTCGCCGCTGTGCACCGGGATCGGGAACGGCTCGGCCGGGGGCAGCCCCGGGCCGAACTTGCCGTCGACCAGCAGCGCCCACACGTTGCCGAAGGTGATCTTGCCGACCAGGTCCTCGATGTCGACCCCGCGGTAGCGCAGGGACCCGCCGTCCTTGTCGGGCTCGGCGATCGTGGTCTCGAAGGCGATGACGCCCTCCAGGCCGGGTACGAAGTCGTCGGCCATCTCGCGTGCCTCCCTGGTGCGGACCGCGTGCGCGCACAGGCCATGCCGCACGACTGCACCGCGACCCTAGGCCCCGCCTGCGGCTGTGCTCCACGGGGGGCTGCCGCCCAGCGGAGGCGCCGGGCACCGGCTCCCGGGCGCGGTGTCAGCATGGCGGGGTGGCCGACCTCTCCCGCATGCGCAGGGACTACGACCGCCCCGGACTGCGCGAGGAGGACCTCGCACCCACCTGGGTCGAGCAGTTCGACCGCTGGTTCCGCGACGTCGTCGCCGCCGGGGTCCCCGAGCCCAACGCGGTCGTGGTGGCCACCGCCGACGCCGACGGCGCCCCGGACGCCCGCATCGTGCTGCTCAAGGGCTACGACGAGGCCGGGTTCGTCTTCGGCACCAGCTACGCCTCGGCCAAGGGCGCGCAGCTGGCGGCCAACCCGCGCGCGGCGCTGGTCTTCCCGTGGCACGCGCTGCAGCGGCAGGTCCGGGTGACCGGCCGGGTCGAGCGGATCGGCGACACCGCCTCCGACGACCTGTGGGA
Source organism: Geodermatophilus sp. SYSU D00696 (assembly GCF_054050235.1). NCBI lineage: Bacteria > Bacillati > Actinomycetota > Actinomycetes > Geodermatophilales > Geodermatophilaceae > Geodermatophilus > Geodermatophilus sp. SYSU D00696. The sequence goes on along the minus strand of NZ_JBJGYY010000005.1, from coordinate 123,501 downwards.
CCCCCGCCCGCGCGAGGCCCAGCTGTCCGCCGTCGCCTCGGTGCAGTCCACCGTCGTCGACTCCCGGGAGGAGCTCGAGGCGCGGGTGCGGCTGCTCGACGAGGGGACGACGACGGAGAAGGTGCCGCGGCCGCCGGTGTGGGGCGGCTACCGGGTGGTGCCCGAGCGGGTGGAGTTCTGGCAGGGCGGCGCAGGCCGGCTGCACGACCGGCTGCGCTTCGTCCGCGACGACGAGGAGGGCGGCGGCTGGGTGCTCCAGCGGCTGGCCCCGTGACGGCACCACCCCGGCGCTCCTGGGCGATCGACACCTCGCCGCTGCGCGACCCCGGCTACCGGCGGCTGTTCTGGGGCGTCGCGGCCACCATGCTCGGCCAGCAGATGACGCTGGTCGCCGTCCCCTTCCAGGTCTACGACCTCACCGGCTCCTCGCTGCTGGTGGGCGTCACCTCGGTCGTCGCGCTCGTGCCGCTGGTCGTGTTCGGGCTGCTCGGGGGCGCGATCGCCGACGCGATGGACCGCCGCCGGCTCCTCCTGGTCACCGGTGCCGGGTCGGCGGTGACCAGCGCACTGCTGGCGGTGCAGGCGCTGCTGCCCGGCGGCGGGAACCTCGTCCTGCTGTGGGTGCTGGTGGCCGCGGTCTCGGGCTTCAGCGCCGTCAACCAGCCCACCCGCAGCGCGGTCATCCCCGCGCTGGTCGGCCCCGGGCAGGTGCCGGCGGCCAACGCGCTGGCGATGACCGTGCGGCAGGTCGGGGTCATCGCCGGGCCGCTGCTGGCCGGCGTGCTCATCGGCGTCGGGGACCTGTTCCTCGCCTACGCCGTCGACGCGCTCGGGTTCCTGGTCGCCGTCCTGCTGCTGCGCGGCCTGCCGGCGCTGCCGCCGGGCGGGCGGACCGGGCCGCTGCGGCTGGGCGCCGCCGTCCGCGGGGTGGGGGAGGGGTTCACCTTCCTGCGCACCCAGCCGGTGCTGCTGATGACCTTCGTCGTCGACGTCGTCGCGATGCTCTTCGCCTGGCCGCAGGCGGTGTTCCCGGAGCTGTCGCAGACGCGGTTCGAGGGGTCGCCCAACAGCCTGGGCTGGCTGTTCGCCGGCGTCTCCATCGGCGCGCTGCTCATGGGGCTGACCTCGGGCTGGGTCTCGCGGGTCGACCGGCAGGGCGCCGTCGTGCTGGCCGCCATCGTCGTGTGGGGCATCGCGATCATCGGGTTCGGGCTCGCGCCCACGCTGTGGCTGGCCGTGCTGTTCCTCGCGGTCGCCGGCGCCGGCGACATGGTCAGCGCCGTGCTGCGCTCGTCGATGCTGCAGACGGCCGCGCCCGACGAGATGCGCGGGCGCATGCAGGGCGTCTTCCTCGTGGTGGTCGCGGGCGGCCCGCGGCTGGGCGACCTGCGCGCCGGGGCGGTGGCCAGCGCGGCGGGTGTCAGCGCGGCGATGGTGTCCGGCGGCGTCGTCGTGGTGGTGGCGATGGCGGTCGTGGCGCTGCTGGTGCCCTCGTTCCTGCACTTCCGCGCCTCGCGCGCGGTCCCGTAGCCGTCGGCTTGCCCGGGGCGAGTGAGCACTGGCGGTCGCCACACCCGGCGAGTCGTCGCGCGTCTCCGACCACGACTGCCCACTCGACCGGCGGCAGGCCCGGCGGTGGGGCACGGCTACGCGAGCGCCCCGGCCACCACGCGCAGGTCGGCCACGAGCGCGTCGTAGGCCTTCGGCCGGTCCTCCTCGGGCACCCGCAGCACCGCCGAGGGGTGCGCGGTGGCCAGCATCCAGGTCTGGTGCGGCGCGTCCTCGTCGGGCTCGTCGACGCCGTCCTCGGCCCGCGCGACGCCCGGCGGCGTCCAGGGCATGAGCTTGCCGCGCTCCTTGGTGATCCGGAACGACGGCGAGATCAGCGCCTTGGCCGCGGTCGCGCCCAGGCAGACGACGACCTCGGGCTTGAGCACCTCGAACTCGGCCTCCAGCCACGGGCGGCAGGCGCGGATGTGCTCGGCGCCGGGCGACTGGTGGATCCGCCGCTTGGCCGTCGGGGTGAACCGGAAGTGCTTGACCGCGTTGGTGACGTAGGCGTCCCGGCGCTCGATGCCGGCCTCGGTCAGCGCCCGGTCGAGCAGCCGGCCGGCCGGGCCGACGAACGGCTCGCCCTTGCGGTCCTCCTGGTCACCGGGCTGCTCGCCGACGAACACGATCCGCGCCGTCTCCGGGCCCTCGCCGAACACCGTCTGGGTGGCCGGCTCCCACAGCTCGCAGGCGCGGCAGCCGGCCGCCGCGGCGCGCAACCCCTCGAGCCCGACACCCGACGGTGGGTGTGCGGGGTGGTTCTCCTGGCTCATGGACCGATGACACCGCAGGTCCGGCGGGCGCGCGAGGTGGATCACGTTCCGATCCCGTCCCGGGCCGGAACCTGTCGGCGGCGGCGCGGGCCCCGATAGCGTCGGCGGCGCACGGGGCTGACGACGGGATGAGGAGCGGTGCTCGAGTTCGACGGGCTCCACAAGAGCTACGGGGACAACCACGTGCTGGAGGGCGTCGGCTTCACCGTCGCCCCCGGCTCGATGTTCGGCTTCTGCGGGTCCAACGGGGCCGGGAAGACGACGACCATGCGGATCGCGATGGGTCTGGCCCGGGCCGACGCCGGAGAGGTCCGCTGGCGCGGGCGGCCACTGGACGAGGAGACGCGTCGCCGCGTCGGGTACATGCCCGAGGAGCGCGGCCTCTACCCGAAGATGCACGTCGGCGAGCAGCTGACCTACTTCGCCCGGCTGCACGGGCTCGACGCCGCCGCGGCCGCCCGCGCCGCCGAGGAGTGGGCCGGCCGGCTGGGGCTGGGCGAGCGTCGCCGGTCCCGGGTCGAGGAGCTGTCGCTGGGCAACCAGCAGCGCGTGCAGCTGGCCGCCGCGCTGGTCAGCCGGCCCGAGGTGCTCATCCTCGACGAGCCGTTCAGCGGGCTGGACCCGGTCGGCGTCGACGCGCTGGCCGACGCGCTGCTCGAGCAGTGCCGCGCCGGCGTGCCGGTCGTCTTCTCCAGCCACCAGCTCGACCTGGTCGAGCGGCTGTGCGACTCGGTCGGCATCCTCGCCCGCGGCCGCATGGTCGCCACCGGCACCGTCGAGGAGCTGCGCCGGCGGGAGGCCGGCCGGGTGCTGCGGGTCGTCGTCCCCGACGCCGCGCCGGGCTGGGCCGCCGCGCTCCCCGGCGTCCGCGTCGTCTCCGAGCAGGCCGGAGACACGCTCCTCGAGCTCGCCGACGGCGCCGACGACCAGGCCGTGCTCGCCGCCGCGCTGCGCACCGGCCGGGTCGGCCACTTCGCCTGGCGCCAGGCCACCCTGGTCGAGCTGTTCCGCGAGGCCGTCGCCGACCCGGCGCAGCAGCGGGCCCGCGAGGAGGTGGCCGCGTGAGCGCGCCGCTGTCCAGCGGCCGGCTGGTCCGGCTGGTCGCGGCCCGCGAGGTCTCCACCCGGCTGCGAGACAAGACCTTCATCGTCAGCTCGGCGGTGATGGTCCTGCTCATCGTCGGCATCCTGGTGTTCCAGGTGGTCGTCAACTCCGGGGAGGACACGGCCCGGATCGGCGTCGCCGGCGACGACGGGCAGGTCGCTGCCGCCATCGAGGCGCAGGCGACCGCGCTCGACGTCGACGTCGCCGTCGAGCCCTTCGGCGACGACGCCGCCGCCCGCGCCGCCGTCGAGGACGAGACCGTCGACGCGGCCGTGCTCGCCGGCGCCGGCGCCGGCACCGAGCTGGTGGTGCGCGAGCCCGACCCGACGCTCGAGGCGGTGGTGTCCGGTGCGGTGTCGAGCGTGGCGCTGGGCGCCGTGCTGGCCGAGGCCGGGGTCGACCCCGCCGACCTGCCGCAGGTCACGGTGACCGCCCTCGACGACGCCGAGGGGGACGGCCAGCGCACCGTCGTCGCGATCATCGGCGTGGTGGTGCTCTACAGCCTGCTGATCCTCTTCGGCCAGTTCGTCGCGCAGGGCGTGGTGGAGGAGAAGGCCAGCCGGGTGGTCGAGCTGCTGCTGGCCACGATGCGGCCGTGGCAGCTGCTGGCCGGGAAGATCCTCGGCCTCGGCGTGCTGGGCCTCGGGCAGATCGCGGTCATCGCGGTCGTCGGCGTCACCGGCGCGCTGGCCTTCGACGTCGTGGACCTGCCCGGGGAGCTGGTCGGCACGGTGCTGTGGCTGCTGTTCTGGTTCGTCCTCGGCTACGCGCTCTACGCCTCGCTGTTCGCCGTCGCCGCCTCGCTGGTCAGCCGGCAGGAGGACCTCGGCAGCGTGCTCACCCCGGCGTCGCTGGTGCTCATCGTCGGCTTCTTCATCGCCGTCCAGGCCGCCGGCGACCCGGCCGGCACGCTGGCCGTGGTGACCTCCTACGTGCCGGGCCTCTCGCCGATGGTCATGCCGGTGCGGCAGGCCGCCGGGGACGTGGCGCTGTGGGAGGTCGGTCTCGCCGTCGCGCTCATGCTCGTGGCCATCGCGCTGGTGGTCCGGCTGGGTGGGCGGGTCTACTCCGGCGCCCTGCTGCGGACCAGCGGGAAGACCAAGCTGAAGGAGGCCCTGCGGGCCGGCGGGGCGTGAGCCGCGGGCCCGTCGCGGGCGGGGGACACCCGCGGGGACGAGCGCCGGACACGTTGGGGTGACCTCACCCCCAGGGAGGGCGTGCGCCCAGGTCAGGGCCGACATCATCGGCGTCATGACGGAGGACCTGGACGCGCGCCTCTGGCGGCTGCAGGCCTCCGAGGACGCCGACGAGCTCATCGAGCTGGGCTGCGACCTCGCCGAGGCCGGCCGGCAGACCGACGCCGAGTGGTGCTTCCGCCGCGCGGCGGCCCTCGGCGACGTCACCGGCTACTACGACCTGGGCAACAGCCTCGCCGCGCAGGAGCGCTGGACCGAGGCCGCGGAGGCCTACCAGGTGGCGCTGTCCGGCGGCGAGGACGACGCCTGGCGCAACCTCGGCCTGGTGCTCGAGCAGCTCGGCGACCTCGCCGGCGCCATGGCCGCCTACCGGGGCGCCGCCGAGGCCGGCGACACCGAAGGCGGCCTGCAGCTGGCGTTCCTCCTGCGCGAGCAGGGCGAGCGGGAGGAGGCTCTGGCGGTGGCCCGGGAGCTGGCCGAGGCCGGCGACGAGGAGGCCGACGCCGTCGCGGCCTGCTGGCAGTGGTGCGCCACCCTCGACCCGGCGCTGGAGGACCGGCTGCGCGCCGGTGCCGCCCACTTCGCCGCGGCCCGGGCCGACCTCGCCGCGCTGCTGCTGCAGACCGGCCGCGCCGCCGAGGCCCGCTCGGTGCTCGAGCGCGGGGCCAAGCTCGGCGAGCAGGTGGCCTGGCTGCCTCTGGGCAACCTCTACCGCGAGGAGCTCGCCGACGACGAGGCGGCCGAGGAGGCCTACCGCGCCGGCATCCAGGCCGGTGACGCCTACTGTCACCACAACCTGGGCGTGCTGCTGGCCGACCGCGGCGACCTCGCCGGCGCCGCCGAGGAGTTCCGGCGCGGCGCCGACGCCGGCGACCAGCTGGCCGCCGCCGCGCTGGCGCTGCTCCAGGACAGCTGACCCCGGGTCTACGCCACCTGGCGGAGGCCCGCCAGCGGGCCGCGGTAGGGCTGCGCGGGCGGGCCGGAGACCCCCGGCCGGACGGTGAACAGCCGGCCGGCGTCGGGCTCGTCCTCCTCGCCCCGCGCGGTGCTCACCACCAGCAGGTCCCCGGCGAACGCGCAGCTCGACGTGTGGGCCACCCCCACCTCCACGACGGCGAGCAGGTCGCCCTCGGGGGACCAGCGGCGCACCTGCCCGCCGCCCCACATCGCCGTCCACAGGCAGCCCTCGTCGTCGACGGTCAGCCCGTCGGCGACGCCGTCGGGACCGCCGGTCTCCAGCAGCACCCGGCCCTCGCCGAACGCGCCGGTGCCGGGGTCGTAGGCGAAGGCGTGCACCAGGCCGGGGCCGGAGTCGGCGAGGTAGACCGTGCGGCCGTCGGGCGACCAGCCCAGGCCGTTGGAGACGGTCAGCCCGTCGCGCACGGTGGTGACGGTGCCGTCGGTGTCGAGCCGGTAGAGCGTGCCGGCGCCGGGCCGGTGGTCGAAGGCCATCGTGCCGGCGTAGAAGCGCCCGGCACGGTCGCACTTGCCGTCGTTCATGCGCGTCCCGCCGTCGGCCTCGCCGCCGCCCTCGCCGGCCAGGTCCACCAGCACCCGCGCGGTGCCGTCCTCGGTCAGGTGGGTGAACCCGCCGCCGGCGCCGGCCAGCCAGCCCCCGGACGCGGCGGGGACGGCGACGCCCACGGTGTCTCCGGCGTGCAGCGAGCCGGTGGCGCGCACGTCGTCGCCGTCGACGACGCCGCGGTGCACCGTGCCGGCCGAGATGTCGACCCACAGCAGCTCGCCACGGGCGTCGTCCCAGGTGGGGCCCTCGCCGTGGTCGGCGGGCGCGGGGGAGGCGGGGGTGGCGCGCAGCGTCAGCACGGTCGCCGGGGTGCCCGCGACACCTGCCCGTCACACGGACGGTCGATACTGCGGCCATGTCGGAAGCCACCGTCGACGTCGCCGACCTCCGCCTGCCCGGGCGCGTCCCCGAGGGGAACGGCCGGGCCGACGACGCCCCGCTGCGCGAGGACATCCGGTTGCTGGGCCGGGTGCTCGGCGAGGTCATCCGCGAGCAGTCCGGCGACGACGTGCTCGACCTGGTCGAGTCCACCCGGCTGCAGGCGTTCGCGGTGCGCCGCTCGGAGGCCGACCGCGCCGGCCTCGCGCACCGCCTGGGCGACCTCGACGTGCGGGCCGCCAACCACGTCATCCGCGCGTTCAGCCACTTCTCGCTGCTGGCCAACCTCGCCGAGGACCTGCACCACGAGCGCCGCCGCCGGCACCACCGCCGCGCCGGGTCACCACCCCAGCCCGGCAGCCTGGCGGCCACCTTCGCGCTGCTCGACCGCGCCGGCCTCGACCCCGACGTCGTCGCGCGCGAGCTGGCCGGCGCGCTGGTGGTCCCGGTGGTCACCGCCCACCCCACCGAGGTGCGGCGCAAGACGATCTCCCAGGTGCAGCACCAGGTCACCGAGCTGATCCGGCAGCGCGACCGGATGGCGCCGGGCGAGGTCGACGAGGCCGCCTGGTCCGGGGCGCTGGAGCGCTCGGTGCTCACGCTCTGGCAGACGGCGCTGCTGCGGCTGTCGCGGCTGCGACTGACCGACGAGATCGACGAGGCGCTGCGCTACTACGACCTGTCGCTGTTCCGGGTGGTGCCCGAGATCAACGCCGACCTGCGCCGGGAGCTGGGCGCACGCTGGCCCGGCAGCGGCCTGCCCACCCGGCCGGTGCTGCAGCCGGGCTCGTGGATCGGCGGCGACCGCGACGGCAACCCGTTCGTCACCGCCGACGCCGTCCGCCGGGCCAGCACCCGGCACGCGGAGACGGCGCTGTCCCACCACCTCGCCGAGCTGGTCGAGCTCTACCGCGAGCTGTCGATGTCCGACCGGCTGGTGACGCCGACGCCGCAGCTGGCGCACCTGGCCGAGGCCTCCCGCGACGACTCGCCGTTCCGCGCCGACGAGCCCTACCGGCGTGCGGTCAACGGCATCCACGCCCGGCTGGCGGCCACCGCGCGGCGGGTCCTCGGGCGGGTGCCGGGCGTCCCGCCGGTCGCCGACCTGCCGCCCTACGACGACCCGGACGAGCTGCTCGCCGACCTCGCCGTCGTCGACGCCTCGCTGCGCAGCCACGGCGCCGGGGCGCTGGCCGACGACCGGCTGGCGCGGCTGCGCGACGCCGTCGAGGTCTTCGGGTTCCACCTCGCCGGGCTCGACATGCGGCAGAACTCCGCCGTCCACGAGGAGGTCGTCGCGGAGCTGCTGGCCTGGGCCGGGGTGTGCGCCGACTACGCCGCGCTCGACGAGGCGGCGCGGGTGGAGCTGCTCGCCGGTGAGCTGCGGATGCGGCGGCCGCTGGTGCGCCCGGACGCCCAGCTCTCCGAGCTCGCCCGCGGAGAGCTCGACCTGCTGGTCGCCGCGGCCGAGCAGGTGGCGCTGCTGGGTCCGCGGGCGATCCCGAACTACGTGATCAGCATGTGCGAGTCGGTCAGCGACGTGCTCGAGGTCGCCGTCCTGCTCAAGGAGGTCGGCCTGCTCGACCCCGACGGCGAGGACGGGCCCAGCTGCCCGGTCGGGATCTCGCCGCTGTTCGAGACGATCGCCGACCTGCAGGGCGCCGGCGAGACGATGACCGCCGTGCTCGCCCAGCCGCTGTACCGGGCGCTGGTGGCCGCCCGCGGCGACGCGCAGGAGGTCATGCTCGGCTACTCCGACAGCAACAAGGACGGCGGTTACCTCGCGGCGAACTGGGCGCTGTACCGGGCCGAGCTCGCGCTGGTGGACGTGGCGCGGCGGGAGGGCGTGCGGATCCGGCTGTTCCACGGCCGCGGCGGCACGGTCGGCCGCGGCGGCGGGCCCAGCTACGAGGCCATCCGCGCCCAGCCGCCCGGCGCGGTGGCCGGCGCGCTGCGGATCACCGAGCAGGGCGAGGTCATCGCGGCCAAGTACGGGGAGCCCGACCTCGCGCGGCGCAACCTCGAGGCGCTGGTCGCGGCCACCCTGGAGGCCACGCTGCTCGACGTCGAGGGCCTCGGCGACGACGCCGAGGAGGCCTACGCGCTGCTCGACGACCTCGCCGCCCGCGCGCAGGCCGCCTACCGGGCGCTGGTGCACGAGACCCCCGGCTTCGTGGACTGGTTCCGCGCCGCGACGCCGATCCGCGAGCTGGCCGAGCTCAACATCGGCAGCCGCCCGCCCTCGCGCAAGGCCGGTGACCGCATCGCCGACCTGCGGGCCATCCCGTGGGTGTTCAGCTGGTCGCAGGCGCGGATCATGCTGCCCGGCTGGTACGGCACCGGGACCGCGCTGGAGGCGTGGATCGACGGCGACCCGGCGCGCCTGGCCCGGCTGCAGGAGCTGCACCGGCGCTGGCCGTTCCTGCGCACGGTCCTGTCGAACATGGGCATGGTGCTGGCCAAGACCGACCTCGACCTCGCCGCCCGCTACGCCGGGCTGGTGCCCGACGAGGAGCTGCGGGCGCGGGTGTTCGACCAGATCACCGCCGAGCACGAGCGCACCTGCCGGGTGCTGCTGGCCGTCACCGGCGACGACCACCTGCTGGCCGACAACCCGTCGCTGGTGCGCTCGATCCGCAACCGCTTCCCCTACCTGGAGCCGCTGCACCACCTGCAGGTGGAGATGCTGCGCCGTCGCCGCACCGGCGACGACGACGAGCTGGTGCGCCGCAACATCCAGCTGACGATCAACGGGATCGCGACGGCGCTGCGGAACTCGGGCTAGAGCCCGGTCAGCGGCAGGCGGTGGCGGTCGAGCCAGGCGGCCAGCCGGTCGCCGTCCCACGGCCGGCGGCGCCGGGCGGCGGCGAGGACCAGTGCGCGGGGGAGCTCGAGGAGGGCCAGCGCGATGCCGGCGGCGCCGGCCGGGTCGCCCTCGCGCAGGTGTTCGGCGACCGCCCGGGGCCGCCGGGCGAGGAAGGCCGCCGTCCCGCGGACCGGGCGGCGGGCGTGCAGGGGCACCAGCACCTGCGCCGTGCGGGCGTAGTGCCACTCGCGCAGCAGCCCGGCCCGCGGCCCGTCCTTGCCGTGCCGGAAGCGGGTGCCGGGGACGCGCAGCAGCAGGTGCCCGGCGGCGCGCAGCCGCAGCGAGGCGTCCCGGTCCTCGTTGTAGAAGAAGTACAGCGGGTCGAACCCGCCGGCGGCGAGGAACTCCGCCCGGCGGACCAGCAGGGCGGTGCCCGGGAGGTCGTCGGCGGCGAACGGCGGGCCGGGCGGGTCGTCGTCCTCGCCGGGGCCCTCGACGGCGGGGGCCGCCCAGACCGCGCGGGGCTCGGCGTCGAGGACCTCGGCGAGCCGGTGCAGCATGCCCGGCTCCGGCTCGCCGTCGGAGTTCAGCAGGGCGACGTAGCGGCCGCGGCAGGCGTCGAGCGCGAGGTCCATGGCGCGGGCGAAGCCGAGGTTGCGCGGCGAGCGGAGCACCCGCCGGTCGGCGCCGGGGTGGTCTGCGCGCAGGTGCCGCCGCGCCGCGGCGGAGGTCTCCGGCGCGGGGTCGTTCTCCACGAGCACCGCGCGGCCGCACCAGCCCGGGCCGGTGGCCGCCACCAGCGCCGCGTGGTGGCGGGCGAGCAGCTCGGGCGGCTCGCGGTGCACGAGGAGGACGACGTCGACGTCGTCGATGCCGGTGCGCGCCGGCCGGGGCGGGGAGACGGTCACCGGGGCGCCCTACCCGGCGGGCCCCGGTGGCCTACCGTGCCGGTCAGGGGTCGGACGGCGGGGGGACCGTGACGGACACGATGCGGACGGCGGCCTCGGGGGCCGACCTGCGGGCCGCCGCGGCGCTGCTCGGCGTGAGCCCCGCGGCGCTGGCCGCCGAGCTGCTCGACCCGGGGGCCCGCCTGCTGGTCGCCGACTCCTCCGCGGCGCACCTGCGCCGGCGCTGGACCGACGAGGGCACCACCGAGGCCGTCGTCCTGCACCGGTCCACCGCGGTGACCGGCCGGGCCGCACTGCTCGCCGTCGCCTCCGCCTGGGGGTGCTCGTCGGTCCGCGACGCCGGCACCGGCCGGGTGCTCGAGGTCGCGGCCCCGCCGGAGGACGCGCCGTTGACCGAGCGCTTCGCGCACGCGGCCGCGCTCGCCGCCACCCGGGTGGAGATGGCGGTGGCGCTCGCCCGCGACACCGGGCGCGACCAGCGCAAGGACGACGGCAGCTGGTCGATCGCCGCCGACGAGGCCGCGCACGCCGCCGCGGCCGGGGTGCTGGCCCCGCTCGGCGTGCCGGTGCTGTCGGAGGAGCGGGTCGACCCGTCGGTGCGCGAGGACCAGCCCTGGATCGTGCTCGACCCGCTCGACGGCACCGGCAACTTCCGCGCCGGCCTGCCGCCGTGGGCCTTCTCCGCCGCGCTGGTCCACCGCGGGGAGGCGGTGGCCGGGCTGGTGGTCGACCTGTCGTCGGGACGGCGCTGGTGGGCGACCGCGGGCGCGGGGGCCTGGCGGGACGGGGTCCCGGCGCGGGTCCGGGAGGGCAGCACCGTCGTCGCCCCGTCGGGCCGGGTGGTGCGGGTGCCGGCGACCGCCGCGCGGGTGCGGATCACCGGCTGCACCGCCGTCGACCTGTGCCTGGTCGCCGACGGGTCGGCCGGCGCGTGGCACGACCTCGACCGCAGCGGCACGCACGTGCACGACGTCGCCGGCGCCCTGGCCGTGCTGGCCGGGGCCGGCGGGGTGGCGCTGACCGCCGACGGCGCGCCGCTACGGCTGCGGCCGGACACCGGGACGCTGATCCGCTTCGTCGCCGCGGCGTCCGACCCGGCCGCGCGGGCCCTGATCGCCGCGGTGCGGGCCTAGCGTCCGGCTGCGGCCCGCACCGCCGACAGCAGCGACTCACGCTCGTGCAGGGTGGTGCGCGCCCGGCCCCGCGTGGCGCCCAGCGCCACCTCGGCGGCGTCGATGGCCCGCCAGTCCTCCAGCAGCACCGGCTCGGCGCCGCGGGCCCGCAGCGTCTGCACCAGGTCGTCGCGGTCGCCCGAGGGGCGGATGACGCCGGCCTCGGCGTCGGCCAGCAGGGACGCGACGGTCTCGCGGGCGTCGTGCTTGTTGGTGCCGACGACGCCGGTGGGGCCGCGCTTGATCCAGCCGGCCACGTACTCGCCGGTCGAGGGGGCGCCGCCGCGGACCACCCGGCCGTCCTCGTTGGGCACGGTGCCGGTGCGCTGGTCGACCGGCAGCCCGGGCAGGCCCTCCCCGCGGTAGCCGACCGAGCGCACCACCAGGTCGGCGGGCAGCACCTCGTACTCGCCGGTGCCGGCCGCGCGGCCGTCGTCGTCGACCGTCGTCCGCTCGACCTCCACGCCGGTGACCCGGTCGGCGCCGAGCAGGCGCACCGGGCGGCGGTAGAAGCGCAACCGCAGCCGGACCCGGCCGGGCTCGGGGCGGTGGGCGGCCCACTCGCGCAGGACGGCGAGGTTGCGGCTGGCGTTGCGGTCGCCGGCGATCCGCTCCTCGGCCGCCGGGGTGAGCTCGAGGTCGGCGGGGTCGACCAGCACCGTGGCCCGGTCCAGCCCGTCGAGCTCGCGCAGCTCCATGGTGGTGAAGCTGGCGTGCGCGGGGCCGCGGCGGCCGAGCACGGTGACCTCCTCGACCGGGGCCGCGGCGAGGGTGTCGAGCACGTGCTGGGGCATGTCGGTGGGCTCGAGCTCCTGCGGGGCGCGGGCGAGCACCCGGGCGACGTCGAGGGCGACGTTGCCGACGCCGACGACGACGGCGCGGCGCACCCCGGCGAGCGCCGCCTCGACCTTCCCGCGGTCGGCGTCGGGGTGGCCGCAGTACCAGGCGACCAGGTCGGTGGCGGCGAGGCTGCCGGGCAGGTCCTCGCCGTCGATGGACAGCGGGCGGTCCAGCGCCGCGCCGTAGGTGTAGACGACGGCGTCGACGTGCGCGCGCAGGTCGTCGAGGGTGATGTCGGTGCCCACCTCGACGTTGCCGACGAAGCGCACGCCGGGGTCGTCGAGCGCCCGGTGCAGGGTGTCGCGGATGGCGCGCATCTTCGGGTGGTCGGGCGCGATGCCGTGCCGGACCAGGCCGAAAGGGGTGGGCAGCCGGTCGAGCAGGTCGACGGTCACCGGGACCGGCGCACGGCGGGTCAGGGCCTCCGCGGTGTAGATGCCGGCCGGGCCGGCGCCCACCACGGCCACCCGCAGCGGCCGGTCGACTTCCGGAGCACTCTCGTCCGCCACGACTGGGATCCTGGCCCGGCGGGGTAGTGGTGCGCCAGATCACCGTCCACAACACACCGCACCACCGGAGGGGACCGCCCGTGTCCGTCGTCGTCGTCGCCACCATCAGCCCCAAGCCCGAGCACGCCGACGAGGTCCGCCAGGCCGTCCTCGACACCGTGCCGCGGGTGCACGAGGAGCCCGGCTGCGAGCGCTACTCGCTGCACGAGGGCCGCGACGGCGCGCTCGTGATGGTGGAGAAGTGGGAGAGCCCGGAGGCGCTGGCCGCGCACGGGAAGGCCGAGCCGCTCAGCGCGCTGTCGGGGCGGCTCGAGGGCAAGCTGACCGAGCGGCCGTCGGTCACCGTCCTCGACGCGGTGCCCGCCGGCGACCCCGCCAAGGGCGCCCTCTGACGCCTGCCTCCTCCGTCGAGATCACGTGATCTCGACGCCGTGAGCCGTCCTGGGCGCCGAGATCACGTGATCTCGGCAGGCGCTCACACGGCCTGGCAGACGGGGCACCAGTAGAGGTTGCGGCCGACCATCTCCTCGGTCCGCACCTCGGTGGCGCAGATCCGGCAGGGCAGGCCGGTGCGCCGGTACACGTAGTGCGCGTCCTCGCGGCGCACCGCGCCCGACCGGCGGGAGCGGTCGGCCGGGTGCGTCGTGACGATCCGGCCCATCCGGACTCCGGCGCGCATGAGCACGACCAGGTCGTCCCAGAGCGCCTGCCACTCCTGCTCGCCGACGTCGCGGCCCGGGCGGAACGGCGAGATGCGGTGCCGGAAGAGGATCTCGGCGCGGTAGACGTTGCCGACCCCGGCCAGCACCGACTGGTCCATCAGCAGCGCGCCGACCGCCGTCCGGCTGCGGCCCACCCGCGCGTGCGACAGCGGCCCGCCGCGGCGGGTGCGCAGCGGGTCGGGGCCGAGCCGGTCGAGGATCGCGTCGACCTCGGGCTGGGTGAGGACGTCGCAGGTCGTGGCGCCGCGCAGGTCGGTCCACACGCCCTCGCCCTTCGGCCCGTCGGCCGTCCAGCGCATGCGCAGCGCCCCGCGCGGGGGCGGCGGGTCGCCGGGCCCGGTGGTGTAGGTGCCGTACAGGCCCAGGTGCACGTGCAGGACGTGCCCGCCGAAGTCGGCGAACAGGTGCTTGCCGTAGCTGGTGACCTCCTCGAGCACGCGGCCGTCGAGCAGCGCGGCCCCGGCGGCGAAGCGGCCCTGCGGGCTGGTCACGTGCACCGGGCGGCCGGCGAACAGCTCCGACTGCTCCCGCGCCAGCCGGAACAGGGTGTGGCCCTCAGGCACCGCGCACCGCCTGGTACCGGGCCAGCGCCACCTGGCGCTCCTCGGCGTGGTCGACGACCGGCGCGGGATAGCCCTCGGGGGGCCCGCCGGGCATGGTCCACGGCTCGTGCACGTACCGGTCGGGGACCTCGCGCAGCTCGGGCACCCAGCGCCGCACGTAGACGCCGTCGGGGTCGAACTGCTGGCCCTGCCGGGTCGGGTTGAACACCCGGTAGTACGGCGAGGGGTCGGTGCCGGTGCCGGCCACCCACTGCCAGCCGTGGTGGTTGCTCGCGAGGTCGCCGTCGACGAGGTGGTCGAGGAAGTAGCGGGCGCCGCGCCGCCAGTCGATGTGCAGGTCCTTGACCAGGAACGACGCCACGACCATCCGCACCCGGTTGTGCACGTAGGCCTCGCCGTGCAGCTGCCGCATCCCGGCGTCGACGATCGGGTAGCCGGTGCGGCCCTGCGCCCAGGCGGCGAAGTGCTCGTCGGCCACCGGGCCGGTGTCGTACTGCATGCGTGCCATCTGGGGGTTGAACGGCTCGCGGGCGGTCTCGGGGCGGTGCCAGAGGACGTCGGCGTAGAAGTCCCGCCAGACCAGCTCGCCGACGAACTTGTCCACGGCCTCGGCGTGCTCCTGCCCGAGCTGCTGCGCCTCGGCGACCAGCGTGCGCGGGTGCACGGTGCCGTACTTCAGGTGCGCCGAGAGCCGGCTGGTGCCGTCGGAGCCGGGGGTGTTGCGGCCGGCGGCGTAGCCGAGCAGCCGCTGGTCGCGGAACAGCGCCCACGCGTCCCGGCCGGCCCGCTCCCCGGCCGGGGGCAGCACGGTGCCCTCGAGGTCCTGCGCGGGCGGCAGGTCCCCGGTGGGGACGCCGTCGGCCCAGGCGACGTCGTCCGGCCGGGGTGCGGGGGAGTGCAGCCCGCGGGCGCGCCAGGCGCGGGCGAAGGGCGAGTAGACCCTGAACGGCGTGCCGTCGTCCTTGGTCAGCCGGCCGGGGGTGACGCCGTAGGGCGAGCCGGTGCGCACGAACGGGACCGCGCCGAGCGCCTGCTCGACGGCGGCGTCGCGGGCGCGGCCGTAGACGCCGGCGTCCGCGGACACGTGCACGCTCGCCGCGGCGGTCTCGCGGACCAGGTCGGGCAGCACCCGCGCCGGGTCGCCCGGGCGGACGACCAGCGCCCCGCCGGTCTGCTCGCGCAGGTCGGCCAGACAGCCGCGCAGGAACTCCCGCCGCGGCCGGCCCGAGGTCTCCCACAGCCGCGGGTCGACGACGAAGACGGGCACCACGGTCCCGCCGGCGCCAGCGGCGTCGATCGCGGCCAGCAGCGCCGGGTGGTCGGTGAGCCGGAGGTCGCGGCGGAACCAGAGGAGTGCTGTCGGCACCCGCGCCAGGTTATGTCTCCCGGCACGGGACCGCAGGTCAGCGCCCGGTCAGCGGTCGGCGGTGGCCAGCCCGAACTGGGGCTTGTCCTCGTCGGCGACCAGGTCCAGCGTGTCCGGGTGCTGCTGGATGTAGTGGCGCACGAAGGAGCAGTAGGGGAGGACGGTCAGTCCCCGCTCGCGGGCGGCGTCGAGGACCCCCCGCACCAGGGCCTTGCCGAGCCCCTGGCCGCCCATCGCGGGGTCCACCTCGGTGTGCGGCAGGGCCATCGTGCCGTTCTCGACGTGGTAGCTGGCCAGCCCGACGACGCGCTCGCCGACCCGCACCTCGAAGCGTCCCCGTTCCGGGACGTCGACCACCGTGGTCTCCATCGTGCTGTGCCACCTCCGCATCGCCCCGGCGCCGTTGCCGGAGTCACGTCGTGCATCTGGAACGGTAACGCCTCGGAGCCGCCAGGGTTTCCCTCGTCGGGGTGTCCCGCCGGCGGGTCGCCTCTGGCGGTCAGGGCCGGGGGTCGGTGCGCGTCCACCTGCGCTCGTCCCGGCGGCCGCCCAGCCCGGCGCGGCAGCGCCGGCAGACCGCCTGCACCTCCTCCGCGTGCCGGCCCGACTCCGGCTGCACGTCGGCCCAGCTCACGTGCGGGAAGCGGGTGAGCCGCGACCGCGACAGGGACAGCCCGCAGACGGTCTCGTTGCGTCCCCGCTCCCACGCGTGGACCTCGCCCGAGGGGTAGCGGATGCCGTCGTCGGGGTCGGTCCACTGACCGGCGGCCGCGACCGCCGCGTTGCGCGTCGCCATGGACGGTCCATACCCGTGCCGGGCTCCGGTCGTCAGCCGGCCGCGCCGTCCGTGCCGGACGACGGTCGGGCGACGGACGGTGACCCGGTCCTCCGAACTGCGTGCCGACCGGACAATGGCGCGACGAGATCGCAATTGCGCGGCGAGATCGACGAGTGACCCGTCGTGACGGGAATGGTCGATCGGGGACCAAGGACCCTGTTGATACGCATGGGACAAAAGCGGAGTCGGTGTCACGGGGGAAACGGGGAGAACGGGGATGGGGATGCGACGCGCATTCACGATCGGTGTCCTGGCGGCTGCATTCGTCGGATCGGGTGCGGCTCCCGCACTGGCGCACGGCGGTGCCGACGAAGTCGATGACGCCGGATTCGTACCGGTCGAGGAGGTCATCCCCGACTACTACGCCCCCGTCTCGTTCCAAGCGTGCGACAGCACCGTCACGCTGGAGAGCGGGGACGTGCGGGAGGTGGAGGTGCGGGTGACGGAGAACCCGGACGGCACGACGACGACGGAGTTCCGCGGCGCCTGGACCGTCGACCTCACCCGTGCCGACGGTGCGGTGATCGACGAGCTGGACATCTCGGGGCCGGGGGTCGAGGTCGCCGGCCCGACCGGAGTGACCGTCACCCTCGGGGGACCGTCGGTGCTGTTCCCGATCGACGAGGTCCAGCAGGCCGCGTGGGACGCCGCGGGCCTGCCGGAGGGGGACCTGGCCTACTTCAGGAAGGGTGAGGCCGAGGTGCGGGTGACCGTGGACGTCGAGGGTGTCCCGGTGTCCGAGGAATGGGTGCGACTGGACGCGCGGATCGTCGACCTGTGCCGCTGGTTCGACCGCGGGAATGCGTGGCACCACCACGGGGGCCACGGACGCGGATGGGGAGCGCGCTGATCCCCGGCGGATCCTGACCCGCCGTCCCCGGCCCCCACGGGACCGGGGGCGGCGCCATTCCGCCCGGTTCCCGCACCGCTCGGCGGAATGGTCCGATGGTGCCCCCGGCAGGATTCGAACCTGCGACACACGGTTTAGGAAACCGATGCTCTATCCCCTGAGCTACGGGGGCTCGCCGGCCGGGCGGCCGGGCGGGGGTGCCGATCGAGGCTACCGGGCGACCGGAGGGGCTCCACGCGGCGTCCCCGGTGGCTACCGTCGGAGCGTGCTGCTCGCGGTGGTCGAGATCGTGGTGCTGCTGGTGGTGCTCGGCCTGCTGCTGTCCCGGCTCGGCGTGCTGTCCGCGGAGCCGCGGGACCGGCGGCCGGCGCCGGTCCGGGCGGCCTGGGCGCCGGCGCACGACGAGGTCGACGGCCGGACCCGGGTGCTGCTGCGGCGTGCCCGTACCGGCCCCGACGGGCTGCCGGTCGTGCTCGAGGACCGGGTGTTCACCACCTTCCCGGCCGACGACCCCGCCTGGGAGACCCGCTTCACCGAGGCGATGGCCGACGCCCGGTTCCGGTGCGGGTACCTGAACGCCGAGGAGCAGCGCTGACCTCCGCCAGCAGGTCGGCGTCCGCCTGCCGGGCCGCCTCCTCGACCAGGCGCACGATCGTCCGCGGCCGGTCGGACTGGGGCGCGTGGCCGGCCCACAGCAGCGGGACGAACCGGGAGCCCGGCACCAGCGGCAGGTAGCGCACCGTCTGCCCCGAGGCGATCCAGTCGGCCACGCCCTGGACGAGGGTGACCGGGCAGTCGATGCGGTCCATGCCCCGCGGGACGTCCACCAGCAGGGCCCACAGCAGCGTCCGCCAGTAGTCACGGGAGTCGGCGAAACCCTCCCGCGCGCCGACGGCCTCGTCGGGAGAGGTCGACCACGGGCGCGCCTTGAGCGGCGCGAGCAGCGCGGCCCGGCCCAGGGCCGAGCGGGACAGGGGGCTCACCAGCGGCGCGCCGACGCGCATGACGACCCGCGCCAGCGCCATCCCGCTGCCCTGGAAGACCCGCTCCGGCGGCAGGTCCAGGCCCGACGGCGCGATCGCGACCACCGACCGCGCGCGGCCCCGGCGGGCCAGTTCCAGCGCGACCCGGGCGCCCAGCGAGTTGCCCAGGACGTGCACCCGGGCGAGGCCCTCGACGTCCAGGGTCCGCTCGACGGCGTCGGTGATCGCGGCGACGGTCGGGCGCCTCTCCAGAGCCGGTGACCGGCCCACCCCGGGCAGGTCGGCGTCGATCACCTCGAAGCGGTCGGTGAGCAGCGGGAGGACGGCGGCGAAGTCCCGCCGTGAGCTGCCCATGCCGTGCAGGAGCAGCAGGGGCTCGCCCGAGCCGGTGCGGGTGTACGAGAGCGGTGCGTCCATCCCCTCCTGGGTACCCGGCGGGCCGCGAACCGGCCGATGACGCTGGTCACGTCCCCGGCCCAGCGGCGGGGCACCGGGGGCGCAGGCAGGATGGGTGGCATGGGACAGGTCGTGGCCACTGCCGAGCGCGTCGTCGCCGCCCCCGCCGACCGGGTCCGCGTGGCCCTGGCCGACTACGCCGGCACCCGGCCGCGGGTGCTGCCCGAGCAGTTCAGCGACTACCGCGTCGAGGCCGGCGGGCAGGGCTCGGGCACCCGCGTGCACTGGCGGTTCGCCGCGACGTCGAAGCGGGTGCGCGAGCAGGACGTCGAGGTCAGCGAGCCCGACGGCACCCTCGTCGAGCGCGACACCCGCTCGTCGATGGTGACCACCTGGACCGTCACCCCGGCCGACCCGGGACGCAGCACCGTGCGGGTGCGCACCACCTGGGACGGCGCGAGCGGCGTCGGCGGGTTCTTCGAGCGGACCTTCGCGCCCCGGGGCCTGCACCGCGTCTACACCGACCTGCTGGGACGGCTCGAGCGCGAGCTGGGCGGCACCACGGTCTGACGACCGCGGCGCGGCGTGCCGTCGAGGTGGACGATGGTCCGGTGACCGCCGCCCTCCCCGCCGTCGAGAACCCGGCGGCCCTCGACGAGCTGACCGGCCTGGTCGCCGACGGCGACGTCCTCGTCCTCTCCGGTGCCGGCCTCTCCACCGACTCCGGCATCCCCGACTACCGCGGCGCCACCGGCTCGCTGCGCCGGCACACGCCGATGACCTGGCAGACCTTCCGCCGCGACCCGCGCGGCCGGCACCGCTACTGGGCGCGCAGCTTCGTCGGCTGGCCGCAGGTCGCCGGCGCGCGGCCCAACGCCGGGCACTCCGCCGTCGCCCGGCTGCAGCGCGCGGGCCTCGTCGGCGGCGTGGTCACCCAGAACGTCGACGGGCTGCACCAGGCCGCCGGCGCCCGCGACGTCGTCGAGCTGCACGGCGGCCTCGACCGCACCGTCTGCCTGGCCTGCGGCGACGTCGCCCCGCGGGCGGAGCTGCACCGGCGGCTGCGGGCGGCCAACCCGGCCTTCGGCCCGCGCCCCGGCGAGGTGAACCCCGACGGCGACGCCGAGCTGCCCGACGAGGTGCTCGACGGCTTCGTGATGGTCGACTGCCGCGCCTGCGGGACCGGCCCGCTCAAGCCCGACGTCGTCTTCTTCGGCGAGACCGTGCCCCGCGACCGGGTGGACACCTGCTTCCGGATGCTCGAGGGGTCCGCCGGCCTGCTCGTCCTCGGCTCCTCGCTGACGGTCATGAGCGGCTACCGGTTCGTGCTGCGCGCCGCCGAGCTCGGCATCCCGGTGGGCGTGGTCAACCTCGGGCCCACCCGCGGCGACGCCAAGGTCGACGTCAAGGTCGACGCCCCGCTCGGCGCGGTGCTGCCCGAGCTGGCCCGCCGCTGCGGGGCATGAGCCGAGAAGTCTCCCGCACCGCCGACGGCCGGTGGGTCGTCGTCGACGGGCGGCGGTGGCGGACGGCGGACCCGGCGCTCCCCGACGACGTCCGCGCCCGCCTCCTCTCGCACCTGGGCGCGGCCCGCGCGGCGGTCCGGACGGCGCCCGACGAGGCAGCGCGGCGCGCCGCCCGCGACCGCGTGCAGCTGGCCAAGACCGGCCTGGGGGAGCGCGGCCCGGCCTGGTGGGACCAGGACGACGACGCCCGCCGCGCCCGCTGGGAGGCCGCCCTGCAGGCCCTCGGCGGTTGACCCCACACCCGCCCGGGAAGGAGCAGCGCCGATGCAGACCTTCCTGCCGGTGGCCGACTTCGCGGAGAGCGCGCGGCTGCTGGACTCACCGCGGCTGGGCAAGCAGCGCGTGGAGACGCTGCAGGTCCTTCGCGCCCTCGAGCTGCCCGACTACGGCTGGGCCTCGCACCCGGTCGTGCACATGTGGCGCGGGCGCACGGCGGCGCTGGTGGTCTACGGCCTGGCGATGGTCCGGGTGTGGCGGGAGCGCGGGTTCGCCGACAGCACGCAGACGCTGATCGCCGAGTTCGCCCCGGAGGTCGCCGACGCCCCGCAGGAGGAGCTGGCCCGCGCCGGCCTGCTGCCCTCCTGGGTGGGCGACGAGGCGCTGCACCTGTCCCACCGGTCGAACCTGCTGGCCAAGGACCCGGACTTCTACCGGCCGCTGTTCCAGCCGCTCTTCGGCGCCGAGCCCGACGACCTGCCCTACGTGTGGCCCGGCCCCGATGACCTCCCGCCCGCGCCCGGGCCCGAGGGCACCCGGGTGTGGGTGGTGCGGCCGCGGGCGCACAACGAGCTCGGCGCGTGCCTGGCGGCCGGCGTCGTGGGGCTGGGCACCCAGTCGGGGGTCGACGTCGACGCGACCGGGCTCTCCCCGGTCGAGCTGCGCGCGCTGGCCAAGGAGCTCTCCGGGCGGCGGCCGTCGAAGGACCTGCGGCAGCTGTCGGCCTTCCTCGACGAGCTCCGGCCGGGCGACCCCGTGGCGCTGCCGGTCGAGCAGGGCGCCGGGCTGCTGGTCGGCGAGGTGCTCGGCGACTACCTGTTCGACGGCCGCGAACTGCTGCCGCACCGCCGCCCGGCCCGGTGGGACCGCGTCGTCCCCCGGGCCGCCGCCCGCCCGCCCGCGACGCTGCAGGACCCGCGTGCGCTGTTCTCCGTCGTCGTCGACCCCGACGTGCTGCCACCGTCCTCGGCCGGTGTCACCTACCGGGAGCCCGCGCTGCCGCTCGTGTGACGAAGGACCCTCCTGCCCCCCACCGCTCGCAGGCTCGCGCCGGGCCCCTGCAGGAGGGCCACCTGAGACGTCACGAGTGGCTGCTCCCCACGACGCTGGTCCACGCCTGCGCGTGCAGCCGGCGCAGCTCCAGCCACGGCGCGAGCTCGGCGTCGGACGGCCCGCCCATCGCGTCGAGCGCCGCGCGGCCGTCGAGCCGGGAGGTGAGGCGCAGGCAGGCGAGGTCCCAGGCGACCGGGCCGGCGCAGGTGTCCTCCAGGTCGGCCCACCGCCACCCGGCGGGCGTGGCGAGCAGGTTGCCCGGGTGCGCGTCGCCGTGCACGACCCGCACCGGCCCGCCCAGGTGCGGCAGCACCCGCTCGACCTCCTCGGCCATTTGTGCGCGCACGGCGGCCGGGACGCCCCAGTCGCCGGCGCGCGCGGTGAAGGCGGCCAGGTCGTCGAGCGGGGTGTCCAGCGGCGTCCCGGTCACCGGCAGGCCGGCCAGCACCTCGTGCAGGCCGGTGAGCGCGGCGGCCACCTCCGCCGGCGAGGGCGTCGCAGGGAGGACCTCGACGAGCGTCCAGAACGACAGCGTCAGGCCGCCGTGCTCGTGCGGGCCCGGCGGCAGCAGGTCGCTGGGCGGGACGACGGCGGCGCCGGCCGCCGCCAGCGCCGTCGCGACGGCGACCTCGCGGCCGAACGGGCGCCGCGGGTCGGGGCGCAGCCGCGGGGTCAGCGTGGCGACGCGCGCGACCACCGGCGCCGGTGCCAGGTGCACGACGGCGTTGACGCCGTCGTGCAGCACCCGCGGCTCGCGCACCCGGAGCCCGTGCGCGGCGGCCACCGCGGTGGCCGCCGCCACCGCGCGCCGGGAGCGCCCGCTCACGCCCCCGGCAGCGGGACGTTCTGCAGGCGGACCTGGCCCCGCGCGACGAGTTTGCCGTCCTCGGCGCGGGTGAGCAGCACCTGCCACAGCTGCAGGGTGCGGCCCTGCTGGACCGGCTCGGCGACGACGTCGACCCGGCCGGCGGTCACCGGCCGCAGGAAGTCGGTGCTGTTGTTCACCCCGACGGCGAACTGGCCGCGCTCGGCGACGGCGACGCTGGCCCCGATCGACGCCGCCGACTCGATCACCGCGCAGTAGACCCCGCCGTGCACCACGCCCCACGGCGTGTGGTGGTCGGGCCCGAGTTCGACGGTGCCGGTGACCCGGGTGCCGCTCGCCTCGGCGACGTCGAACCCGGTGGCGGCGACGAAGGCGCTGGCGGCGGCCCGGTCGACGGCGGGCAGGTCGGCGCTCACGCGTCCCACACCAGGCAGAAGGGGTGGCCGACCGGGTCGGCGTAGACGCGGAAGTCCCCGCCCTCGCCCGGCAGCCGCCGCGCCCCGAGGGCGAGCGCCCGCGGCTCGGCCTCGTCGACGTCGGCGACCCGCACGTCGAGGTGGAACTGCTGCGGCCGCGCCGGGTCGGGCCAGTCGGGCGGGACCAGGTCGGGGGCCTGCTGGAAGGCCAGCCGGTACCCCTGGCCGGTCACCACGACCCAGTCGTCGCCCGGGCCGCCCTTGCTCACCTCCATCCCGAGCAGGTCGGCGTAGAAGGTGGCGAGGGCGTGCGCGTCGGGCGCGTCGATGACGACGGAGTGCAGCTGGCCGATCATGCGGCCCATCCTGGCCGCCGCCGGGCCCGCGCACCCCCCGGGATCCGGCCGTCCGCCGCCGCGAGCCGGCCGCCGGGCAGGATCGGGGCGTGACCACCCCGCCCCCGCCCGTGCTCGGCTCGCTGACCTGGGTGCCCGCCGCCGAGCGGCCCGACCTGCTCGGCGACCCGGTCGCGGCCGCCCTGCCGTCGCTGTCCGGGCCGGCCTGGGTGGCCCCGGTCGACGACGACCTCGCCGACACCGCCGCGTTCACCGAGGCCTACGGCGTCCCGCTCGAGGCGTCGGCCAACTGCGTCGTCGTGGCCACCCGCCGGGCCGGGCAGACCGCACTCGCCGCCTGCGTGGTGCTGGCCACCACCCGCGCCGACGTCAACGGCCTGGTGCGCCGGCACCTCGGTGCCCGGAAGGCGTCCTTCGCGCCGCAGGACGTCGCCGTCGCCGAGTCCGGCATGGCCTACGGCGGCATCACCCCGCTCGGGCTGCCGCCCGCGTGGCCGGTGCTGGTCGACGCGGCCGTGGCCGCCGCGGACCTCGTCGTCGTCGGCTCGGGCACCCGCGGGGCGAAGCTGGCGCTGCCCGGTGCGGTGCTCGCCGCGCTGCCGGCCGCCGAGGTCCTCGAGGGCCTGGGCCTGCCGGTCGAGGAGCCGCCGCGGCCGGCCCCGCCCGCGCCGGTCGAGCGGGCGCCCGACGACCGCGACCTCGGCTGGGGCGAGCGGCCCGACGAGCGGGACCCCGACCGGCGCTGGCTCGAGGACCGGCCGCCGCACTGGGGCACTGACTAAAGAGCCGTCGTCCCCGGCCCGCCCGGCGTGCCGCCGGGCGCGGGACCCTGCTGCGCGCAGCAGGTCGCGGATCCCGGCGAGCAGCTCGACCTGCGTGGGCGCCACCGCGCCGGCCTCCTCCCCGCGCGTGCGCCGCTCGGCGACCTTCTCCAGGGGCAGCACGACCACGACGTAGACGACGGCGGCGGTCAGCAGGAACGTGATGACCTGGCTGGTGAACGCCCCGTGGTCGAAGACCTGGCCGTCGACGGTGGACGAGCCGCCGACCTCGCCGCCGCCGGCCACCGGGTTGACCAGCGGGGTCAGGAACGAGTCGGTGAAGGCCGTCACGACAGCGGTGGAGGCGGCGCCGATGACGACCGCGACCGCGAGCTCGACGACGTTGCCGCGCAGCAGGAAGTCCTCGAAGCCCTCGAGCACGGCCTCCATATCCTCACGGCGACGCCCCGCCGGTCCAGGACTCAGTCACGGTCGGCAGGCGAGGTGAGACCGAGCGTCAGGGTGGCCGTGGTGGCGGCCGCGGCCAGTGCGGTCGCCGTCGGCTCGTCGACGGCGAGCACGAGCAGGCCGCCGTCGTCCGGCGCGGCGAGCACCAGCGCGGCCCGGGCCACCACCTCGGCCCGCACGGCACCGGAGGCGGTGGCCAGCACGTCGACCCGGTCACCGGGTGTGGCCAGCGCGGCGACGGCCAGGTCGGCCGGGCGGACCGGGACGGCCACCTGACCGGCCGGCAGCAGCGCGGTCAGGCCCGGGCCGACGAGGCGGACGTCGGTGACCGGCTCACCGGCCCGCAGCGGCGCGGCCAGCACCTGCCCGGTGAGCGCGGTGGGGTCGGCGGCCGAGCCGGCGGGGACCGCGGGGAGCTCGGTCACCGTGAGCGCGTCGGCGGTCAGCACCGTCCCTGCGGGCAGGTCGGCGGCGGCGGTGACCACCGGGGTGCCCGGCGGCGGCGCGGCCGGCGGGACCTCCGGTGCACGCAGTGCGAGCACCAGGGCGCCGGCGGCGAGGAGCGCGGCCAGGCAGCGGCGCAGCAGGACGACGGGGGAGCGAGGACGGCGCAGGCGCAGCACCGGCCCAGGCTGGCCGCCCGGCACCGGCCGCGGGTGCCGGGCGGCGGACCTGTGGAGCGAGCGGGTGGGTGTGGACGGCCGGCGTCAGCCGGCGGCGGCCTTGCTGCCGCTGCCGCCGCCGCTGCCGCTGCCGCCGGTCGAGGACGACGACGAGGTCGACGAGGAGGACGAGGAGGACGACTCCTTCGACGCGGACTTCGACGAGGAGCCCGACGAGTCGGAGGAGGCGGACGCCGTCGCGGGCTCCTTGGTGGCGGAGCCCGAGCGGCTGTCGGTGCGGTAGAAGCCCGAGCCCTTGAAGACCACGCCGACCGAGCCGTAGACCTTGCGCACGGGCACGCCGCAGGTCGGGCACTCGGCCACGGGGGCGTCGGAGAAGGACTGCACGACCTCGAACTCGTGCTTGCCCTCGGGGTTGGTGCAGGCGTACTGGTACGTGGGCACGGCGCGGCACTCCTGGTCGAGCGGTCGGGTGGGCCCGGCGCCGGCTGGCACTCGGCACCCTCGACTGCCAATGATGCGCCACGTCCGGGCCCGGCGTCCACGTGATCCGCACGGTGTCGTCCGCCATGAGGACCGGGTGCGACCCCGATCACGGGAGGTCGTCCGGCCACGGTGCCGCCTGCCTTCCTGGACATCAGGCCCGACGCACGGCGGCCGAGGGACGCAGGTCCCTGGGCCGCCGGCCCGTCGAGGAGGACGGTCCTCGGCATGACCGAGGACGTGCAGCACTCCGTCCGTCCGGCCACCGCCGGGGACGCCGACCGTGTGAGCCGGACGCTCGCCGCGGCCTTCGCCGACGACCCGTTGTTCTGCCACCTCCTGCCACCAGGGGTCCGGGCACGGGACGAGCGCGTGCGCCGCGTCTTCGTCGTGGACGGTGCTCGCAGCCTGGCGTACGGCGGCCTGTGGACCACCGCCGACGGGGACGCCGCCGCGGTGTGGTTCCCGCCGGGTCACTGGCGGGGGACATCCCGGGAGGACCTGCGCGAACTGCCGGCCTGGCTGCGGATCGGGGGGCGGCGGATGGGGCACTTCCAGCGGGTGCGGTCGGCCTTGTACGCCCACCACGGTGAGCTGCCCCCGCACTGGTACCTGCTCTACATCGGTACGCGCCCCGAGCGGCAGGGGCAGGGTCTCGGGGCGGCGCTGCTCCGGGCGGTCCTCGACCGCTGCGACACCGAACGGGTCCCCGCCTACCTGGAGGCCACCTGCGAGCGGAACGTCCCGCTGTACCGGCGCCACGGCTTCGTCGAGCAGGGGGTCCTCGACGTGCCCGCCGGCGCCCCACCGATGACTCCCATGTGGCGGGACCCGCGCTGACGCCCTGGGGGTGCCACCACGGGGTTCGCGCGTGTCCGCCCCGGCCGGGGGTGCGCTGGCACGAGCGGGTCGGGGAGGAACTGGCCGGCCGCACGCCGGGACGGATCCGTCGTCCCCCGGTGGCACGGTGCCGGTGCCGCCGGGGCGGCGGCAGCACGCCGAGGGGAGGAGGCGCCATGCAGGACGTGGAGGTGCGCCGGCACGTGGCGGCGCCGGCGGAACGGGTGTGGGCGGTGGCCACCGACCTCGCGGGAGCGCCGCAGGTGGTCCGCGGCATCGACGCGGTGGAGGTCCTCACGCCGGGGGAGTTCGGCGTGGGGACCCGGTGGCGGGAGACCCGCACGATGATGGGTCGCGCGGCCACCGAGGAGATGACCGTCACCGCCGTGGAGCCGCAGCGGTCCTACACGACCGAGGCGGTGCGGCCGGGCGTCCGGTACCTGTCGACGGTCGCGGTGACGCCGGCCGGCGACGGCGGGAGCGACCTGGCGATGACGTTCGGCGCCCGGCCGACGTCCACGCTGACACGGCTCCTCGCGGCGGTCACCGGCCCGCTGGGCCGGCGCGCGGTGACCCGGGCGCTGGAGAAGGACCTGGGCGACATCGCCGCTGCGGCGGAGCGGTGACGGGAGCCGTCGGGGTCTCGGCAGGTGGCCCCGGCTGAGCTCTCAGGGCTCGAGGTGTGCCAGGCCCGGCACGCCGACGACGGCCAGCACGAAGAGCACGAGCCCGAGCACCACCGCGACGGCGTGCGGCAGCAGGACGTGTCCCGTCCACGGCACCCGGTGGAGCAGCCGCGCCACGTCCCCGGCGCTCCGCCGGCGGGGCGGTTCCAGGCGCTCGTCGTCCCCGTCGCCGGTGAAGCCCCAGTACCAGTCGATGCGCGGGGACGAGAACGACGCGGCGCCGGGGCCGAGCGGCGACGAGGGATCGGCCGCCTCGTCCTCGGCGAGCCGGTGCGCGAGCACCTCGATGTCGCGCATGCGGGAGTAGTACCGCACCTGGTGCCGCTTCATCGTGGCGTCGATGAACCAGAAGCCCAGCGCGCTCGCGGCGGCCAGCCCGAACAGCGCGTAGTGCTCCTGCTGGAAGCCCAGCCCCAGGGCGGCCAGGCTCAGGGTCACCGACCAGCCCTTGACCGTCACCAGTCGCCCGTCGAACTCGGAGACGATCCGGACCAGCGCCTTGTACTCCTCGCGCAGCCGCTCGTGCAGGGCCGCCAACGAGGGCGCCGGGTCCGCCATCCCGCCAGACTGGCACGGACGACCCGGGTGGAGCGGCGGGAGAGCGCCCGGTCGGGCTCAGCCGGCGAGCGGCTCGGCCGGCTCGGCGGCGCAGGCGCGGACCACGTCGTCGAGGGAGAGCCCGACCGCGCCGGCGAGCGCGGCGACGGTGAAGAAGGCCGGCGTGGGCACCCGGCCCGACTCGATCTTGCGCAGCGTCTCGACCGGGACGCCGGCCGCGGTGGCGACCTGTCCCATG
Source organism: Geodermatophilus sp. SYSU D00696 (assembly GCF_054050235.1). Taxonomy (NCBI): domain Bacteria; kingdom Bacillati; phylum Actinomycetota; class Actinomycetes; order Geodermatophilales; family Geodermatophilaceae; genus Geodermatophilus; species Geodermatophilus sp. SYSU D00696. Next base: position 95,971 of record NZ_JBJGYY010000005.1, on the reverse strand, counting down.
CTGCGGCCGGCGCGGGCCGACCGGAGCAGGGTGCCGAGCGCCCGGCCGCGCTCACGGTCCTGGGCACTGAGCGGCGGTCGCACCATGCCGTGATAGTAATACCGTGACAACTATCCCGGGAGGCGTCCGTGGTGGAGCTGAAGTCGGCCGGCGAGATCGACGCGATGCGCGCCGCCGGACGGGTGGTCGCCTCGGTGCTCGAGGCGGTGCACCGGCAGGCGGCGGTGGGGGTGTCGCTGCGCGAGCTGGACGACGTGGCGCGGGCGGAGCTGGCGTCGGCCGGCGCCCGGTCGACCTTCCTCGGCTACCGGCCGTCGTTCGCCCCGACACCGTTCCCGGCGGTGCTCTGCACCAGCGTCAACGACGCCGCGCTGCACGGGATCCCGACCGGCTACCGGCTGCGGGACGGCGACGTGCTCAGCGTCGACTGTGGCGCGTCGCTCGACGGCTGGGCCGCCGACGCCGCGAGGACCGTGGTGGTCGGCGCCGCCCGGCCCGAGGACGCCCGGCTGGTCGAGACCACCGAGGCGGCGCTGGCCGCGGGCATCGCCGCCGCGGTGCCGGGCAACCGCATCGGCGACGTGTCGGCGGCGATCGGCGCCGCGGCCCGGCGGGCCGGGTTCGGGGTGAACACCGACTACGGCGGCCACGGCATCGGCCGGGCCATGCACGAGGACCCGCCGGTGCCCAACGACGGGCGGCCGGGCCGTGGACCCCGGCTGCGGACCGGGTTGGTGATCGCGATCGAGCCGTGGTTCCTCGCCGGCGGCGGCGACGGCTACCGGGTCGACGAGGACGGCTGGACGCTGCGCTCCGCCGACGGCAGCCGGGCCGCGCACGCCGAGCACACCGTCGCGGTGACCGCCGGCGGACCGCGGGTGCTCACCGCGGCCTGACGGCGCCCGCGGCACCCGGCACGGGATCCGGCGGCCACGAGGCCGCACGGTGTCGCCTCGCACCCGGCGAACGGCCCTCGGTCACGGCGCGCGGCCCGGCCGACCGGGCGTCGGTCCGGACCTCCCGGCCCGGGGGCGGCACGAGGACCATCACCGCACCGGTCCGGGCGACCGCGGCCGCTGACCCGGGGAGGTCCCGTGCACGTGTCGGTCTTCGAGTACCGGGTCCGCGGGATGGACCCGTCCCAGTGGGCGCGGGTCTGCGCCGAGGAGCTGGCCCCGGTGTTCGCCGAGGTCCCCGGCCTGCGCAGCAAGATCTGGCTGCGCTCGGCCGACGGCGGCGCCGGCGGGGTCTACCTGTGGGAGGACGAGGAGGCCTACCGGGCCTTCCTCGCCAGCGACCTGGGCGCGGGGCTGGCACAGCACCCGCACATCGAGGGGCTCACCGTGCGCGACTGGTCGGTCGACGAGGCCGCCACCGCGGTGACCGGGGGCGACCTGCAGCCCGCCTGACGGCCGGCCCGCTGCGGGGAGCGGTGCCCCGCCCTACCGTGCGCCCATGGCCGACCTCGCCCGCACCGCCCGTGTCGACGTCCTGGTCGAGGGCTACGCCCGCTCGCCGCACGTGGCCGGCACGGTCACCCTGGTGCGCGACGCCGGCCGGACGATCGTCGTCGACCCGGGGATGGTGGCCGACCGCGACGACATCCTGCGGCCGCTGCGCGGGCTCGGCGTCCGACCCGAGGACGTCACCGACGTCGTCCTCAGCCACCACCACCTCGACCACACCCTCAACGTGGCGCTGTTCCCCGTGGTCCCGGTCCACGACTTCCAGTCGGTGATCGAGGGGGACGTGTTCACCCGCCGCCCGGCCGACGGGGTGCAGCTCACGCCCGCCGTCCGGCTGCTGGCCACCCCCGGGCACACGCCGCAGGACGTCACCACGCTGGTCGGCACACCCGACGACGTCGTCGCGCTGACCCACCTGTGGTGGACCGGGGACGGCCCGGCCGACGACCCCTACGCCCTCGACCGCGACCAGCTGCGCGAGCAGCGCGAGCGGGTGCTGTCCCTGGCCACGCTCGTCGTCTGCGCGCACGGCGCCCCGTTCCGGCCGGACGCGACGACGCCGCGCTGAGGTCAGCCCGGCAGGCGGGTGGCCCGGCGCAGCGCGGCCAGACCCGCTGCGGTGCCCGGCCAGTGGCGGGTGACCGCGTCGGCACCGGCCCGGCGGACCACCGAGCGCAGCACCAGGGCGACGGCCAGGGCGTCGTCGGCGAACCCGATGACGGGGACGACGTCGGGCACGAGGTCCACCGGCAGCGCCAGGTAGGCCAGCAGCAGCCAGAGCCGCACGCGCACGCCGCGCGGCAGGCTGCGGTCACCGGCCAGGCGGCGGACCAGCCGCACCACGTCGGGCAGCAGCCGGAGCAGCTCGGCCGCCCGCAGCGCGTCGGGCCGGGCGCCCCACAGCGTCGCCAGCAGCGCCAGCCAGCACAGCAGGAGGCCGCCCGCGACGCCCACCAGCGTCCACGCCCACCCCGGCACGGCGCCTCCCTCCCGGCCGCCCGGGGTCAGGCGACCGCGAGCTCCTCGCCAGGATCCTGACCGGCGTCCTCGGCCGCCCGGGCGGCGAGCACCCCGGCGGCCACCGAGCCGGCGGCGGCCTGCAGCTGCTCGGCCGTGTGCGTGGCCATGACCGACAGCCGCAGCACTCCCTTGCCGCGCGGGACGGCGGGGTAGCCGACGGCGTTGCAGTAGACGCCGGCCTCGTAGGCCGCCCGCCACGCGGCGACGGTCGCCTCCGGGCTGCCGGTCGGCACGGCGATCACCGCGCCGCTGCCCGGCAGCGGCGGCGTCCCGGCGGCGCTGAGCTCGACCCGCAGCCGCCGGCCGTTCTCCTGCAGCCGCGTCCGCAGGTCGGGTTCGGCGCGCAGGATCCGCAGCGCGGCGAGGGCCGCGCCGACGCCGGCCGGCTCGTTGGCCGCGCTGAACACGTAGGGGACGGCGCTGGCGCGGATGCCGTCGGCCACCGCCCGGCTGGTCAGCACCGCGCCGCCGACGCTGGCCAGCGACTTGCTGAACGCGACGGTGACCGCGTCCACCCGGTCCAGCGCGCCGGTGTGCTCGGCCGCGCCCCGCCCGTGCTCGCCGAGGACCCCGAGGCCGTGCGCCTCGTCGACGACCAGCCGGGCGCCGTGCGCGGCGCACAGGTCGGCGATCGCGGCCAGCGGCGCGGTCTCGCCGGTCATCGAGTAGACGCCGTCGACGACCACCACGGCGCCGGCCTGCGGGTCGAGCCGCTGCAGGCGCCGGGCGAGGGAGTCGACGCTGTTGTGCCGGAACCGGACGACGGTGCCGCGGCTGGCGGCCGCGCCGGCGTGCACGCTGGCGTGCGCGTGGGCGTCGACCAGCAGGACGTCGCCGGGACCGCCCGCGGTCGACAGCAGCGCGGTGTTGGCGTTGACGCCCGAGGAGGTCAGCACCGCGGCCTCGACGCCGTAGTGGTCGGCGAGCTCCTCCTCCAGCTGCAGGTGCAGCCGGGTGGTGCCGTTGAGCACCCGGCTGCCCGACGTGCTGGTGCCGTACCGGCGCACCGCGGCGACGGCGGCCTCGACGACCCGCGGGTCGCCGGCCAGGCCGAGGTAGTTGTTGCTGCCCAGGTTCACCCGCGGGACGCCGTCGTCGTAGACGGTGACCGGCTCGGGCGCGCCCGCGGTCGGGACGCCGTGGGTGCCGGTACCGGCGCGGTCGTGCTCGCGGAACATCGCGGCGAGCGGGTCGTGCAGCAGCGGGGCGAAGGCGTCGCGCCGGCCGCTCCCGGGAGTCCGGCCGGCGAGCGGGCCGGAGGTCGGGGCGTCGTGCACGGGGGCTCCGTTCGGTTCGAGCGCCGGGAGGTCCGGCGGCGAGCCACCCTCACCGCCACGGTCACGCTGCGTCAACGGTGGGTCAGCTCACAGTTCCTGCGGGTGTCCCTCGTGCCCCGGTCGGGTGACAGCTGGTCATCGCCTCGCGACCCTGCGTACCACCGGCTCGGGTGGTCGGCCACCCGGACGGGGAGGACCCGCCGGTACCGTCCCCCGGGTGACCGCACGCTGGCTCGACGACACGCAGCAGCGGGCCTGGCGGGCGTGGCTGACCGTCTCCGAGCTGCTCCCGCGCGAGCTCGACGCGCAGCTGCAGCGCGACGCCGGCCTCACCCACGCGGCCTACGTCGTCCTGGCGATGCTGTCCGAGGCGCCCGGCCGCAGCCGCCGGATGAGCGACCTCGCCCGCCGGGCCAACCAGTCGCAGAGCCGCCTGTCGCACACCGTGGCGCGGCTGGAGGAGCGTGGCTGGGTGCGCCGCGAGCGCTCCGCCGACGACGGCCGGGGCAACCTCGCCGTCCTCACCGACGCCGGCTGGGACGTCGTCCGGACGGTCGCTCCCGGCCACGTCGACGCCGTCCGCACCGCGCTGTTCGACCCGCTGACCCCCGAGCAGACCGCCGCGTTGTGCGAGGTCCTCGAGACGGTGGTGCAGGGCCTGGACCCCGATGCCAGCCGCCGCGTGCCCCACGGCGGTGACCTCGGCCGCTGACCCCGCGCAGGCTGTCTAGCGGCCGAGGTGGCGGTAGCGGTGCAGCCGGCTGCGGGTGCGCTCGGCGTCCTCGCGGCCGAGCAGCCCGGCCAGCTCGTCGCCGAGCACCCGGCCCAGCCGGCGACAGAACTCCACCGGCTCGTCGGCGGCGTCGGGCCGCTCGGGCACCACGCGGTCGACGATCCCGGCCCGCCACAGGTCGGGAGCCCGCACGCCCTGCGCGGCGGCCATCTCCGGCGCGCGGTCGACGGAGCGGTGCACGATCGCCGAGGCGCCCTCCGGCGGCAGCGGGCCCAGCCAGCCGTTGGCCGCGGCGAGCACCCGGTCGGCGGGCACCAGGGCCAGCGCGCCGCCGCCGGTGCCCTGGCCGAGCAGCACCGCGAGCGTCGGCGCCCGGAGCGTCACCAGGTCCTCGAGGCAGCGGGCGATCTCGGCGGCCAGCCCGCCCTCCTCGGCCTCCACCGACAGCGCCGCCCCCGGGGTGTCGATGAGCGTCACCAGCGGCAGGTGCAGCTCGGCGGCCAGCCGCATGCCGCGCCGGGCCTCGCGCAGCGCGGCCGGGCCCAGCGGCGCCGACAGCGACTGCCCGCGCCGGTCCTGGCCGAGGACGACGCACGGTGCGCCGCCGAAGCGGGCCAGGGCCAGCAGCAGGCCGGGGTCCTTCTCGCCGGCCCCGGTGCCCGAGAGCCCGACGACGTCGGTGGCCGCCGTCCGCAGCAGTCGCCGCACGCCCGGCCGGTCGGGCCGCCGGGACGCGGTGACGACGTCCCACGCGCTGCGGCCGTCCTCGGGGTCGTCGGCGTCGGTGCCGTCCTCGGCGGTGGGCCGCTCGGCGTCGCGGACGTCGAGGTGCCAGGTCCGCCGCGCCGAGAGCACCGACAGCGCCCGGTCGGCGAGGTCGGCGACGTCCTCGTGCGCGACGACGGCGTCGATGAGCCCCCGCTCGGCCAGGTGCTCGGCGGTCTGCACCCCCGCCGGGAACGGCTCGCCGTGCAGGGCCTGGTAGACCCGCGGCCCGAGGAAGCCGACCGCGGCGCCCGGCTCGGCGATGGTCACGTGACCGAGCGACCCCCACGAGGCGAGCACCCCGCCGAAGGTGGGGTCGCGCAGGTAGACCAGGTAGGGCAGGCCCGCGGCCTTGTGCCGCGCGATGGCCGCGGTGATGCCGATCATCTGCAGGAAGGCGACCGTGCCCTCCTGCATCCGGGTGCCGCCGGACACCGGCGCGGCGAGCAGGGGCAGGCCCTCGTCGGTGGCCCGCTCGACGGCGGCGACCAGCCGCTCGGCCGTGGCCACGCCGATCGAGCCGGCGAGGAAGCCGAACTCACCGGCGACGACGGCCACCCGCCGACCGCGCAACGTGCCCTCGCCGGTGACGACGGCCTCGTCCTGCCGGGAGCGCTCGGCCGCGGCGCGCAGCTCGGCCGCGTAGGCCGGGTCGACGTCGCGCGGGCCGGCCGGCGTGTCCCAGCTCTTCCAGGACCCGGGATCGAGGACGAGGTCGCGCAGCGCGCGGGCGTCCAGCCGGGTCACTCGGACAGCCAGGCGCGGACCGCCTCGTCCGATCCGCCGAGCACCGGGGGAGCGGCGTGCTCCCGGCGCGTGGTCTCGGTCTCGCCGTCGGGGGTGGCGGCGAAGAAGCGCAGCGGCGGGCCGGGCAGCCGCAGCCGGCCCAGGGTGGCGTGCTCGACGTCGACGAGCAGCCCCTGCGACAGGGTCTGCTCCCAGCCGTAGACCTCGTCGAGGGTGCGCACCTTGCCCGCCGGCACGCCGGCCGCGGCCAGCCGGGCGAGCAGCTCCTCCGGGCCGGTGTCGGCGAAGGTCTCCTCGAGCAGCGCGATCACCTGCTGCCGGTTGCCCACCCGCTCGTGGTTGGTCGCCATCCCCGGCGCCTCCGGGTCGAGGCCGAACTCGGCGCACAGCCGCCGCCACAGCCCCTCCGACCCGCAGGAGAGCTGCACGCTGCCGCCCTTGCAGTGGAACAGGCCGTAGGGCGCGATCGAGGGGTGGTGGTTGCCCTGCGCGCGGCCCACCTGGCCGCCGACGGTCCACGCGGTCCCCTGGAAGGCGTGCACGCCGACGATCGCGGCCAGCAGCGAGGTGCGCACCACCTGGCCGCGGCCGGTCCGCTCCCGCTCCAGCAGTGCCGCCAGCACGCCGTAGGCGCCGTACATGCCGGCCAGCAGGTCGCCGATCGGGACGCCGACCCGCTGCGGGTCGTCGGGCCCGGAGCCGGTCAGCGACATCAGCCCGCCCTCGCCCTGGGCGATCTGGTCGTAGCCGGCGCGGCTGCCCTCGGGGCCGTCGTGGCCGAACCCGCTGATCGAGAGGGTCACCAGCCGCGGGTTGAGCCCGGCGAGGACCTCGGTGCCGAAGCCGAGGCGGGCCAGCGTGCCGGGGCGGAAGTTCTCCAGGAGCACGTCGGCGCGGCGGACCAGCTCGCGGAGCAGCTCCTTGTCGGCGTCGTCCTTGAGGTCGAGGGTGACCGACTCCTTGTTGCGGTTGGCCGACAGGAAGTAGGTGGACTCCCGCTCGCCGGAGTCGGGCTGCACGAACGGCGGTCCCCAGCCGCGGGTGTCGTCGCCGCTGCCGGGGCTCTCCACCTTGATCACCCGGGCGCCGAGGTCGCCGAGCATCATCCCCGCGTGCGGCCCGGCCAGTGCGCGGGTCAGGTCGACGACGAGGATCCCGTCGAGTGGTCCGGTCATGCGTCCCTCTCCCTGTCTCACAGCCAGCCGGGGACGACGAAGACCAGCCAGGCCAGGAACGGCCCGACGGCGACGACGATCCCCGCGTAGGCGAGCATCTGCTTGTAGAACCGGTCCCGGTCCACGCCCTGCGCGTTGGCCAGCACCAGGGCGCCGTTGGTCGAGAACGGGCTGACGTCGACGATCGTCGACGACACCGACAGCGCCACCACCACCCCGACGGTGCCGATGTCGCTCTCCTGCAGGAACGGCACCGCCAGCGCGATGGCGACGCCGATGATCGCCGTCGACGACGCGAACGCCGACACCACCCCGCCGATGTAGCAGAGCAGCAGCGCGATGAGCAGCGGCACCCCGAGGCCGATCACCGCCTCGCCGACGTAGTCGATCGTGCCGGCCTCCTGCAACACGAACACGAAGCTCAGCACGCCGGCGATCAGCAGCACCGTCGACCAGCTGATCTGGCTGACCGCGCCCTTCTGCCGCGCCGCCGCGAACAGCGCCAGCACGGTCGCGACGGTGATGGAGACGAAGCCGATGTCGAGGTCGAACACCAGCGCGAGCACGGCGACGGCCGCCAGGCCGATCAGGGTGGCGATCTGGTCGACGGTCACCCGCTGCGGCGCCACGGCGTCGTCCGCGCCGGTGCCGCCGCTCCCGCCGCTCCCTCCCCTCCCGCCGGTGTCGTCGGGACCGACGGCGGGGCCGGGAGGAGCGCCGTGCCCGCTCACCACGGGCTCCTCGGCGTGCTCGGCGTGCGCGGGGACCGTGAGCGGCACCCGGCGGCCCAGCAGCCGGCGTCCGCCGAACACGAGGAAGAGGACGACGCCGATGGCGACGTTGAAGAACAGGCTGCCCAGGAACACCGCCAGCGGGCTGGAGGTCAGGCCCTCGTCCTCGACGATCTCGTTCACGGTGACGCCGTAGACGCTGATCGGCGAGAACCCGCCGCCCTGCGCGCCGTGGACGACCATCATGCCCATGAGCAGGGGGTTGATGTCGTAGCGCGCGGCGAAGCCCAGCGCGATCGGCGCGATGATCGCCACCGCGGCGGGGGAGAGCGCGCCGATCGCGGTGAGCAGCGCGGTGACGGCGAACATGATCCAGGGGATGGCGGCCACGTAGCCGCCGACCAGCCGCACCGCCCCGCGCACCAGCAGGTCGACGGTGCCGTTGTTCTGCGCGATCGCGAACAGGTAGGTGACGCCGATCAGGGTCACGACCAGCTCGGCGGGGAAGCCGGCGAGGATGTCGTCGGTGCTGAGCCCCACCGAGAGCGTCCCGACCAGGAAGGCCGCCACGAAGGCCAGCGCTCCCATGTTGATCGGCAGGAACGTGGCGATCGCGAAGATGGCGACCAGCGCCAGGATCGAGACGATCTCCGGAGACACGGCGGGCTCCCCTCGTCGGCGCCGACCGGCCCACCGTGTCACCTACCGGTGGGTACGGCTCCCCAGGTCCTGCCAGCCGCCGGAGGGGGTGACGACGGCGCTCACCGGCCGGTCGTGGCCGAGGGCCGGCAGCCGGTCGACCAGCTCGTCGTCGAACACCAGCGCCACGACGACGGCGCTCGGGCGCACGTGCACCAGGGCGCGGTCGTACCAGCCGCCGCCGCGGCCCAGCCGCACGCCACCGCGGTCGACCGCCAGTGCCGGCACGACGACGACCTCCGCCGTCCCCACCGCGGTCGGCCCGAGCCGCGGGCCGACCGGCTCGAGGATCCCGAAGCGGCCCGGTGCCAGCCGGCCGGTGTCGACCGCCCAGCGCAGCTCGGTGCCGGCGTCGGGCACCACGGGCAGCAGCACCCGCGCGCCGAGCTGGGTGAACGCGGCCGGCAGCCGCCCCGACCCGGGCTCGGTGTCCTCCGGCACGAACGCGGCCAGGACGCGGACCCGCGCCAGGCGGGCGAGCAGGGTGGTGGTCACCGCGGCCGCGGCGGCGGCGCGCGCGGCGGGGGTGCGGTGCCGGCGGCCGGCCAGGACCCGCTCCCGCAGGGCGGACTTGGCCGCCTCCGCGTCGGACGGTGCGCTCACGGGACGAGGCTAGGGCCGCGGGAGCGCCCGTGAGGCCACGGCGGTGACTGCCCCCGAGGGGTCAGGACGAGATCGTCCCGCGCGGGGCGCCTGGCTAGGCTGCCGCGCATGTCGACCCCGCAGCGCCCGGCGCGCAAGGCCGTCATCCCCGTCGCCGGGATGGGCACCCGGTTCCTCCCCGCCACCAAGGCGGTGCCGAAGGAGCTGCTGCCGGTCGTCGACCGGCCGGCGCTGCAGTACATCGTCGAGGAGGCCGCCCGGGCCGGCCTCGCCGAGGTGCTCATGGTCACCGGCCGCAACAAGGCCGCGATCGAGGACTTCTTCGACCGCACCCCCGAGCTCGAGACGGCCCTGGAGAAGAAGGGCGACGCCGGCCGGCTGGCCGCCGTCCAGGAGTCCACCGACGTCGCGCAGGTGCACTTCGTCCGGCAGGGCGAGGCGCGCGGGCTGGGCCACGCGGTGCTGCAGGCAGCCGCCTTCGTCGGCGAGGAGCCCTTCGCCGTCCTGCTCGGCGACGACCTCATCGACGCCCGCGACCACCTGCTCGAGCAGATGCTCGCCGTGCAGGCCGAGCACGGCGGCTCGGTGGTCGCGCTGCTCGACGTCGGCCGGGAGAACATCGACAAGTACGGCGCGGTCGCCGTCGAGCCCGGCTCCGCCGACGGCGTCGTCGCGATCACCGGCCTGGTGGAGAAGCCGCCGGTCGACGAGGCGCCCTCGAGCCTGGCGATCATCGGCCGCTACGTGCTCGCGCCGGAGGTCTTCGGCGTGCTCCGCGAGACCGCGCCCGGCCGCGGCGGGGAGATCCAGCTGACCGACGCGCTGGCCACGCTCGTCGAGCGCGGGCACCCGCTGCACGGCGTCGTCTTCGACGGCCGGCGCTACGACACCGGCGACAAGCTCGACTACCTCAAGGCGGTCATCCGGCTGGCCTCCGAGCGGGAGGACCTCGGCCCGGCGCTGCGTTCCTGGCTCACCGAGTTCGTGGCCGACCTGCCGGCCGAGGGCGCGTCGCAGGCCTGAGCCGGTCCCCGGAGGGGGACCATCGCAGGTGATGACCGAGAACGGCGCGCCCGGGGCGCGGGACACCACGGCGCTGGACCTCCGCAGCGGGGCCACCGTCGACCCTCCGGCGTCCCCGGGCCCGGCGGTGCACGCCACCGCGCAGATCGACCGCGGCGCCGTGCCGCCGCCACCGGCCGCCGAGCCCGAGACGCCGGTGCTGCGGACGGTCGAGACCCACCTCGACGAGATCCTCGCCGCGGTGCCGCAGCCCGAGCCGATCGAGCTCGCCGTCCTCGACGCGCAGGGCCTGCTGTGCGCCGAGGAGGTGGTCAGCGCCCGCGCGCTGCCCGCCTTCGACCAGGCCGCCCTCGACGGCTACGCGGTGCGCGCCGAGGACGTCGTCGCCGCCACTCCCGACGCGCCGGTCGAGCTCGCCGTCGTCGGGGAGACCGTCACCGGGGCCGCGGCGCCCGACGCGCTGGCCCCCGGGCTGGCGCAGAAGGTCACCGCGGGCGCGATGCTGCCCGCCGGCGCCGACGTCGTCGTGCCCGGCGTGTGGACCGACGGCGGCGTCGTGCGGGTGCAGGTGCACGCCGGCCCGGAGGCGGGCAGCTACCTCCGCCGTGCCGGGGACGACGTCTCGCCCGGCACCGCCGCCGTCCACGTCGGCACCCCCATCGGGCCGGCGCAGATCAGCCTGCTGGCCGCCGTCGGCCGCGACCGGGTGCAGGTGCGGCCCCGGCCGCGGGTCGCCGTCCTGTCCGCCGGCACCGAGCTGGTCGACATCACCGTGCAGCCCGCGCCCGGCCAGGTCGTCGACGTCAACACCTACGCGCTGGCCGCCGCGGCCCGCGACGCCGGGGCGGCCGCCTACCGCTGGGGGATCCTGCCCACGGAGCGGCGCCGGCTCACCGAGGTGCTGGAGAGCCAGCTGCTGCGCAGCGACCTGGTGCTCATCGCGGGCACCTTCGCCACCGACGGCGACCTGGTGCAGGAGGTGCTCGCCGAGCTCGGCCCGATGCGCTTCCGTCAGGTGACGATGCACCCCGGACCGGTGCAGGGCTTCGGCCGGCTCGGCCGCGACGGCGTCCCGGTGATCTGCGTGCCCGGCGAGCCGGTGGCGGCGCTGGTGTCCTTCGAGGTCTTCGTCCGCCCGGCGATCCGCTCGATGCTCGGCAAGCGGCAGCTGTTCCGGCGCACCGTCCAGGCGATCTCCGCCGAGCGGCTGGTCTCCCCGCTGGGCTACCGGCAGTACCTGCACGGCCAGGTCATGCGCCACCCCGACGGCGGCTACGTGGTCGAGCCGCTCGGTGACGGCGACGAGGCGATGCTGGCCCGGATGGCGCGGGCGAACTGCCTCATCGTCGTCGACGAGGACGTCACCGAGGTCGCGGAGGGCGGGCTGGTGACGGTCATGCCGCTGCTCCTGGGCGGCTGAGCTGGACCCGACGCAGCATCCCGGCTGGCCGGCCCGGCTGGCGTACGGCCCGGTCGAGCTGGACCCGCTGCGGCGCACCGACGCCGCGGAGTGGAGCCGGCTGCGGCTGGTCAACGAGGCCTGGCTGCGGCCCTGGGAGCCCACCGCGCCGGTGGCCTGGTCGGTCCGGCACACGCCGGCGGCCTACCGGGCGATGCGCCGGTCGCTCACCCGCCGCGCCCGGGCGGGGACGTCGATGCCCTTCGCCGTCCGCGTCGAGGGCCGGCTGGCCGGGCAGGTGACGGTGGACAACATCGTGCGGGGCGCGCTGCGGTCGGGCTCGCTGGGCTACTGGATCGACCGCGCCGTCGCCGGGCGGGGGATGGCCTCGCTGGCCGTGGCGCTGGTGTGCGACCACGCGTTCGGCCCCGGCGGCCTGCACCGCCTGCAGGCCGACATCCGGCCGGAGAACCACCCCAGCCGCCGGCTGGTCGAGCGGCTCGGGTTCACCCGGGAGGGCCTGCTCCGCCGCTACCTCGACATCGACGGCGACTGGCGCGACCACCTGTCCTACGCGCTGCTGGCCGAGGACGTGCCGCAGGGCGTGCTCGGGCTCTGGGCCGCCGGCGCACCCCGGTGACGGGTCGCTATCACTCTTACGCTTCGTGAGCAGTCCACTACGTGTCGACACGCCGCTTGGCAGATCCCCTCCGTCTCACGACCACTCGTGCGACACGCCCACGGACATCCCTCTAGCTGGGGATTCGCGTGAATAACCTGCCGCGGCAAGTGACTCGTGTGACGGGTGGTGTTCTCGATGGGGTCAGGCGTGCTTCTCGCCGCGCTGGTCGTGCTGTGGTTCGTCGTGCTGGTGCCGATGGTGGTGACCCGCGGTGACTCCTCGACGGCGCGCGCCGAGGTGACGCCCGGGCGCACGCTGCAGCGGCGACGGGGGAGCGACCCGGTGCGCTCGGCGGAGACGGAGCGGGTGTCGGTGGACCGCGACCTGCTGCGCAGCACCGGCGAGCTGCGGGTCGACGTGCACGCCGTCCGGCGGCGCACGCTGGCCGGCCTGGTCGCGCTGACGCTGCTCGCGCTCATCGGCGCGCTGACCCTCACCCCGTGGCTGTGGGTGGCACAGGGGCTGCTCGACGTCGCGCTGGTCGGCTACCTCGTGGTGCTGCGCGCAGCGGTGCGCCGCGAGCAGGCCGCCGCCCGCCGCGTGGCCCGTGCCGCCGCCCGGTCGTCGGCGCGCCCGGCCGCCCGCCCGGCGCCCGCCGCGCGTCCGGCGCCGGCCCCGCGGCCCGCGCCGGTCGCCGAGGAGCCGGTGCACCACACCGTCGGCCTGCCGCACCCCAGCCTGCCGCTCGCCCCGGTGCACCCGCTGCGCCCCGCCCGCGTGGTCGCGGCGCGCACCCCGGCGCCGGCCGGCTGGCAGGACAGCGCCGTCGTGGGCCTGGACGACGACGACATCGGCTTCGCCGACATCGACTACTACCAGCCGCGCGTGGTCAACGGTTAGACCTGCGCCGACACCCCGGGTGCCACCCCCGTCGGCGGCACCCGGGGTCGCGCGCGGTACTCTCGTCTCCCGTCAGGGGCTGTAGCGCAGTCCGGTAGCGCACCTCGTTCGCATCGAGGGGGTCAGGGGTTCGAATCCCCTCAGCTCCACCCTGAGACCGACGCCGTCGGGGCACCCGCCCCGGCGGCGTCGCTCGTTCCCGGCCGTGATCGACATCGTCGGGGCCACGACTTCGTCACACGTGCGCAGTGGAGCGGAACGCCGTCCGCCCCAGCGTGGCCGGCATGGCGGCGCACGGCACCCGGGTCGCCTCCCTGGCGGAGGCGCAGCCGGCCGAGCTGCACCTCGAGGGCCGCTGGCGGGCCGCCCAGCTGCGCGGCTGGCGCTTCGACGCCGATGGCGGGTGCCGGGCGCGGGTGCGGGTCGACTGGGCCGGCACGCCGCGCATGGTGTGGGCGCCGCTGGAGCTGCTGCGGCTGCCCGACCCAGGCCGGTGGACCTCGGCCAGGGGGCGCCGGGGGAGACCCGCCCGGGATGCCGTCCGGAGACCTGGCGCGAGGACCACCCCCACCCGGCGCTGCTGTCCTGGCGCGACTACGAGCCGGAGAAGCGCCGGCTGCAGATCGAGCTGCTGAAGCTGCAGCGCTGGGTGGAGGAGCGCCGGCGGCGCGTGGCGGTCGTCGTCGAGGGCCGCGCGGCCGCGGGCACCGGGGCGTTCGTCCGGCACGTCACCGAGCACCTCGACCCCCGCACCGTCCGGGTGGTGCCGGCTGCCGGCCGGCCGTCGACCCCGCTGCGGCTCGCCCTGGCCCACGTCCCGGCCGCCGGGGAGGTCGTGCTCTTCGACCGGTCCTGGTACGGCCGGCCCGCGGTCGAGGCCGCGACCGGGGACGAGGGCCGCCTGCCGAGCCTGGCCGCGTCCGGGCAGCCGCTGGTCGACGGCGGCCTGCACCTGGTCAAGCTGTGGTTCTCGGTGTCCCGCGGGGAGCAGCGCACCCGCCTCGCGCTCCGTCGCGACCCGCCGGCGCTCACGGTGGCAGACCTCGCCGTCCTCGACCGCTCGGACGACCACGCCCGGGCCGAGCAGGCGGTGCTCGCCGCGACGTCGACGCCGCGCGCGCCGTGGACGGTGGTCGGGGCGAACGACGAGCGGCGTGCCCGGCTCGAGGCCATGCGGCTCGTGCTGGCGGGCCTCGGCCACGCCGGCCGCCGGGACGACGTGGTCGGCCGGCCCGACCCGCTGCTGGTCCGCCGGCCGGCCGACGACGTCCTCAGAACCAGGACGGGAACCACATGCGGCTGAGCCACTCGGCGTGCGAGAGCGGACGGCCGGCGAGGACCGGGTAGAAGAACGCGAAGGTGCCCGCGACGACCGCCACGTAGCCGCTGACCGCCGCGAGCCCCGCGGTGCGTCGCCACGGCGGCGCCCCGGGCCGGCCCAGGACGTCCTGGAGCACGAGGACGACGGCCAGTACGAAGAACGGCAGCACCGGCGCGCTGTAGAAGACGAACATCGTGCGCTCGGGGTTGAGGAACCACGTGCCCCAGCCGGCGGCGACCATGACCGCGACCAGGACGGCGGCGGGGTCGCGGCGGGCGACGATGCGCCAGGTCACCCACGCCAGCGCCGGCGCGAAGGCCAGCCACAGCGTCGGCGTCCCGAGCATGAGGACGTAGCGCACCACCTGCTCGCCGGAGGCGTCGGTGAGGCCCTGCGGGTTCCACAGCAGGATCGGCCGGCCGTTGACCAGCCAGGTCCAGGGCCCGGACTCCCACGGGTGCGGCGTCGACAGCCCGTTGTGGAACGTCCACCACTCGGCGTGCATGTGCCACCAGGAACGCAGCGCGTCGGGGATCCACGGGAACGCCGTCTCCGGGTTGCGCTGCGCCCACCAGCGCCCCTGGGCCGTCTCGCCGAGGAACCACCCGGCGAAGCCGGCGACGTAGGTGAGCACCGGCACCGCGGCCAGCGCCCAGGTGGCGCCGGGCAGGCCGCGGCGCAGCGCCGTCGCCGTCGGACGGGGGACGCCGGCCTCCCGCCAGGCCGCACGGTCCCAGAACAGCGACAGCAGGGCGGCGAAGGCGAGGAAGTACACGCCGCTCCACTTGACCGCGCAGGCGCAGCCGAACAGCAGCCCGGCGGCGATCCGCCAGCCGCGGGGGCCGAGCCGGAAGCCGGTGGCCGGGACCGGCCGGTGCTGCCGGATCCGCGCCCGCACCCGGTCGCGGTCGACGACCAGGCACGCGACGGCGGCGAGCACGAAGACCTGCAGGAAGACGTCGAGCAGGCCGATCCGCGACAGGGTGAAGGCCAGGCCGTCCAGCGCGAGCAGCAGCCCCGCGACCAGGCCGAGCAGCGTGGAGCCGGTGAGCCGCCGGGCCAGCCGGACCAGGACCACGACGGCGACCGCGCCGGCCACCGCGGAGGGGAACCGCCAGCCCAGGCTGGTGTAGCCGAACACCTCCTGGCCGGCGGCGATCATCCACTTGCCCAGGGGCGGGTGCACGATGAACGTGTAGCCGCGGTTGTACTCGTGGCCCCAGGTCAGCAGGTCCCAGGCCTGCGGCGGGTAGTAGGCCTCGTCGAACAGCAGCGTGCGGGGATAGCTGATGCCCACCAGCCTGCCGACCAGGGTGAGCAGGCCCAGCCCGAGCGCGAGCACCCACGACAGCGCGCGGTCGCCGGGCAGAGGCGGGATGCGGTCGACCCGCGGGCGCGGGGCCGGCCAGCGCCGGGCGGCGCGCGGCGGGTCCTGCGGGAGCCCGGCGTCGGCGCGCTCGGGTGCCAGGACCGCCATGGCCTCAGGGTATGTGGCGGGCCGGGCCCGCCCGGCGTGACAGGCTCGTCGCCGTGACCGGACGGCTCGTGCTCGGTGGCGCACCCCTCGGCCAGCCCGGCGACGTCGGCCCGCGGCTGCGGCAGGTGATGGCCTCGGCCGACGTCCTGGCGGTGGAGGACACCCGGCGGCTGCACCGGCTGGCGGCCGACCTCGAGGTCACGGTGACCGGCCGCGTGGTCACGTTCCACGAGTCGGTGGAGCGGGCCCGGCTGCCCGGGTTGCTCGCGGCGCTGGTCGACGGCGCCACCGTGCTGCTGCTCACCGACGCCGGGATGCCCTCGGTGTCCGACCCGGGCTACACGCTGGTGCGGGCGGCGATCGACGCCGGCGTCGAGGTCACCTCGGTGCCCGGGCCCACGGCGGTGACGACGGCGCTCGCGGTGTCGGGGCTGCCGGTGGACCGGTTCTGCTTCGAGGGGTTCCTGCCGCGGAAGGCGGGGGAGCGGCGGGCGCGGCTGGCCGGACTGGCCGACGAGCGCCGCACGATGGTCTTCTTCGAGTCGCCGCACCGGCTGGCCGACGCCCTGGCCGACGCGGCGGGCGCCCTCGGCGGGGACCGGGCGGCCGCGGTGTGCCGGGAGCTGACCAAGACGCACGAGGAGGTCCGCCGCGGGACCCTCGCCGAGCTCGCCGGGTGGGCGGCCGACGGCGTGCGCGGGGAGATCACCGTCGTGGTGGCCGGGGCGACGCCGCGGCCGGTGTCGCTGACGCCCGCCGAGCTCGCCGCGCTGGTGGCCGAGGAGGAGGCCGCGGGTGCCGGCCGCAAGGACGCGATCCGTGCCGTCGTCGCCCGCACCGGCCTGCCCCGCCGCACCGTCTACGACGCCGTCGTCGCCGCCAAGCCCTCCTGACCCGCGGTGGACGGCGGCATAGGAAGCTATCCGCACATTCCTGCGCCGTGGACGTGCGGATTGCTTCCTATGCCTCACCGATCGAAGTGGGGTCCGTCAGCTGACGCGAAGCTGTGCGAGCCGCATCCGGTAGACCTCGAGGACCCTCCGCCGGACCCGGTCGGGGTCACGACGGACGTCGGCGTAGGTGAACCGGAGGACGACCCATCCGTGCGCGGCCAGTGCCGTGTCCCGCGCCAGGTCCCTGCGTCGGTCCTCGGGTGAGGTGTGGTGGCGAGCTCCGTCGAGTTCCACGGCCAGCTTGACCTCCGGCCACGCGCGGTCGAGCCGGATGCTGCCGTCCGGCAGTGCCAGGCGGTACTGCCCGGTGCTCCGCGGCAGGGACCGGTGACGGAAGACGCCGAGGACGCCCAGCGCCTCCAGTTCGCTCTCGCATCCGTCGTGCACGAGGTCGATGGCCTGCGCCAGCGTCCTGCGGCCACCGACGTTCGGGCGTTCCGCCAGTGCCTCGATCAACCCCGCCGCGGTCACGAGCCGCCGCCGAGCCGCGTCCAGCACGAGTGGGCGACGTTCGTCGGCAGGCAACAGCGGCCACGAGTCGACCAGTGAGCGCGCCAGTTCGGTGACGGGGATCCCGCGCCGGACGACGCACTGCGGGGGCTCGGCCCGGAAGCGCAGGCGCCGGTGGACGACGAGGTCCTGACTCCCGGCTCGGCGGACGGCCTGGTCCACGGTCAGGTGCACGGGACGGCGGAGCTCCGAGAGGCCCCACACCGCCAGCGCAGACGTGTGGCTCACGGCGGCACCGGGACCCGCATGGCGTACCGCGGCACGGAGGAGCAGGTGGTCGTCCATCTGGTGACCGCGCGCGGCATAGACGTGCGGGAAGACCCGGCTCAGCGTCCGTCGTCCGATGAAGCCGTCCAGCACCGTTGCCGGCACGTACGCGAGCAGTTCCTGACGGCTGGCCACGCCGCCGTGCTCGGTGAGGACCTCGTTGATGCGCTCCCGCCACTGCATGCGGGGACGGTGCCGGGGCAGCGCAGGCCATGAGGCTGTCTCGTTGTATCTGTGGACAGGAGGCGCTCGTCCACACGCGGTTTGCCTGCCGCGAGGCATTGGAGGCTATGCGCACGTCGGGGCGTCGAAAACGTGCGGAGAGCTTCCAATGCCTCGACACTCGCCTCTACAGCCAGCCGTTGCGCTTGAAGCCGCGGTAGAGCAGGACGCACGTCGTCACGATCACCAGCAGCACCACCGGGTAGCCCCACCGCCACTGCAGCTCGGGCATGAACTCGAAGTTCATCCCGTAGATGCCGGCGATCGCGGTCGGCACCGCGATGATCCCGGCCCACGCGCTGATCTTGCGCATGTCCTCGTTGTCGGCCATCGAGGTCCGGGCGAGCGAGGCCTGCAGGATCGACGACAGCAGCTCGTCGAGGCCGCCGAGCTGGTCGCGCACCCGGATGGCGTGGTCCTGCACGTCGCGGAAGTAGGAGCGCATCGAGTCCGGGACGACGTCGACCGGGCGCTCGGCGAGCTTCGCCAGCGGCACCTCCAGCGGCGACACCGCCCGCCGCAGCGACATCAGCTCCCGCTTGAGCTGGTAGAGCCGGCCGATGTCGTCGGTGCGCTCCGGGCTGAACACCGACGCCTCGAGCTCGTCGACGTCGTCCTGCGCCGCCCCCACGACGTCGACGAAGGCGTCGACGACGAGGTCGGCGACGGCGTACAGGACCGCGGACGAGCCCAGGCAGAGGAGCTCGCGCTGCTCCTCCAGCCGGTGCCGCAGGTCGCCCAGGCCGCCGTGCTCGCCGTGCCGCACGGTGATCACGTAGTGGCGGCCGAGGAAGACCATCACCTCACCGGTGTCGACCACCTCGCTGCTCGCGGTCAGCTGCTCGTGCTCCACGTAGGTCGCCGTCTTGAGCACCATGAACAGGTCGTCGTCGTAGCGCTCCAGCTTGGGCCGCTGGTGGGCCTCGACGGCGTCCTCGACCGCCAGCGGGTGCAGCCCGTAGCGCTCGGCGATCCGCCCGAGCTCGGCCGCGGTCGGCTCGAACAGGCCCAGCCACACGAAGCCACCTCGCTCGGTGGCGGCGGCCAGCGCCTCGTCCGGGTCGACCGGCGGCTGCCGGTGCCCGTCGACGTAGACGGCACAGTCGACGACGGCCGGGACCCCGTCGGGGCGGGTGGCGGCGGCACGCGGCGTCCCGGCGGGCCGCGGCCGGGTGGTGGGCAGCGGCGGCGCCGGCGGCGTCGCCGGACGTGGGTCGGCCACGGGCGCACCTCCCTCCCATCCCGCCCGCCACGACGGGCAGGAGAAGCGTAGGCGTGCGGGCTCGCGCACCCCGCGCCACGCTCGCCGGAGGACCGGTGACGCACCGAACCGCAGGGGGACGCCGTGGCCGAGACCTCGCGACGGATCAAGTCCGTCGAGGGATCCATCCGCGACACCGACGAGCCCGAGCACCGGCTCCGGAAGAACCTCTCGGGACTCGACCTCGCCGTCTTCGAGGTCGGCGTCATCATCGGCACCGGCATCTTCGTGCTCACCGGCGTCGTGGCGCGCAACCAGCAGGACGACGGCCAGACCCGGCCCGACCTGCCCCGGTCCTTCCGGGTGCCGCTGGTGCCGCTGCTGCCGATCGCGTCGGCGCTCGGCTGCCTGTGGCTCATGGCCAACCTGTGACCCCCCGGAGGGGTGAGGGCCCCTCCGCCCGTCCTGCAGCACCCGCCCCCGCGGGACGACCTGACCGGTGACCGACGTCCCCCGGCCAGGAGCGCAACCCGTGGCGACCAGCATCCTCGACGCCCCCCTCCCGACCCGTGCGGTGCCGCGCGCCGCGCGGTGGCCGGCGGCCGTCCTGCTGCTGGCGGCGGTGTCCGGCCTGGAGGCCGTCGCGCTGCTCGCCGGGGGCCTCACCGGTCTCGACGGCCTGGTGACGGCCCCGCGGCCCTCGGGCGCGCTCGTCGCCGCCGTCCTGGGCGGGCTGGCCGGCTGGGTCGTGCTGTGCGCCGGGGGCGGGCTGGCCGTCGTCGACGGCTCCGGGCGCCGCCTGGCGACCGGCGTCGCCTTCGCCGAGGTGGTGCTCGTCCTCGTGCTCGCCGTCGCCGGCCCGCGGACGCTGCCGGCCGGCGACCTGCCGACGACGCTGCCGCTGCCGGCACTGGCGCTGCTCGCGCTCGCCGTCCCGGTGGGCAAGCTGCTGCTGCTGACCGCGCCCACGACACGGGCCTGGGCGGCGGCGGCCCCGCCGCGCGGCCGGCCGGCGCCGGTGGCCCACCCGCGGGTGCGGCTGGTCACCGTCGCGCTCATAGGCGTCGCCCTGGGCGCCCTCGCGCTGGGCGCCCCGGCGGGCGGCGAGCGGCCGTCGACGGCCGCGGTCTCCGGTCGCTGACCGGACCGCCCGGCGGCGCTCACTACGCTCGGCGGTGTGAGTGACCGGCACATCCTGACCGCCGTGGCGTGGCCGTACGCCAACGGACCTCGGCACATCGGCCACGTCTCCGGCTTCGGCGTCCCCTCCGACGTCTTCAGCCGCTACCACCGGATGGCCGGTGACCGGGTGCTCATGGTCAGCGGCACCGACGAGCACGGGACGCCGATCACCGTCGCCGCCGACGCCGAGGGGGTGTCGCCGCGGGAGATCGCCGATCGCAACAACCGCATCATCGTCGGCGACCTGCAGGCGCTGGGCCTGTCCTACGACCTGTTCACCCGCACCACCACGGTCAACCACGCGCAGGTCAGCCAGGAGATCTTCCTCGGCCTGCTCAAGAACGGGTACGTCTTCCCGCAGACGACGCTGGGCGCCATCAGCCCGAGCACCGGCCGCACGCTGCCCGACCGCTACATCGAGGGCACCTGCCCCATCTGCGGCTACGACGGCGCCCGCGGCGACCAGTGCGACAACTGCGGCAACCAGCTCGACCCCACCGACCTGATCAACCCGGTGAGCCGGATCAACGGCGAGACGCCGCGGTTCGTCGAGAGCGAGCACTACTTCCTCGACCTGCCGGCCTTCACCCGGGCCCTGGGCGACTGGCTGGGCACCCGGACGAGCTGGCGGCCCAACGTCCTCAACTTCAGCCGCAACCTGCTGGAGGACCTCAAGCCGCGCAGCTACACCCGCGACATCGACTGGGGCGTGCCGATCCCGCTCGACGGCTGGCGCGACCGGCCCGACAAGCGCATCTACGTGTGGTTCGACGCCGTCGTCGGCTACCTGTCGGCCTCCATCGAGTGGGCCCGCCGCTCCGGCGACCCCGAGGCGTGGCGGCAGTGGTGGCAGACGCCGGACTCCGACGCCTACTACTTCATGGGCAAGGACAACATCGTCTTCCACGCCGAGATCTGGCCCGCGCAGCTGCTCGGGTACGACGGCGAGGGCGACCGCGGCGGCACGCCGGGCTCGCTGGGCCGGCTCAACCTGCCCACCGAGGTGGTCTCCAGCGAGTTCCTCACCATGGAGGGCCGCAAGTTCTCCTCCTCGCGACAGGTGGTCATCTACGTCCGCGACTTCCTGGCCCGCTACGACGCCGACGCGCTGCGGTACTTCATCGCCGTCGCCGGGCCCGAGACGCAGGACACCGACTTCACCTGGGCGGAGTTCAAGCGCCGCAACAACGACGAGCTGGTCGCCGGCTGGGGCAACCTGGTCAACCGCACGGTGTCGCTGGCGGCGAAGAACGTCGGCGCCGTCCCCACGCCGGGCGACCTGACCGACGCCGACCGCGCCCTGCTGGGCGCCACCCGCGACGCGTTCGGCCCGATCGGGGAGCTGCTCGCCCGCAACCGGCAGAAGGCGGCGGCCACCGAGGCCATGCGGGTGGTCGGCGAGGCCAACAAGTACCTGTCCGACCAGGCGCCGTGGAAGCTCAAGGAGGACCCGGCCCGCCGCGACACCGTGCTGCACACCGCGCTGCAGGCGGTCAGCGACTGCAACGCGCTGCTCACCCCGTTCCTCCCGCACTCGGCGCAGAAGGTGCACGAGCTGCTCGGCGGCACCGGCGTGTGGTCGCCGGCGCCGCGCATCGAGGAGGTCACCGACCTCGACGACGGCTCGCCCTACCCCGTCATCACCGGCGACTACGCCGACGCGCAGGCGGTGTGGGCCTCGCGCCCGCTGGCCGCGGGGACGCCGCTGGCGCCGCCCACGCCGGTGTTCCGCAAGCTCGACGAGTCGATCGTCGAGGAGGAGCTGCGCCGGCTCGAGGACGGCGAGTGAGCGCGGTCCCGGTGCACGTCCGCAGACGTGCACCGAGCACGTCCGCGGACGTGCACGCGTGAGCCGGTCGGCCGCGTCCCGGGCGAACCGGCGGGGCGAGCCGCCGCCGTCCCCGGAGCCGCTGCCGGCGCCGGCGGTCGACTCCCACACCCACCTCGACATCGTCCTGGGCGGCTTCCGCACCGACGAGCCCGCCGACGACGCCGCCGTCGACGCCGAGATCGACGCCGCGGCCGCGGTCGGGGTCCCGCGGCTGGTGCAGGTCGGCGTCGACGTGCCCTCCTCGCGGTGGTCGGCTGAGCTGGCCGCCCGGCACGGCAACGTGCTCGCCGCCGTCGCCGTCCACCCCAACGAGGCCGGTGCCGGCGCCGCCGACGACGACGCCCTGGCCGAGATCGACCGGCTCGCCGCGCTGCCGCGGGTGCGCGCGGTGGGGGAGACCGGCCTCGACCGGTACCGCACCGGGCCCGAGGGCTGGGCGGCGCAGGAGGCGTCGTTCCGCGCGCACATCCGGATCGCGAAGGCGCGCGGCGTGGCCCTGGTCGTCCACGACCGCGACGCCCACGAGGAGATCCTGCGCGTCCTGGACGACGAGGGCGCTCCCGAGCACACGGTGTTCCACTGCTTCTCCGGCGACGCCGCCTTCGCGCGGGCCTGCGTCGAGCGCGGCCACGTGCTGTCCTTCGCCGGCACGCTGACCTTCGGCAACGCCGGTTACCTGCGCGAGGCCGCGGCGCTCACCCCGCTCGACCAGCTGCTCGTGGAGACCGACTCGCCGTTCCTCACCCCGGTGCCGCACCGCGGCCGGCCCAACGGCTCGCGGCTGGTGCCGCACACCGTGCGGGCGCTGGCCGAGGTCACCGGGGTCGAGCTCGCGCAGTTGGGCGACAGCCTCACCCGCACCGCCGAGCGGGTCTTCGGGAGCTGGTAGCACCGGCGGGACCGGCTGGGCCCCGAGGCGAGGCACACTGTCTGCGTGGGCCGCCTCATCGCCGTCGTCCTCTTCATCGCCGTCCTCGTGCCCGGCGTGCTGCTGGCGCGGGCGTGGGCACTGGCCGCCGGCCGCCGCGCGGTCGCCGCGGCCGCGATCGGCTTCTCCACGCCCACGCCCGAGGGCCTGGCCACCCTGCAGCGGCAGGCGCAGCACGGGCGCCGGGTGCGGCGGGTCGGCCTGCTGCTGGGGCTGGTCGCCGTCGTCGCCAGCATCGTGGTGTTCGCGGAGGCGTCGGTCTTCCTCTGGCTGCCCGCCCTGGTCGTCGGCCTGCTCGCGGGCGTGGTGCTCGCCGAGGCCACCCGCCCGCGCCCGCGCTGGCGGCTGTCCGAGCCCGCCCGTCGGCCGCGGCGCAGCGAGCAGGTCTCGCTGTGGCTGCTGTGGACCATGCGCGCCGTCGTCGTCGCCGAGATCGCGGTCGCCGCGTACATGTGGCAGCGCGGCGAGCTGTCCGACCCGGTCGGCTGGACCGCCGTCGTCGTCCCGCTCGTGGCCTGGTTGCTGGCCGAGACCGCGCTGCTGCGGGTCCTGCTCCGGCCGCTGCCGGCCGACGGCGCCGACGTGCCGGTCGACGAGGCGCTGCGCACCTGGACCGCGCACCTGGTGACCGCGGCGACCAGCGTGCTGGCCCTGCTGCCGCTGGGCACCCTCCTGCTGGCCGGCGGCATCGACCTGGGCGACCGGGTGACCGAGCGGGTCGACCTGGTGCCCGTGGCCCTGGTGGCCGGCGGGTTCGCCGGGATCGCCGCCGGGCTCGCCGTCGCCGGGTTCCTGCTCACCTGGCTGCGGCCCGTCCGGGTCGACGAGCGCGCCCTGGCCGGCTGAACCCCATTCTCGTGCCCCGTCACGGCACCGATCACCCCGTGACGTCGATCACCGGCTGACCCCGTCGGAACCACTCGTCACAGTCGTCCCACGCGGCGCGTCCGTGACGGTCCGTGTCGGCGCGGCTCCGTGTCGACGTGTCGTCCCCCTGGTTCACTCCGTGCGCACCGTTGCTAGACGTGGCGCACTCGTTAACGTGGCGTGACTGACAGCCGGGGTGGGATCGCCGGACGGCGTCCGCACGGTCCCGGGAGCCCCGCGCTGTCGGCTGCCGCTCGGGTGTGCGACCCCCTGCCCGGTCCCCCGACCCCGTGGAAGTGTCGTGCCCCGAACGCTGAAGCTCGCCCTCTTCGCCCTGGTCCTGACCGGACTGGTGGGCGGCTCGATCGCCTGGTTCGCCGCGCAGAAGTCGCTGACCCTCACCGTCGACGGGCAGGCCCGCGAGGTCCGCACGTACGCCGACACCGTGGGCGAGGTGCTGGCGGAGGAGGGCCTGGAGACGCAGGCGCACGACGTCGTCCTCCCCGCGGCCGAGGCCGAGGTCGTCGACGGCGACACCGTCGTGGTCAACCGCGCCCGCCCGCTGCAGCTCACCGTCGACGGGGTCAGCAGCGAGGTCTACGTGACCGCGCTGTCGGTCGACGAGGCGCTCGAGCAGCTCGGCTACCGGGCCGAGGGGATGGTCCTGTCGGCCAGCCGCAGCGAGCGGCTCCCGCTCGACGGCATGGCGCTGTCGATCACCACGCCGAAGGACGTCACGCTGGTCGTCGACGGCGCCTCCCGCGTGGTCACCACCACGGCCGCCACCGCCGGCGACCTGCTGGCCGAGCAGGGCGTCGTGCTCGGCGAGCACGACCGCACCAGCCTGTACCCGACCCAGCCGCTGCTGGGCGCCATGCGGCTGCAGGTCTTCCGCGTGCAGGTCACCGAGCAGGTCGTCACCAGCCCCGTGCGGCACGGGACGGTCGAGACCGAGGACCCGGAGGCCCTCGAGGGCGAGGAGACCGTCATCCAGGAGGGCGTGGACGGCGAGCAGGCGACCACCTTCCGCGTCACCGTCGTCGACGGCGTGGAGACCTCCCGCGAGCAGCTGGCCACCAGCGTGACCGTCCCGCCGGTCGACGAGCTGGTCACCGTCGGGACCAAGGAGCGGCCGGCGCCCTCGGGATCGGTCCCGGCCACCGCCGACGGGCTCAACTGGGCGGCGCTGGCGCAGTGCGAGTCCGGCGGCCGGGTGAACGCCGTCAGCTCCACGGGCAAGTACCGTGGCCTCTACCAGTTCTCGACGGCCACCTGGGCGTCGGTCGGCGGCACCGGCGACCCCGCGGCCGCCTCGGCGGAGGAGCAGACACTGCGGGCCCAGATGCTCTACGCGCGCTCCGGTGCCGGCCAGTGGCCGCACTGCGGCTCCCGGCTGTTCAGCTGAGCTCTCCCGAGCAGGCCCCCGGGCTGCTGGGCCCGGCCGTCATCCGCGACCTGGCCCAGCAGCTCGACCTGCGCCCGACGAAGACCCTCGGGCAGAACTTCCTGCACGACGCCAACACCATCCGGCGGATCGTGCGCACGGCGGAGCTGCGCCCCGACGACGTCGTCCTCGAGGTCGGTCCCGGTCTCGGGTCGCTGACCCTGGGCCTGCTGCCGGCCGCCGCGGCCGTCACCGCCGTGGAGATCGACCCCCGGCTGGCCGCCCGGCTGCCGGTCACCGTGGCCGAGCGGCAGCCGGACCTGGCCGGCCGGCTGACCGTCGTCGAGGCCGACGCGCTGCGGGTGCGCGAGCTGCCCGGACCCCCGCCGACGGCGCTGGTGGCGAACCTGCCGTACAACGTGGCCGTGCCCGTGTTGCTGCACCTGCTGGAACTGCTGCCCTCCCTGCGGCGAGCGCTGGTCCTCGTGCAGGCCGAGGTCGCCGAGCGGCTGGCAGCCCCGCCCGGCAGTCCCGCCTACGGCGTGCCCTCGGTCAAGGCCGCCTGGTACGGCACCGCCCGCCGCGCCGGCACCATCGGCCGCCGGGTGTTCTGGCCCGAGCCCAACGTCGACTCCGGTCTGGTCGCCCTCGACCGGCACGAGCCGCCGCCGGGCGACCGCGCCGCGACCTTCGCCGTCGTCGACGCCGCGTTCGCCATGCGCCGCAAGGGCCTGCGGGCCGCCCTCGCCGGCTGGGCCGGGAGCCCGGCCGCCGCCGAGGCGCGGCTGCGGGCCGCCGGCATCGACCCGGCCACCCGCGGGGAACGGCTGTCGGTGGCCGACTTCGCGCGGCTGGCGGCGACCGCGCCGTGACCCGGTCGTCGTGAGCCGGTCGTCATGAGCTGGTCGTCGCCCGGCGGGGCCGGGCACAGCCGGGGCGACGGCGCGGTCACCGCGCACGCGCCGGCCAAGGTCAACGTCTCCCTCGCCGTCGGCCCGCTGCGCGAGGACGGCTTCCACGCCCTGCAGACGGTCTACCTGGCCGTCTCGCTGCTCGACACGGTCACCGTGCGGCGCGCGGGCGGGCTGTCGGTGACGGTGACCGGAGAGGGGGCCGGGGGGCCCGACCCCGTGCCCACCGACCGGCGCAACCTCGTCTGGCAGGCCGCCGAACTGCTCGCCGAGCACACCGGCGTGGCCGCCGACGCCGCCATCGAGGTGCACAAGGCGATCCCGGCCGCCGCCGGGCTGGCCGGGGGCAGCGCCGACGCCGCGGCCGCCCTGGTCGCCCTGGACGCGCTGTGGGGCACCCACGCCACCCGCGGCGACCTCGCCGGGCTGGCCGCCCGGCTCGGCAGCGACGTGCCCTTCAGCCTGGCCGGCGGGGTGGCGCTGGGCAGCGGCCGCGGCGAGCAGCTCACGCCGGTGCTGGCCCGCCGGCAGTGGCACTGGGTGCTCGGCATCGCCGCGGGTGGCCTGTCCACCCCCGCCGTCTACGCCGAGCTCGACCGGCTGCGCGCCGCGGGCCGGGTCCCCGACGGCTCCGGGGTGCCCGCCTCCGAGCCGGTGCTCGCCGCCCTGCGCAGCGGCCCGACGCCGGCGCTGGCCGCCGCGCTCGCCAACGACCTGCAGCCCGCGGCCCTCTCGCTGCGCCCGGCGCTGCGACGGGCCCTGCGGGCGGCCACCGACGCGGGAGCGGCGGGCGCGCTGGTCAGTGGCTCCGGGCCCACCGTGGCCGCCCTCGCCGACGACGAGGAGGCCGCGCTGCGGCTGGCCGCCGTGCTCGCGGGGGAGGGCGTGTTCCGCACCGTCCGGGTGGTGCACGGCCCGGTGCCGGGCGCGCGGCTGGTGGGCTGAGCCCGTTCAGGCCCGGCCGGAGCCGGTCGTGCGCAGCGTCGGGTGGGGATCGAGGTGGGCCAGGCCGGAGTAGGCGAGGTCCACCAGCCGGGCGGCGACCTCCTCCTTGCCGGGGGAGCGGTGCTCGAGCCACCACTGGCCCACCAGCGCGACCATGCCGACCAGCGCGGAGCTGTAGAGGCCGGCGAGCTGCGGGTCGTGGCCGCGGCCGGCGAACTGCCCCGCCAGGATGTGCTCGACCCGGCGGGCGAGCTCGCCGAGCAGGGAGGAGTAGGCGCCCGAGCCCGGGGAGTCGCGGGAGAGCACCCGGAAGCCGTCGGTGTCGTCCTCGACGTAGTCCAGCAGCACCAGGGCCGCCCGCTCCAGCAGCGCCCGGGGCCCGCCGCCCCCGGCCAGGGCCGACGTGAACCGGTCGAGCAGCTGCTGCATCTCCCGGTCGACGACGGCGGTGTAGAGGCCCTCCTTGCCGCCGAAGTGCTCGTAGACGACCGGTTTGCTCACTTCCGCGCGGACGGCGAGCTCCTCGATCGAGGTCGCGTCGTAGCCGCGCTCGGCGAACACCGCACGGCCCACCGCGACCAGCTGCTCGCGCCGCTGGGCGCCGCTCATCCGCACCCGTGGCCGGGGCACGGGGTCCCCGGGGGGCACCGGTCGCCCCGCCTGCCCGCTCAGGCCCCGGCGGGCTCGGGCGCCCGCCGCTTCGCGGCCAGGCGCACCGGGTCGGGCCACTTCACCGAGTGCGCCCAGCCCAGCTTCTCGAACAGCCAGATGACCCGGGCGCTGATGTCGATCTGCCCCCGCAGCACGCCGTGGCGGGCGCAGGTGGGGTCGGCGTGGTGCAGGTTGTGCCAGGACTCCCCGGCGCTGAGGATCGCCAGCGGCCAGAAGTTGGTGGCGCGGTCGCGCGAGGCGAAGGGCCGGGCGCCCACCACGTGGCAGACCGAGTTGATCGACCAGGTGACGTGGTGCAGCAGCCCCGTGCGCACCAGCCCGGCCCAGAAGAAGGCGCTCCAGGCACCGATCCAGCTCTGGGTCACCAGGCCGCCGATCGCGGCGGGCAGGGCCAGGCTGAGGAACGCCCACAGGCTGAACAGCCGGCTGGTCACCACCAGGCCGCGGTCCTTGAGCAGGTCGGGGGCGTAGCGGGCGGCGTTGGTCTGCCGCCGGTCGAACAGCCAGCCCAGGTGCGCGTGGAACATCCCCTTGAGCAGCGCCCGGGCGTCGGTGCCGTAGCGCCACGGCGAGTGCGGGTCGCCCTCGCGGTCGGAGAAGGCGTGGTGGCGGCGGTGGTCGGCCACCCACTGCACGACCGGACCCTGGATCGCCATGCAGCCGGTGATCGCCAGCGCGATCCGCAGCGGCCGGCTCGCCTTGAACGACCCGTGGGTGAAGTGGCGGTGGTAGCCCACGGTCACCCCGAGCAGCGGGACGAAGTAGAAGGCCGCGAACAGCGCGACGTCGAGCCAGGACAGGCCCCAGCCCCACACGACCGGCACGACGGCGGCGAGGGCGACGAAGGGCACCACGACGAAGACGTAGAGGACCAGCTGCTCGAGGTGGCCCTTCTCCTTGCCGTAGGCGCCGGCCGGCAGCCCGGCGTCGGGGTCGGCGGGACGGAACGCCGTCGGCCGGGTCAGAGAGGGAGCGGACACGGGCGGGAGCCTCCAGTCGTGGTCCGTCGCGGGTCGCGCGTCTCTCGACGACCGGCGGCTGGCTGGCCGTAACCTACGTGACCGTAGGCACACCCGCCGTCCGAGCCCCGGGGCCCGGGCAGGCCGTGCCTCCGCCCGGCGCGGCCCCTAGGCTCGGGCGGTCGGTGCCGCGCGGGGGCGGCGCCGCGGTGGGGGATGGGGTAATCGGCAGCCCGCCGGCCTTTGGAGCCGGGAGGTCTCGGTTCGAGTCCGAGTCCCCCAGCAGCGTCCCAGCAGCGCCGGTGCGACCGCCGGCGGTCCCACCGTCGGAGGAGATCCGTGAGCCCCCAGCAGGCAGTCGCCGCCGTCGTCGTCCTCGCCGCGGGGCAGGGCACCCGGATGCGGTCGGCCACGCCGAAGGTGCTCCACGAGCTCGGCGGGCGCTCGATGCTCGGCCACGTGCTGGCCGCCGCCGCGCCGCTGGGCGCCGGCACCACCCTGGTGGTCGTCGGGTCGGGCCGCGCGGCCGTCGAGGAGCACCTGGCCGCGGTCGCGCCCGGCGCCCGGGCGGTGCTGCAGGAGGAGCAGCTCGGGTCCGGGCACGCCGCGCGGGTCGCCCTGGACGCCGCCCCCGACCTCGAGGGACCGGTTCTCGTGGTCAACGGCGACGCGCCGCTGCTCACGGCCGGCACGCTGGCGTCGCTGGTGGCGGCGCACACCGCGGCCGGCAGCGTCTTCACCGTGCTCACGGCCGAGGTGGGGGACCCGGCCGGGCTGGGCCGGATCGTCCGGGACGGGCGCGGTGCGCCCCGGGCGATCGTCGAGGAGCGCGACGCCACCGCCGAGCAGCGGGCGATCCGCGAGGTCAACGCGGGGGTCTACGTCGCGAACGCCGCGACCCTGCGGCGGGTGCTCGCCGGCCTGGCCACCGACAACGCGCAGGGCGAGCAGTACCTCACCGACGCGCTGGCCCCGCTGGTCGAGGGCGGGGCGCCGGTCGCCGCCGTCCGCGCCGAGGACCCGGCCGACGTGCTCGGCTGCAACGACCGGGTCGAACTCGCCGCCCGCCGCCGCACCCTCAACGACCGCGTGCTCGACGCGCTGATGCGCTCCGGGGTCACCGTCGTCGACCCGGCCACGACCTGGGTCGACGTCACCGCCACCGTCGCGCCCGACGCCCTGCTCGAGCCGGGGGTGCACCTGCGCGGGACGACGTCGGTGGCCACCGGCGCCGTCGTCGGGCCCGACACCACGCTGGTCGACACCACCGTCGAGGAGGGCGCCGCCGTCGTCCGCTCGCACGTCCTCGGCGCGGTCGTGGGCCCGCGGGCCTCGGTCGGCCCCTTCAGCTACCTGCGGCCGGGGACCCGGCTGGCCGGGGGCGCCAAGGTGGGCGCGTTCGTCGAGACGAAGAACGCGCAGGTGGGCGAGGACTCGAAGGTGCCGCACCTGTCCTACGTCGGCGACGCGACGATCGGGCGCGGCGCCAACATCGGCGCGGCCACGGTCTTCGTCAACTACGACGGCGTGGCCAAGCACCACACGACGATCGGCGACGAGGTGCGCATCGGGTCGGACACGATGCTCGTGGCCCCGGTCACGGTCGGCGACGGCGCCTACACCGCCGCCGGCTCGGTGATCACCGAGGACGTGCCGCCGGGGGCCATGGGTGTGGCGCGGGCCGCGCAGCGCAATGTGGCAGGCTGGGTGCGGCGGCGCCGTCCGGGGACGGCCGCCGCGAGGGCTGCAGCAGCAGCGACGGCCGGAGGCACGGCCGGGAGCCGGGCCGTGGATGACATCCCGGACCGACCGGCGGAGCCCGAAGCGGACCACGAGCGGTAGGGGCACACAGCCGATGAGCGCGATCCGGCAGACCACCAGCAAGAGCCTGATGCTCTTCTCCGGCAGGGCCTACCCGGAGCTGGCGGCGGAGATCGCCGGCCACCTGGGCGTGACGCCGACGCCGACGGCGGCCTACGAGTTTGCCAACGGCGAGCTGTTCGTGCGGTTCGAGGAGTCGGTGCGCGGCTGCGACGCCTTCGTCGTGCAGAGCCACACCGCGCCGATCAACACCTGGCTCATGGAGCAGCTGATCATGGTCGACGCGCTCAAGCGCGCCTCGGCCAAGCGGATCACCGTGGTGGCCCCGTTCTTCCCCTACGCCCGGCAGGACAAGAAGCACCGCGGCCGCGAGCCGATCTCGGCCCGCCTGGTCGCCGACATGTACAAGACCGCCGGTGCCGACCGGCTCATGACCGTCGACCTGCACACCGCCCAGATCCAGGGCTTCTTCGACGGCCCGGTCGACCACCTGTTCGCCCTGGAGCTGCTCAGCGGCCACGTGCAGGACCGGTGGGGCGACCGCGACATCACGGTCGTGTCCCCGGACTCCGGGCGGGTCCGGGTCTCCGAGCGGTGGAGCGACAAGCTGGGCGGTGTCCCGCTGGCCTTCATCCACAAGACCCGCGACCCCATGCGGCCCAACGAGGTGGTCGCCAACCGCGTCGTCGGCGAGGTCGAGGGCCGCGTCTGCATCCTCCTCGACGACATGATCGACACCGGCGGCACGATCGTGAAGGCCGCCGAGACGCTGTTCGAGGCCGGCGCCGCCGACGTCATCGTCTGCGCCACCCACGGGGTGCTGTCCGGCGCCGCCGTCGACCGGCTGAAGAACAGCAAGATCAGCGAGGTCATCGTGACCAACACGCTGCCCATCGAGCCGGCCCGCCAGTTCGACAAGCTCACCGTCCTGTCGATCGCCCCGCTGCTCGCGCGGGCGATCAAGGAGGTCTTCGAGGACGGCTCGGTCACCAGCCTCTTCGGCGGCGCCAGCTGACGGTCCGTGCCGAGCGGGGGCCCGGAGGGCGTCCCGAGGCCGGACGGGGAGGGCCCAGCGCAGCAGGGGACGGCACCTGGCCGCGGTCACCCGGCCGGCGGCCGGGTAGCATGGCAGCGCCCGGCGAGGGAGCGGTCCGTCCGACTCCGTGATCGACGTGCGTGTGCTCCGAGTGGGTGTGCCGCGCGCGGCCGCCGGCACACCGGCCGATCCACCAGAGGAGCACACCACCGTGGCTGACTTCCGCCTCGTCGCCGAGGCCCGCACCGAGTTCGGCAAGGGCAGCGCCCGCCGGACCCGCCGCGCGGGCCGCATCCCCGCCGTCCTGTACGGGCACGGCCAGGACGTCGTCCACCTGTCGCTGCCGGCCCGCGAGTTCGCCGCGGCGCTGCGCAACGGCGGCACCAACGCCCTGATCACCGTCGTCCTCGACGGCACCGAGCAGCTCGCGCTCACCAAGTCCGTCCAGCGCGACCCGCTCACCCGCGTGCACGAGCACGTCGACCTGCTCGTCGTCCGCCGCGGCGAGCGCGTCACCGTCGACGTCCCGGTGACCGTCGTGGGCGAGGCCGCCTCCGAGACCCTGGTCAGCGTCGAGCTGAACACCGTCTCGGTCGAGGCCCCCGCCACCGCCATCCCCGAGACCGTCGAGGTCGACGTCACCGGCCGCGAGGCCGGCCACGGCGTCACCGCCGGCGAGCTGACCCTCTCCGGCGGGGCCACCGTGCTCACCGACCCCGAGGCCCTGGTCGTCAACGTCATGGCCGCCCCGACCGCCGAGCAGCTCGACGCCGAGCTCGCCGAGGCCGAGGCCGAGGCCGGCATCGAGCGCGAGGAGTCCGCGCCCGCCGAGGAGGGCGTCGGCGAGGGCGACGTCGTCCCCGAGCCCATGGCGCAGGGCGGCGGCGAGTCGATCGAGTCGACCGAGAACAGCTGAGGTCCCCGCTGACCGAGAGCACGTCCCGCAGGGGCGCCGGCGCACCCGCCGGCGCCCCTGCGGCGTCCCTCCCCTCCGAGGGACCCTTCCTCGTCGTCGGGCTGGGCAACCCCGGTCCGGGCTACGCCGGCAACCGGCACAACGTCGGCGCCATGGTGCTCGACGAGCTCGCCGCCCGCGCCGGCGTGCGGCTGGCCGCCGGGAAGGGCGCCCGCGCCCGCGCGCTGGCCGGCGAGGGCCGGCTGGCCGGGCGCCGCGTCGTCCTGGCCCGGCCGACGACGTACATGAACGAGTCCGGCGGCCCCGTGCGCGGGCTGCTCGACTACCACAAGCTGCCGGCCACCGACCTCGTCGTCGTGCACGACGAGCTCGACCTCCCCTTCGCCGCGGTCCGGCTCAAGCGCGGCGGCGGCGAGGGCGGGCACAACGGCCTGCGCTCGATCAGCCGTTCCACGGGCACCCGCGACTACCTGCGCGTGCGGGTCGGCATCGGCCGCCCACCCGGCCGCCAGGACCCCGCCGACTTCGTCCTCAGGGACTTCTCCGCGACCGAGCGCAAGGAGCTCGACCTGCTGGTCGCCGAGGCCGCCGACGCCGCCGAGGAGCTGGTGGCGCGCGGGCTCGAGGCGGCCCAGAACGTCGTCCACCCGCGCAGCTGAGTCCCCCGCCGCGTCTCCTCCTTCGGGTGAACAGTCACTCTCCGCATTGACCCTCCTGTCACGCTCTGTGAGTGTTCTCCGAGCGTCGGGGGAGCAGCACGCAGGGCGCGGCGAAGGCATTGCGCACCGAGCGTGACCTCTGTTCCCCGTGCGCACGGGGAGTGACGAGGGGGAGACGTGCTACTGGACCACCACCACGCGACCGGACCGGGGAGCTCGACGCCGACGCTCCCGACTCCGCGTCGGGCCCCCGCCTCCGCTGCTGGCCTGCCCGCCGTCCGGCGGGCGCCCGCCCGCCGGTGGGCCGGCCGCTACTCCGCGGCCCTGCACGGCCTCGACGTGGCCGCCGCCCTGACCGCCTGTGCCGGGGTGCTCGCGGCGCAGCCGTCCCCCGGCTCCGCGCCGCTGCTGACCGCCGCCGGGCTGGTGCTCGCCTGGCCGCTGCTGCTGCTGGGCACCGGCGCCCACGAGGAGCGGGTGTTCGGCACCGGCAGCGACGAGTACCGCCGCGTCGGCCGGGCCGGCTTCCTGCTGCTCGCACTGGCCGGTGTCGTCTCCTTCGCCGGCGACCTCGAGCTCAGCCGCGCACTGGTGCTGCCGGCCGTGCCCGTGCTCACCCTCCTCACCCTCGTCGGTCGCTACGCCGCCCGGTGCGCGCTGCGCCGGCGGCAGTCCCGCGGCGCCTGCACCAAGCGGGTCGTCCTCGTCGGGCGAGGCGGCGCCGTCGTCGAGCTGGCCACCGCGGTGACCCGGGCGAAGTACGCCGGGCTGCAGGTCGTCGGTGCCTGCGTCACCCCGGAGAGCCGGGCCCGCGTCGCCGACCGGCTCGGCGTCCCGGTCGGCGGCCTCGACGACGTCGCCGAGACCGCCGAGCGGCTGGGGGCCGACGCCGTCGCGGTCACCTCGGCGAGTGAGACCGCCGCCGAGTACCTCCGCCGGCTGTCGTGGCAGCTGGAGGGCACCGGCGTCGAGATGCTCGTCGCGCCCGGCCTGATCGAGGTCGCCGGCCCGCGGCTGCACATCCGCCCGTTCGAGGGGCTGCCCCTGCTCTCGGTCGAGCAGCCGCGCTTCGGCGGCTGGGGCCGGCTGGTCAAGGGAGGGGTCGACCGGGTCGCCGCGGCCCTGGCGCTGGTGGTGCTGGCGCCGCTACTGCTGGCCCTGGCGCTGGCCGTGCGGCTCGACAGCCCCGGCCCGGTCCTCTACCGCCAGGAGCGGGTGGGCGTGAACGGCCGGCGGTTCACCATGCTCAAGTTCCGCAGCATGGTGGTCGACGCCGACCGCCAGGTCGACGCGCTGCAGGAGCAGAACATCTCCGACGGCCTGCTGTTCAAGATGCGCACCGACCCCCGGGTCACCCGCGTCGGCCGCTGGCTGCGCCGCCTGTCCCTCGACGAGCTCCCGCAGCTGCTCAACGTGCTCGGCGGCTCGATGTCGCTGGTCGGCCCGCGGCCGCCGCTGCCCCGCGAGGTCGCGCGCTACGACTCCTCGGTCAGCCGGCGGCTGCTGGTCCGGCCCGGACTCACCGGGCTGTGGCAGATCTCCGGGCGCAGCGACCTGTCGTGGGAGGAGTCGGTCCGCCTCGACCTGCGCTACGTCGAGAACTGGTCGCTGGCGCTGGACGCGCTGATCCTCGTCAAGACCTTCCGCGCGGTGCTCAGCCGCTCGGGCGCCTACTAGCGGCCGCCGTCGTCCCCCTGCTCTCACCCCGGTCCCACCCGGACGGGGGAGGAGGGGGGACCGCTCCGCTCCCTACCGTCGGTCCGCGCCGTTGTGCGCGGAGCGGGCCGACCGTCTCCTGCTCCGCACCGACGGAAGGACGCGACCGATGGACCGCTTGAGCCTCGCCCTGGTGGGCACCCGTGGCGTGCCGGCGCGCTACGGCGGCTTCGAGACCGCGGTCGAGGAGGTCGGCCGCAGGCTCGCCGACCGCGGGCACCGGGTCGTCGTCTACTGCCGCACGTCCCCGGGTGTCGCCGAGGCGCCGCCCGCCGAGCACCTGGGCATGGAGCTCGTGCACCTGCCGGCCGCCCACCGCCGGTCGCTGGAGACGCTCAGCCACACCGCGCTGTCGGTCCGGCACCTGCTCACCCACCGCACCGACGCCGCGATCGTGTTCAACGCGGCCAACGCCCCGCTGCTGCCGGCCGTGCGCGCCGCCCGCATCCCCGTCGCCACCCACGTCGACGGGCTGGAGTGGAAGCGGGCCAAGTGGGGGCCGGTGGGCCGGCGGTACTACCGCGTCGCCGAGTCGCTGGCGGTGCGCTGGTCGGACGTGCTCATCGCCGACGCCGAGGGCATCGCCGAGTACTACCGGACCGCCTTCGGCGCCCCCACGACGCTGCTGACCTACGGCGCCCCGCTCATCAGCCCCGGTTCCGACGAGCTGGCCGAGGTCGGCCTCGAGCCCGGCGGCTACCACCTGGTGGTGGCCCGCTTCGAGCCGGAGAACCACGTCGACGTCGTCGTCGAGGGCTACGTCGCCAGCGACGCCGCCAAGCCGCTGGTCGTCGTCGGGTCGGCGCCCTACGCCGACGCCTACACCCGGCGGGTGCACGCGCTGGCCGACGAGCGGGTGCGCTTCCTCGGCGGCGTCTGGGACCAGGAGCTGCTCGACCAGCTCTACGCCCACTGTGCCACCTACCTGCACGGGCACTCGGTCGGCGGCACCAACCCCTCGCTGCTGCGGGCCATCGGCGCCGGCGCGGCGGTCACCGCCTACGACGTCGACTTCAACCGCGAGGTCGTCCGCGACTCGGGCCGCTTCTTCCGCACGCCGCAGGACGTCGCCCGGCAGATCGCCTCCGTCGAGGCCGACCCGGAGGGCACCCGCCGGGCCGGCCGCCGGGCCCGCGCCCTGGCCGCGCGCTACGACTGGGACGAGGTCGCCGACGGCTACGAGCAGCTCGCCCGGCGCCTGGCCGCGCGGGACGTGCCCCGCCGGCGCCCCAGCGGCCGGCGCAGGCCGACCGACGCGGACCTGCCGCCCGGCCGGCGGGACGTCTCGGCACGGGTCGCCGACGTGGTGCCGCTGCGCCCGCCGGCACCGCCGGTGCAGTGGGGACACGAGGACCTCCCGGCGGCCCAGCAGTGACCGCCACCGTCCAGCACCCCACCGCGGACCTGCGGACGACGCTGCGCCGACTGGCCGCTGCGCAGAAGGGCGTCGCCGGCGCACCGGCCTACTCGCGGTTCGTCAACCGGCCGCTGGGCCGGCTCTTCGCCGGGATGGCGTTCCACGCCGGGCTCACGCCCAACGCGGTCACCGCGGTCAGCGCCGCGTTCACCGCCACGGGCATCGCGCTGGTCGTGCTGGTGCCGCCCTCGGTGCCCGTGGGCCTGGCCGTGGCTGCGTGCCTGGTGCTCGGCTACGCCCTGGACGCCGCCGACGGGCAGCTCGCCCGGCTGCGCGGTGGCGGGTCGCCGGCGGGGGAGTGGCTCGACCACATGGTCGACGCGGCCAAGCTGCTGGCCCTCCACCTGGCCGTGCTGGTCGCGCTGTACCGGTTCGTGGCCGTCGAGGCCGGACCGCTGCTGCTGGTCCCGATCGGTTACTGCATCGCCGACGGTGTGCTGTTCTTCGCGATGCTGCTCAACGAGGCCCTGCGCGCCCAGCACGGGGTCGCGACGCGCGCGCAGCCGTCGACGGCGACGCCGTCCCTGCGCCGGTCGTTGCTGTCGCTCCCCACCGACTACGGCGTCCTCGCCCTGTCGTTCCTGTTGTGGGGCAACCCGGCGGTCTTCCTGTCCGTCTACGCCACGCTCTTCCTGGCGACGGCGGGGCACCTGGCCCTGGGGTCGGTCAAGTGGTTCCGAGAGATGGGCAGGTTGCCACGATGAGCACCTCCACGCACCAGACGACGGGGCGGGTCCGCCGGGGGCGGCTCCTCGCCTGGTCCGCCGCCGCGCTCACCATCGGTCTGGCGGTGGCCGCGTTGTTCCTGACCGGCGGCCGAGGCGACGACGGCGGACCCGGCGGGACCGACGCGGCGGCGACGTCATCGGCCGCCGTCCCCACCACCGCGTCGGATCCGACGACGCCGGGTCCTGCGGAGCCCTCGGCCACCCCCCAGCCGACGGGGCCGACGACCGACGCGGACGAGCTGCCGCCCGGCCTGCCGCCGGTGCCGCTGGACAGCTCCGTGACGGTGGACGACGACGTCGCGGTCACCCTCGAGGGCATCGAGGCGATCGAGGGCAGCGGTCTCGGTCCGGGCAACGTGGGAGGGCCCGCACTGCGGATCACCGTCCGGTTCGACAACCGGACGGCAGACGCGGTCGACCTGTCCGGTGTGGCCGTCGACCTCAGCTACGGCACCGAGCGGGTGCCGGGGTCGCCCCTCGATGACCCGTCGGCCGCCTCGGTCGCCGGCATGCTGGAACCGGGGGAGACCGCCGAGGGCGTCTACGTGTTCGGTGTACCCACGGAGACGCGCGACACGGTGACCGTCTCCGTGGGCTACCAGCCCGGGGCTCCCTACGCCGTCTTCACCGGCTCGGCCGCCTGATCGCCACCGAGCACGTCGTCACGCAGGGTCCCGGCCGTTCGGCCGGGACCCTGCGGTCGTTCGTCGTGGCCTCACGTTGAGTGAGACAAGGGCCCGCCTCACTGCATTCGTGTCACGCTGTGTCACCGCATCAGGGGATGCCACCGACCTGGTCGTCACGCTTAGTGTCCGCCTGCCGGTCAGCACGGCAGGCCGGCACCACGGGATGAGCGGGGGAAGTACTTCGATGTCTGAACGTTTCGCGGCTGGGCCCAGGTCGCTGCTGGCGGCCGTGGTCGCCTTCTTGATGGTCACCGGAGTGGTCGGGGCGGTGCTGGTCCCCGGGATCGCCCGGGCCGACTCGGCTCCCCTGGACCCGTCCAACCCCGTCACACCGACCACGGTCACGGCCGATCCACTGCCGACCGTGCAGATCAACGGGGTCGCCTGGGCGCAGCTCGTGGTCGGCGACACCGTGTACGTGGCCGGCAGCTTCACGCGGGCCCGCCCGGCTGGTGCCGCGCCCGGCACGCAGGAGACGGTGCGCAACAACATGCTCGCCTACGACATCCGCACGGGCGCGCTGATCACCTCCTTCGCACCGGACCTCAACGGGCAGGCGCTGGCGCTCGCCGCGTCGCCCGACGGTTCCCGCGTCTACGTGGGTGGCTCCTTCACCCAGGCCAACGGTCAGGCACGCTCGCGCATCGCCGCCTACGACACCGCGACCGGCCAGCTCGTGAGCACGTTCCGTCCGGCGGCCAACAGCACCGTGCGCGCGGTCGCGGCGACGAACTCGACCGTCTACCTCGGCGGTGAGTTCAGTGCCGTCGGGTCGACCGCCCGTGAGCGCCTGGCCGCCGTGTCGGCGAGCAACGGGGCTCTGCTGCCCTGGGCTCCGCGCCCTGGCGTCGGGTCCACGGCGGGCAACTGGCTGCCGAACGAGCCGGTGAAGAACGCGCAGACGAGCAACTACGTGCTGGCGATGGTGGTCGCGGGCAGCAACGGCCAGGTCGTCGTCGCCGGCCGCTTCGACTCGCTCAACGGCGTGAAGGCGACCGGCGTGGGCGCTCTCGACGGCGCCACCGGCGCCACCCGGCCCTTCGCCGTCAACTCACTGATCACCAACCAGGGCGTCAACTCCGCGATCTGGAGCCTGAGCACCGACGGTACGAACGTCTACGGCACGGGATACGACTTCTACGGCCCGGGCAACCTCGAGGGCTCCTTCGCCGCAGCCGCGGACGGCGGCGCGGTCCGCTGGATCAACGACTGCCGAGGCGACACCTACAGCGCGTTCGCGGTCAACGGCGTCGTCTACCACGCCACGCACGCCCACGCCTGCAGCAACATCGGCGGCTTCCCCGAGCAGGACCCGCGGGTCAACATGTTCGGGACGAGTCTCTCGCTCGCCCCGGCCGGTACCGTGGGCACCGCCACCATCAGGAACCAGAACTTCGCGGGCAAGCCGGCGCCGTCGGTGCTGCCCTGGTACCCCACCTTCTACTCCGGGACCTACACCCAGCAGTACCAGGCTGGGTGGTCCGTGACCGGCAACCGGGACTACGTCGTCTACGGCGGCGAGTTCCCGGGCGTCAACGGCTCCGAGCAGCAGGGACTCGTGCGCTTCGCCGTCCCGTCCTCGGCGCCCAACCGGGTCGCCCCCCGGGCGACCGGCACCTTCGCGCCGACCGTCACCATGCTCCCCGGAGCCGTCCGCATCACGTGGCGGGCCGTGCACGACCGGGACAACGAGCACCTGACCTACCGGGTGTACCGGGACGCCGAGTCCGGCACCCCGGTCTGCCAGGTCACCCGCCCCTCCCAGTGGTGGCAGCTGCCCACCTACGGCTGTTCCGACACGGGCGCCGCCGCCGGATCCCACCGCTACGTCGTGGTCGCGAGCGATCCGGCCGGCAACCGGCTGACCTCCACCTGGGCGACGGCCACCGTGGGCGCCTCGAACAGCAGCGCCGACCGCCCGTACGCGCAGGTGGTCGCCTCGGACGGCGCCCAGAGCCACTGGCCACTGGGAGAGACGTCCGGGTCGCTGGCATACGACCGGCTGGGCAGTCAGGCGCAGGACATGACGGTCAGCACGGGCGTCACGCGCAACCAGACCGGCGCGATCGCCGGTGACACCGACCGGGCCTACCGCTTCAACGGGACCTCCGCCGGGTCACTCGCGACGCAGACGGCCGTGGTCAGCCCGCAGGTGTTCACCGTCGAGGCCTGGTTCCAGACCACCTCGAGCGCCGGCGGGAAGATCGTCGGCTTCGGCAACGCCCGAACCGGCCTGAGCACCTTGTACGACCGGCACGTCTACATGGACGCGCAGGGCCGGGTGTCCTTCGGCGTCTACAACGGCGCCGGGCAGACGATCACCACGAGCGGCGCGTACAACGACGGACGATGGCACCACGTGGCCGGCAGCCTCGGCCCTGCAGGCCTGTCGCTCTACGTGGACGGGCAGCTCGTCGGCAGGCGTGCCGATGTCGTCCGAGCCGACCCGATCACCGGTTACTGGCGGGTCGGGGGCGACCGCAGCTGGGCCAGCGGCCTGGACTGGTTCGCCGGCCAGATCGACGAGGTCGCCGTCTACTCGACGGCCCTCTCGGCGGAGCGGGTGGCGGCGCACGACAGCGCCGGCCGGACCGGCCAGGCCCCGAACGTCGCGCCGACAGCAGCGTTCACCGCGGCTGCGCGCGACCTGACCGTGGCGGTCGACGCAACGTCGTCCCGGGACGCCGACGGCACCGTCAGCACGTACGCGTGGGACTTCGGCGACGGGGCGACCGGCACCGGTGCCACGGCCTCGCACGTCTACGCCGCGGCGGGCACCTACACGGTGCGGCTGACCGTCACCGACGACGACGGCGCGACGGCGAACGCCTCACGGGAGGTGACCGTGGCTCCGGCGCCGGCCGGTGCGGGGTCCATCGCCGCCGACGCCTTCGGCCGGGAGGTGGCCTCCGGTTGGGGGTCGGCCGACCGCGGCGGGGCGTGGACGATGGGCGGCGGCTCGAACGTCTCCTCGGTGACCGGCGGCGCCGGCCAGCTGGGCGGCGGCATCGGCCGCGGTGTGAGCGCCACGCTCCGTGAGGTGTCCGCGCAGGACGTCGCGATCCAGGCCGACCTGACCCTGGTGCAGGCGGCCACCGGAGGCGGCACCTACGTCTACCTCGGCGGTCGGCAGGTGGCCGGCGACGACTACCGGGCGACGCTGCGGTTCCGCAGCACCGGTGAGACGGACCTCTACCTGTACCGGGTGATCGGCGGATCGGAGACGATCCTGGCCACCCAGCGTCTGGCCGGTACCTACACCCCCGGTACCGCGCTGACCGTGCGGCTGGAGATCGTGGGCACGGCGCTGCGGGCCAAGGCCTGGCCGGCGGGCACGGCCGAGCCGGCGGCGTGGACGGTGACCGCCACCGACACCACCGCCGCGCTGCAGCGGCCGGGTGCGCTGTTCCTGGACGTGTACA
This sequence comes from Geodermatophilus sp. SYSU D00696, assembly GCF_054050235.1. Taxonomy (NCBI): domain Bacteria; kingdom Bacillati; phylum Actinomycetota; class Actinomycetes; order Geodermatophilales; family Geodermatophilaceae; genus Geodermatophilus; species Geodermatophilus sp. SYSU D00696. The sequence continues at coordinate 54,780 of NZ_JBJGYY010000005.1, read as the reverse complement.
CGTCGGGCACCGCCACGCGCGGTCAGGTCGTCCGGTTGGACAACCTGCGCGCCGAGCGGCCCGGCACGGTCGTCGACCCGGCACCGAACGCCGCCCCGACGGCGGCGTTCACCACCTCGGTGGCGGACCTGCGGGTGTCGGTGGACGGCTCGACGTCGGCCGACACCGACGGCACCGTGGCCGGGTTCGCGTGGGACTTCGGCGACGGGGCCACCGGCACCGGCGCCACGGCCTCGCACACCTACGCGGCGGCCGGCACCTACACGGTGCGGCTGACCGTCACCGACGACGACGGTGCCACCGGCACGGTCACCCGGCAGGTCACGGTGACCGCGCCGGCGCCCGAGCCGGGCGTGCAGCCGGTGGCCGCGGACGCCTTCGAGCGGAGCGTCACCTCCGGGTGGGGCACCGCCGACCGCGGCGGGGCGTGGACGGTGACCGGCAGCTCGGCGATCTCGTCGGTGACCGGCGGGGCCGGTCAGCTCAGCGGCGGTATCGGCCGCACGGTGGCCGCGACGCTGGGCACGGTGTCCGGTCAGGACGTGTCGGTGCAGGCGGAGGTCACGCTGCCGCAGGCGGCGACGGGGACGGGGTCCTGGGTGTCCCTGAGCGGGCGCAAGGTGGGCACCACCGACCAGCGGGTCACGGTGCGCTTCCAGAGCACCGGCGTGGTCGACGTCCGCCTGGACCGGACGATGGACGGTGCGGAGACGGTGCTGGCCTCCCAGCGGCTGACCGGCACGTACACGCCGGGCACGGCGCTGACCGTGCGGCTGGAGCTGGAGGGCACGGCGCTGCGGGCCAAGGTCTGGCCGGCGGGCACGGCCGAGCCGGCGGCGTGGACGGTGACCGCCACCGACACCACCGCCGCGCTGCAGCGGCCGGGTGCGCTGTCCCTGGAGGTGTACACCTCCAGCAGCGCCACCCGTCGCCAGGACCTCCGCCTGGACGACCTGTGGGTCGGCCAGACGGGGCAGGCACCGCCCACGCCGTGACCCCATGGCGATGACGACCTCACCCCCGGCGGGTCACCGCCGGGGGTGAGGTCGTCCCGCGGTGACCCTCGCGGGTGATGACGGGTCCGCCCGGCAGCCCGCACCATCGGCCGTCATCTGCAGTCGGTGCCGGTCCCGCGGCCGCAGGAACACGACAGCGGAAGGGAACCCTCATGGCTGACACGGCGCCACTCGCCGTCGTCGTGGTCTCGTTCGGCTCGGCCGACCTGCTCCGCCGGAACCTCGCCACCGCGGACTCGTCGGGGCCGGACGTGCGCGTCGTCGTCGTCGACAACTTCTCCACACCGGCCAACCGGCGGGCCGTCGAGGAACTCGGCGCCGCCCGGGGCTGGCACGTCGTCGGCATGCCGGACAACCGGGGCTTCGGCGCCGCCTGCAACGCCGGTGTGGCCGCCGGCCGGGAGCTGGGCTGCCGGACCTTCCTGTTCCTGAACCCCGACGCCGTCATCGATCCCGGCGTCGTCGCCGAGCTCCGCGCCCACAGCCTGCGCGAGCCCATGGCACTGATCAGCCCGCTGCTGGTCGACTCCCAGGGGCGCGTCGTCTTCCGGGTCGCCCGGACCGACCTCCGTGACGGCCGGGTCCGCAGCCGGCCGGTCGACGCCGATCGGAGCACCACCGACCCCGGCGACTGGCTCTGCGGGGCCTGCTTGGTGGTCCACGACGACCTGCTCACCCGGATCGGCGGATTCGACGAGGGCTACTTCCTGTACTGGGAGGACGTCGACCTGGGGTACCGGGCCGTCGCGGCCGGCGGCACCGTCGTCCTCCGCGAGGACCTGGTCGCCGTCCACGACGAGGGCGGCACCCACGCCGACGGGCGCCCGGAGGGCGCGAAGTCCGCCCTGTACTACCGGTACAACTGTCGCAACCGGCTGGCCTTCGCCGCCCGGCACCTCGGCCGGGCCCGGCTGCTGCGCTGGGTGTTCGCCACACCCCGCGTGAGCTGGGAGATCCTACTCCGCGGCGGGAGGCGGCAACTGCTGCGCTCCCCGGGTCTCCTGTGGGCCGCGGTCGCGGGCTCCCTCGCCGGTGTCGCCCTGGCCCTGGGCGCGTTGCTCACCGGTCCCCGTCCCCTGAGGCGACGGCCGTCGGTCGTCATGGTCCACCCCGGCGCGGAGCTGTACGGCTCCGACCGGGTGTTCCTGGAGTCGGTCACCGCACTGCTGCCCGCAGCCGACGTCGTCGTGGCGCTGTCCGGGAGTGGACCGTTGGTCGCCGAACTCGAACGGCGCGGGGCGCGCGTCGTCATCCACCGGATGCCGGTGCTGCGCAAGTCGGTGCTCCGCCCGGCAGGTCTGCTGTGCCTCCTCCGTGACGCTGTCGCGGGCCTGGTCCCGGCGCTGGTCCTGCTCCGCCGTCACGGTGGCGACGGGGTGGTCGTCAACACGACGATCCTGCCGTCCTGGCTGCTGCTGGCCCGGCTGGCCCGCCGGTCGGTGGCCTGCCACGTCCACGAAGCGGAGTGGCCGGGTCCCGTGGTCCTCCGCCGGGTCCTGCTCCTCCCGCTCCGGTGCGCGCACACGGTCGTGGCCAACAGCCGGTTCACCCGCGACGTCCTGCTCCGTCTCGTGCCCGCGCTCACCGACCGTGTGACGGTGGTGGCGAACCCGGTGCAGGGATCCGACCCGGCCGCCCCACCGAGAGCCCGGCTCGACGCCCCGGTCCACCTGCTGTACGTGGGCCGGCTGTCCCCGCGGAAGGGTCCCGACGTCGCCGTCGCGACCCTGCGGGAGCTGCTCGCCCGCGGGGTCGACGCGCGGCTGACGCTGCTCGGTTCGGTGTACCCCGGCTACGAGTGGTTCGAGAGGCGGCTGCGCTCGTCGGCCGCCGACCTCACCGGGCGGGTCGCCTTCGACGGGTTCCGCCCCGACGTGGGACCAGCCCTGGCGGCGGCCGACGTCGTCCTCGTCCCCTCCGTGCTCGACGAGTCGTTCGGGAACGTGGCGGTCGAGTCGTTGCTCGCCGCGCGGCCCACGGTGGTCAGCGACCTGCCGGGGCTCCGCGAGGCGGTGGACGGCTGTGCCGGTGCCCAGGTCGCCGAGGCGGCTCGTCCGGACCTGTGGGCCGACGCGGTCGAGCGCGTCGTCAGCGACTGGCCGCGGTTCCGTGCTGCCGCCGTCCGGGATGCGGGGACGGTGCGGGACCGACACGCGCCGACCTGGTACCGGCGGCGCCTCGCACGTCTCCTGCTCGGGTCGCGCGTGCAGCTGACGCCGTCGCCGGCCCGCGACCACCTCGGACGGCAGGTCGCGCACACCCCGGCCCCGACCCCGACCACCGAGGAGCGAGCAGCGGTGATCTCGCGATGACGGCGACGACCCCGGCGGTCCCCGCCACGCCGACGGACACCGTGCGGGTCACGGTCGCGGTGCCCACTTTCCGCCGCCCGGACGAACTGCGCGCGCTGTTGCCGCTGCTGCTCGCGCAGGCCTCCGAGGTGTCCTCCGCACCCGACAGCCGGTACCTCGCCGACGTGCTGGTCGTGGACAACGACCCCGACCGGAGTGCCGTCGCCGTCGTGAGCGGGATGGTGGGGGTCCGTTACGCGGCCGAGCCCACACCCGGCATCGCGGCGGTCCGCAACCGCGCTCTGGACGAGGCGGCCGAGGCCCGGGTGCTGGCCTTCATCGACGACGACGAGCGGCCGGCCGACGGCTGGCTGGCGTACCTGCTCGAGACCTGGGCGGCCACCGGCGCGGCCGCGGTCGCCGGGGTCGTCCGGACGGAGTTCGCCGGAGAGCTCGACGCGTGGATCCGCGCCGGGGACTTCTTCGCCCGCCGCAGGATGCCGACAGGGACCGCGATCGACGTCGCGGCGAGCGGCAACCTGCTCCTCGACCTGGAGCAGGTGCGCGGGTCCGGCATCCGGTTCGAGTCCGCCCTCGGTCTGGGCGGTGGGGAGGACAACCTCTTCAGCCGGCAGCTGGCCCGGGCCGGCGGCCGGATGGTCTGGTGTGACGAGTCCGCCGCCGTCGACCACGTGCCGGCCGCACGGATGACCCGCGCCTGGGTCCTGACCCGCGCGTGCAGCCACGGCAACTCGACCGTGCTGATCGACCTGCGGCTGACCTCCGGGTCCCGCGCTCGGCTGGCGCGGCGGGCCCGCGGGGCGGCCCGGGGTGTGCTGTGTGTCGGCGGGGGCGCTGCACGCTGGTGCTGGGGACTGGCGACCCGTTCCCGCCGCCACCAGGCGCGGGGCCTGAGGTACGTGTTCCGCGGCGTCGGGATGATCGGCGGCGCGTGCGGGATGGTGTACGAGGAGTACGCCCGGTCGGGACGCCGCTGGCGGCCGGCGCTGAGGAGCGCCCGGTGAGCGCCCCCGCGCTGCTGCGGACCGTCGTCCGCACCACCCGGCGCACCGCCCGCCGCGGTGCCGGCACCCTGCTCGGCTCGGCGGTCGAGGTGCGGACCGCCGCGCCGCACGTCGTCCTGACCTTCGACGACGGACCGGAGCCGGGCGGGACCGACCGGGTGCTGACCGCCCTGGCGGACGCGAGCGCGAGCGCGACCTTCTTCGTGCTGCTCACTCGCGTGCGCAGGTACCCCGCGCTGCTGGAGGAGGTGGTGGCCGCCGGGCACGAGGTGGCGCTGCACGGGGTGGACCACCGCGCCCTGCCCACGCTGCACCCCGACGAGGTCGCCCGACGGGTCCGCGACGGCAAGGCCGAGCTGGAGGACGTCCTCGGCGCTCCGGTCCGCTGGTTCCGGCCTCCCTACGGCCGGCAGACCATGCGCAACTGGCGCGCCGCCCTCGACGCCGGCCTGCTGCCCGTGCTCTGGGGGCCGACGACGTGGGACTGGAGGGACGTCTCGCCCGAGGAGCGGCTGGCCAAGGCCATGGCCGGCGTGACGCGTGGGTCGATCGTCCTGGCCCACGACGGCTTCGCCGGGCCGGAGGACGCCGCCTGCGACGGTCCGCCGCCCCAGGTGGACCGGGGAGAACTCGTGCGGGCCGTGCTCGAGGGCTACGCCGAGCGTGGGCTCGGTGCCCGGTCCCTGCAGGCGGCGCTCGACGCCGGCTCACTGGTCCGCGAGACCTGGTTCCACGCCTGAGGAGGCCGGGCGACTGCCCGGCCTCCTCAGCCCCTCGCCCCCCGGCGATCCCAGCTGCACCGCCGGCCCGCGCCGGCGTCGGCCGCAGGTCGCACGACCGCGCCGGTCGGACGTCGAGCGACGCCACCGTGCTGGCCGGCCCCGAGCGGCCGGTCACCCGCATGCGGGACACGGACCGGTGACGGCCCTCCCACCAGCGCCCAGCCGGCACCGCGTCGCGACCGGGGGAGAGTCACGGGGAGGCGCCGCTGAGCCGGTCCGGCGCCGCCGCGCGCTGCCGGCTCAGCGGCTCCGGCCGAGCATCTGACGACCCCAGGCCAGCACCCCGGCCAGGTCGGCGCGGACGGCGGGGACGAGCAGGGTGAGGGCGTACGCGGCCAGACCCGCCCCGAGGCCCGCGGTCAGCTCTCCAGGCGCCGGCCAGCCGGTCGCCAGTCGGGTGGCCAGGAGGCACGCAGCGCCCGCGACGGCCGCGCCACCGGTGATCCGCAGCGCGCCGAGCAGGAGGGCGCGCACCGGGATCACGGCGAGCCGGGAGAGCCACCACAGCGACAGCGGCCACTCGACGAGGGCCGCCGCGGCGTATCCGGCCGCCACACCGGTCACGCCGAAGAGGGCGCCGACGGCGATGCACGCCGCCTTGAGGACGAGGGTGACGGCCGTGTAGCGCAGGAGCGCGTCCGACAGTCCCCGGGACAGGTACACCCAGAACCCGACGAAGGACAGGGTCTGGGCGCTGCCTGCCACAGCGAGCAGCGCCAACACGGGCGCCACGGGGTGCCAGCGTGCGCCGAGCACGATGTCGACGATCGGAACGGCCGCGCCGGCGACCAGGGCCAGCGCGGTGACGATCGGGATGCCCAGGGCCAGCTGGCCGCGGCGCAGGTACTCGCCGAAGCGCACCGGATCCGCCTGCAACCGGGACAGCACCGGGACGGCGACCGTGGTGGCCGGCGTCCGGAGCTGGGCCAACGGCGTCATCAGGAGCTGGAAGCCACGGCTGTAGATGCCCAGCGCCGCCGGCCCGGACCACAGGCCGAGGGCCATGGTGTCCAGGTTGTTGCCGAGGTAGTAGGCGATGTGCGTCCCGGTGAGACCGCCGCCGAAGCGGAGGAACGGCCGCAGCCCGGACCCTCGGCGCGGCCGTCCCGGCACCCAGCGGGCCAGCGCCACGACGGCGACGAGGGCGACCGTGCCCACGGTGAGCTGCTGAGCGACCAGCGCCCAGTAGCCCGCACCCGCGGCCGCCGCGACCACCGCGACGGCCAGCGCCGCCAGCTGGGCGAGCAGGTCGGCGCCCGCGACCGCTCCGAAGCGCAGGTCGCGGGTGAGGCCGGCGCGGTACTGGGCCGCGAGGCCGTTGAGCACGAAGGTCAGCGCCAGCGCCTGCGTCACCGGTAGCAGCTCGGCCTGCGAGAAGACGTCGGCGACGACACCCGCCCCGGCGGTCACGACGGCCGCCAGCACCAGACCCGCCCCGGCGTTGACCCAGAACAGCCCGTCCCGCTGACGCGGGGTGAGCTCCGGTGCCCGGATCGCGGCGGTGGACAACCCGAGGTCGCGGACCACCTCGCCCATGCCGACGACCACCAGGCCGACGGCCATGAGGCCGTAGTCGTGGGGGCTGAGCAGCCGGGCCAGGACGACGACGGAGGCGAACTGCAGCAGGATCCGCGCGCCCTGCCCGGCCAGGGTGACCCCGGCGCCCCGGGCGGCCACGCGACCCAGGCCGGGCCCGCTGCCGGCCGGCTGCGAGGCCGCGGAGGGGAGGGTGTCGGTGGTGGTGCCGTGGGGCGGCGGTTCAGCGGCGGACGGCATGCTGCACCTCCGGAACCGCCGGTCCCGTGCGTCCTGCGGCGCCGGCGGCAGGACCGGCCGGCGGCCGTGCGTACTCACCGGGCACGTATCCGAAGGCGCCCGTGACGAGGCCGGCGTAGCTCGCCAGCTTCGTGACGGCGCGGGCCCGCGCCGCGACGTCGCGGCGGGCGATCCCCCCGCCGGCCGCCAGCAGCGACCCCGTGATCCGCACGGCTGCCTTGGCCACGACGACGAGCCGCGTGCGCCACCGGGCGACCGCCGTGCCGGCCAGGTGCACCTCCGCCCGGCTCCAGGAGCCGGCGGCCCGGAAGCTGCGCCGCAGTACCCAGCCGCGGGTCAGCCGGTCGGGTGGCACGAACTCGACCGCCTCGGCCTCGTCACACCACCGGATCTCCCCACCCCGGCGCACGAGCGCGTGGGTGAAGAGGGTGTCCTCCCCGCCGGTGAGCCCGAAGCGCTCGTCGAAGCCCAGTCCGAGGGCGCGCACCTGGTGCAGGTCGAGCAGCAGGTTGCCGGCTCCCGCGCCCCCCACGGACGTGCCGGTGGGCAGGCGACGTCGATCGAAGGCGCCGGAGCCCGAGACCCAGGCGTCCGCCGGACCCGTGAGGTGGGCAGGCACCGGGCCGGCCACGGCGGCGCACCGCCACCTCGACCACCCGGCCACGAGGTGCGCGAGCCACCCGGGGGAGGGCAGCTCGTCGTCGTCGATGAAGACGAGCACGTCGGCGTCACCGGCCTCGGCAAGGGCCCGGTTCCGGGCGGCGGAGATCCCGGGCCTCGGCTCGTGGACGTAGCGGATGCCGCGTCCACCCCGGGCGCCGACCACGTCGGCCGCGCTGCCCTCGGGGTCGTTGTCGACGACGAGGACGGCGGCTCGCGGCTCGACCGAGCCCGCCTGCTGCTCGAGTGCGCCGAGCAGGGCGGGCAGCCGGTCGGTGCGGCGGTAGGTGAGCACGGCGACGACGACGTCCGCCGCTCCCTCTGGTCCGGACACACCCGACTCCTCGCCTCACTGGGATCCCGTGACGAACGGTTCTCGACACCGGAGCCCGTTCCCGGCGGATCGCACTCACCCGTCCGTGGAGAAGGTACGTCCATTTCTGACCGAGAACGGAGGAGTGCACTCCTTTCGGGTGATCCCGTGAGAGGTGCCGAATGGTCGGGGCGCATTTCCGTGGAACGGTGTGAGGGCGCTCCGCGTGTTGCGGAGGGAGTAGTCGTGACCCGCGGTCGGCGGGCGGAGTCGGGGGGATCGGGTCGTGCACTGCTCGCTGTCGTCCAGGGGGTCGAGATGACGGCGCTCCTGCTGGCGGGCGCCGCGCTGTCCGCCGGCGCCCTGGGCCTGGTCCTCCTGCACCGGGCACCGCGGGCGGCCCTGGTGGGCTGGCTGGTCGTGGTCTGCGGTGTCCCGGTCTGGGTCGGGCTGACCCTCGTCGTCGAACTCGAGTCCCACGTGGCCGCCACCATCGGCCTCGTGGCCTGCGTGCTACCGGGCGTCCTGTTCGGACGGAACACCGCCGAGGGCCGGGTGACCCGCGCCGACGGGCTCCTGGTGCTCTTCCTCGCCGCCGCTCTGGTCGGCGCGGTCGCCGGTCGATCCACCGTGTCCGACGTCTTCCTCGTCGCGGTGCAGTGGGCCGGGGCCTTCCTGGCCGGCCGCGTCATCGGTCACCGGGTGCCGCTGGGCTGGGTCTACGGCGCGATCGCCGTGGCCCTCACCGTGGTCGCCGGGTTCGCGATCGTCGAGTTCCTCACCGGGTGGAATCCCTTCGCGACCGTTCCCGGCTCGGGCAGCCTCCACGACGACTGGTCGCCCATCCAGGAACGGGGCGGGCAGGCTCGCGCCGAGGCCGCGTTCGGGCACTCCATCGCCCTGGGCGCCAGCCTGGCGCTGGCCGTGCCCCTGGCTCTGGCCTCGCGCTTCCGGTCCGGTGTGCGGCTGGCCATGGTGGTGGTCCTGGTGGCCGCGGCCGCGGTCACCTTCAGCCGCATCGGCCTCCTCACCGCCATCGGCGGGGTCGCGCTGTCGGTCCTGTTCGTGCGCTCGGAGCTGTCGGCACGCATGCGCTGGAGCGTCATCGGAGGGCTGGCCGTGGCGGCTGTGGGACTGTCGTCCCTCATCGCCGGCACCTTCGAGGCCGCGGGCGACGAGGCCTCGGCCAGCGCCGGTTACCGCATCGACCTGCTCGACCTGCTCCCCACGCTGCGCGCCTTCGGCCTGGCCGAGAGCCTGTACGTCTCGCCGACGGGGGAGCGCACCTTCGCCGGCTTCGACTCGATCGACAACGCCGTGCTGCTGGTCGGCCTCGACTACGGCTGGGTGCCGATGGTCGTCGTCGTCGCCCTCCTCGTCGGGGGCCTCTGGTGCCTGGTGTCGAGGCGGGCGACCGCGCCCACGATCGCCGTGGTCGCCCAGATCCCCGCGCTGGTCACCGTTGCCCTCATCACCCAGTACTCGACGCTGCTCTGGTTCGTCGCCGGACTCGCCGTCTTCAGCCAGGCCGCGGCCCGGCACCCGGCCGACGAGTCGCCCGCCGCGTCACCCGGAATGGGGAGGGCCGTGGAATCCTCGCCATTCTGACAGTTACGTTCACCGTTCGATCGACGAGTTCTCGGGTGCTGTCGCCCGCCCCGGAGGGAATCCTGTGGCACTGAACCATTTCCTGACCGTTCTGCGGCGCCGGATCCGGTGGATCTCGTCCGTGTTGTTGGTGTGCCTCACCGGCGCGGTCCTGTTGAGCACGCTCCTCCCGCGCACCTACGAGTCGACGGCCGAGCTCTACGTCTCGGTGACGACGGCCCAGGGGGTCGACGACCTGGCCAACGGCGCGCGGTTCACCCGTGAGCAGATGGCGTCCTTCGCCAGCCTCGCCCTGACGCCCCGCGTGCTGGAGCGGGTCGCGGCGGAGTTCGACGTCTCCGGCGGGGCCGAGCGCCTCGAGGACCGGGTGAGCGTCGAGGCGTCCGACAACACCGTGGTCATCGCCCTGACCGTCGTGGACCCCGACCCGGCACGGGCGGCGGACCTGGCGAACGCCGTCGCCGACCGGACTGCCGACGCGGTGGAGGAACTGGCGCCCAGGGACCCCGACGACGGCAGCTCGACCGTGCGGGTGGAGGTCGTGCGCCCGGCCACCGCCCCGGCATCCGCGGCCTCGCCGGACACGGTGCTCAACATCGCCGCCGGCGCCGTCCTGGGTCTGACCCTGGGCATCCTGCTCGCCCTGGCGCGCGACGCCGTCGACACCCGGGTCCGCGATGCCGACGTCCTCGCCGAGCTGACCACGCTGCCCGTGCTCGGCACGGTCGGTGTCTGGTCGGGCCGGCAGCCGGGCCGGGTCCAGGTGGCGACGGCCCCGCACAGCCCCGCGGCGGAGAGCATCCGCCAGTTGCGGACGAACCTCCAGTTCCTCCGGGTCGCCGAGGACCCGGCCGGGAGTGCCCGCCCGGGTGCGCACGTCGTCGCGGTCACCTCGGCGCTCTCCGCGGAGGGCAAGTCGACGATCTCGGTCAACCTCGCCGTCGCCCTCGCGCAGACCGGCGCCCGGGTGCTGCTCGTCGACGCCGACCTGCGCCGGCCCACCGTCGCCGAGGCGCTGCGGATCGAGGGTGGCGTCGGGCTGACCACCGTCCTCGCCCGCGACGCCGACCTCGAGGACGTCGTCCAGGAGTGGGGCACGTGCGGGCTGCACGTGCTGCCGTCCGGCGCGATCCCGCCCAACCCGACCGAGCTCCTCGGGTCACCGGCGATGCGCTGGCTGGTCGACCGCGTGCGGCAGGCCTACGACTACGTCGTGGTCGACACGTCGCCGCTGCTGCCGGTGGCGGACGCGACCGTCCTGGCCGGCCTCGTCGACGGCACCGTCGTGGTGGCCAACGCCAGCCGGGTCCGTCGGACGCAGCTGAGCCACGCACTGGGCAACCTCGAGCGCGTCTCGGCCCGGGTCCTGGGCGTCGTGCTCAACCACGTCCGCCGCGACGAGGAGGCCTACTCCTACCGCCAGGGCGAGGTCGTGCCCGAGCGCGTCACGGCCGAGGGAGACCGGCGGCCGGCCGACGTGGCCCACCGTGCACCGGCCGGCCGCCCGTCCGTCGGGTCGTGAGCGGGACCGGACAGCCGGAGGAGCCGCTCCGCGTCCTCGTGGTCTGCACCGGCAACATCTGCCGGTCGCCTGCTGCGGAGCTGCTCCTGCGTGCCGGCCTCGGGCCCGCGGCCGGGGTCGAGGTGACCAGCGCGGGCCTCTCGGCTCCCGTGGGAGAGCCCGTCGCCGAGCCCATGGCCCGGCTGCTGCGCGCCCAGGGCGTGGATCCGGGTGTCTCGACGGCACGCCAGGTGCAGCCGGGCGCCGTCCGTGACGCCGACCTCGTCCTCACCATGACCGCCGCTCAGCGCCGGGCCGTGGTCACGTCCGTACCGAGCGCGGTGCGTCGCACCTTCACCCTCGTGGAGTTCGCCGACGTCGCCGCCCTGGTCGGGGTCGCCCGCCTGCCCGGAGGGCCGGCGGAGCGGATCGCCGCGGCACTGCGCGCTGCCCCGGTGGCTCGGGCGCAGCGGACCGGGACGACGGCAGAGGACGACATCGAGGACCCGTACGGCCGTTCCGAGGACGTCTTCTCACGGGTCCTCGACAGGATCGACGGCGCCGTCGAGCGACTCCTCCGCGAGCTCCGCGAGCCCGCACTCAGCCGAGCCGGGACAGCCGGGACGGATGGTCCCCAGCCGTGAGCAGCCCCTCGGCGGCCGCCGGCGCCGACGCCCGCCCGCGCGGCCCGCGACTGCTCCTGCCGCCGGTGCTCATGTACCACTCGGTCAGCGCGTCGACGGGACCCGATCCGCACCGGCTGCGGGTCCACCCGGACCGCCTGGACGCGCACCTGCGACTGCTCCGCCGGCTGGGCCTGCGCGGGGTGTCACTGGGGGAGCTCATGGCGGCCGCCGACGCCGGCCGGGCGGACGGCCTGGTGGGGCTGACCTTCGACGACGGCTACACCGACTTCCTCGACCAGGCCGTCCCGGTACTGGGCCGCCACGGCATGACCGGCACGCTCTACGTCGTCGCCGGCCGGCTCGGCGGAGCGAACGAGTGGGACGCCGGCCCGCGGTTGGACCTGCTCGACGCGGACGGTGTCCGAGCGGTCGCGAGGGCAGGGCACGAGATCGGCAGCCACACCCTGACCCACGTCCGGCTGTCGGCCGCCGACCCGGTCGTGGTGGCCCGGGAGGTCACCGGGAGCCGCCGGGTCCTCGAGGACGTCCTGCAGTCCGCGGTCTCCGGCTTCTGCTATCCGTGGGGGGACTTCGACGAGGCCGCGGCCGAGACGGTCCGCGCCGCCGGCTACGACCACGCCTGCGTCACCGGCGACTACCGGCCCGGCGATCGGTTCACCGTCCCGCGGTGCTACGTGGCCCCGGAGGACGGCCCCGTCCGCCTGGTCGCCAAGCTGGCCCGTCACCGGATCCGGGTGCGCACCGGCCGTTGAGGCGCGGTGGTCCGCCCTGCGCAGGCGGCTGCGGCCGTCGAGCACGGTCCCGAAGCGCCCGCGTGGCCGGGTTGCCGGCCGGGCGCACCGTGGACGTACGCGAGCGGGCGGCCGTGCCCCGGGTGGCGATCGCACCCCGAGCGCGGCCCCCGGTGAGCGGACGCCGAGCAGCTCCGGGCGACGGACCGGTCACCGGTCGTACGGCGGACGGCGCGCGGCTCGGCCCTGGGGCGCCGGTGCGTTCCCGTGGACCCGGTCGGCGACCCGCCTCTTCGGCCCTGACGACCGCCGGATCCCCCGACGGGCCCGTCGGACCCGGCCTCCGGGTCGCGATCGCCACTGCTCGTCCCGGCCGCGCTCGCCCGGGCCGGTGGCAGGCCCGTCAGGGTCTCCCCCCGGCCGCCGAGCGCTGAGGGCGACTCGCCGGCCGGGACGCGCACCCCGCGGCTGCGCCGGGGGCGGGAACGGTCAGGAGGCCGTCGGCGCCCCGGTGCCGGTGGCGAGTGAGGGGACGGCCGGAGTGTCGTCCTCGTCCGGGGTCCCAGGGCGCCGTCGGGCCGCCGCGAGCAGACCGAGGGCGTAGGCCACGGTCAGGCTCAGCACGACGAGCTCGCCGCCGTCCTCGACGGTGCCGACGGCGTCACCGATGGCGGTGTGCATGACGAGCACGTGGAGCTGGTCGACCAGACCACCGAACAGCACGTAGCCGGCGAGCAGCGCGGCCACGCCGAGGCTGGCGCGCCGGGTCGCGGCGTCGCTGCGGCGGTGCAGCAGCGCGGCGGCGACGACGGGCACCACGGCCAGCAGCCCCCACACGAGGATCTCGCCCAGGTCGTTGGCGCGCAGGCCCAGCAGGCCGTCCGGGAACCAGAGACGCTCGCCGAGCCGGTCGGCGAGCCAGGCGCCCCTGTTCTCGTGCAGGCGCAGGCTGTCGTCGGCGAGCGCGGCGGCGAAGACGGCGGCCCAGGGCAGGAACACCCACCGTCGGCTGTACAGCGCCAGCACGACCAGGAGGAACGCGATGGTCGCCTGCTGCATGTACCCCCACTGCTCGGCGAAGCCGCGGTCGGTCTCGAGCACCCACGGACCGCCGCGGTCGGCGGGACCGTTCGCGGTCAGCAGGTGGCCGACCGAGGCCACGACCAGCGCGAGGTCGACGGCCACCAGTGCCACCAGGGCCGCCACCGACAGCCGAGCGACGATGTGCCGGAGGAGGCCCGTTGCGCTGCTGGTGTCCATGACCGTCCCCGTCTCACGTCGCGCCACCCCGTCAGCGGGGTGGTCCTCCGAACAGTCGAACGTCCGCGGACGGGTGGCGGCAACGCTCCGCCGGGTGGCGTCCCCCCAAGGGAGGAGACGCGCCGGCAGGCAGCGGCCCCGAGCCGCTGTCGGCACCGAGGGTGCGCCTGCTCTCCTCCGGGGGACGGTCCCGTGGACGTCGGCTCACCGGGCCGTGGCCGGTGCGACCGGGTCCTCCGTCGTCCCGGGAGGCGTCGGAACGAGGTCCGAGATGACGTACTTGACCTTCCCACCGGTGAACGGCAGTCGGTCGACGTACTCGGTGGTGACCGGGACCTCGTTGCCGATGCGCTGGCGGAGCGTCTCCACCGCCGCCTCGACGTGGGACGTGCTGTCGTGGCCGGCGCCGAGGACGACGCGCACGACGATCGAGTAGTCGGCACGCTGGTGGATCTGGAACAGCCGCACGCTGTCGGGGTGCCTGCTGAACATCGCCATGAGCCGGTGTCCGATGGCCCGGCCGCTCGGCAGCCGGAGGATGTCGGTGGAGCGGCCCTCGGGTTGGCTCATCAGCGGCAGGGTGACGCCACAGGGACACGACTCGCCGAGCAGCGCGCCGCGATCGCCGATCCGGTACCGGATGAGGGGGAACACCCGGTTCGTCAGGTCCGTGACGACGAGGTCGCCGACCTCGCCCGCGGGCACCGGCCGGCCGCGCTCGTCGACCACCTCGACGAGGCGGACGTCGGCGAACAGGTGCAGACCGTTGCGCTCCCGGCACTCGCCTGCCAGCCAACCGAACTCCGAGCCGCGGTACTCGTCGTAGACGGGTACGCCGAAGAAGGACTCCAGCCGGTGACGAGCCGAGGTGGTGAGCGGCGCCGCGGTCGTTGCGACCGCCCTGAGGGAGGGAGTGTCGAGGCCCGACTCCTCGAGGAAGTCGGCGAACTCGAGCATCGACCCGACGTAACCCTCGAGGAGAGCCGGACGGGACGCGCGGATCCGGCGGTGGAAGCGCCGCATCGAAGCAGGACTCAGGAGCGCGGCGTCCAGGTAACTCTGCCGGGTGGGCCACCACTGCAGGTCGTTCTTGAGGGTCTCCATCCGGCCGAACCCCCAGCGTCCCACCCGGGCGAGGTCGTCCCAGGGCTGGATCCCCCACCAGGAGTACATCCGCCAGGCCAGCGCGAGGGACGGCACCCGGGCGTCCTGCTTGGTCTGCAGCGGCTGCCCGGTGCTCCCCCCGGTCAGGGCCTCCCGCACGGTCCCGGGACGGGCTTCCGAGGAGAGGAAGCCGGACGCGTGCTCCTTGACGACGGACCGGTCGATGATCGGCAGGGCCTCCCAGTCGTCCCAGCTCCGCACGGCCGGGACCTCGACCGCGTGCCGGGCGTAGAAGTCGGGGTAGAAGGCGGTGCCCTCGGTGGCCCACTGCAGCATCCGGGTGGCGCCGCGCCACTGGAGGTCGCGCAGGGCCTCGGGTGCCATGGTCTGCTGACCCATCAGCTCACGGAAGAACGAGTCGTTGCGGCGGCGGACCGTGGCGGCCTTCGCCCGGAACGCCCGGGCAGCGAGTGCGGTGCGTCGATCCTGGAGCACGCGGCCTCGGTCAGTGTGCACGGCGACCTCTCACTGAGGAACGGAGACGCCCCGGAGGAGCGCGCCCAGAGTCTCCTGTCACGTCCCGCTGGCCGAAACAGCACTCGGCCCGAAAGGGTGAGGCGCCGTGGAGGTCGGTGCGGGCCCGTCCGGGTGGTGCCTACAGCGGTGTGCACGGCGATCCGGCGATCCGTCGCCCCACGACAGGGCCGGCGCCGCCTCCTCCGCCGGGTCTGCCGACCGACCTCGTGGGGCGCTCACGAGGAGTGATCGTGTCCCCCGACCGGGTGCTTCCCGCCGGGGTGGACCCGGTCGGGGGATGACGCACAGTCACCGCGGCTGGTCGACTGCCCGGGACGTCGGACGAGGTCCTGGGGGAGACATGACCGTCATCGGCTACGCGCCGGGCGCGTACGACCTGTTCCACATCGGCCACCTCAACGTGCTGCGGCACGCCGCCGCGCACTGCGACCGGCTGGTGGCCGGGGTGGTCGCCGACGAGGTGCTGCTGCAGACCAAGGGCCGGCTGCCGGTCGTGCCGCTGGCCGAGCGGATGGAGATCGTCCGCGGCCTGCGCGTCGTCGACGACGTGCACGCCGAGCTCGTGCCGGACAAGCTCGAGGCCTGGCGGGCCGTGGGCTTCTCCGTCCTGTTCAAGGGCGACGACTGGCGGGGGACGCCGAAGGGTGAGCGGCTCGAGCGCGACATGGCCTCGGTCGGCGTCACCGTCCACTACTTCCCGTACACGATGCACACCTCGAGCACCGCGCTGCGCCGGGCGCTGCAGGCGCTCGAGACCGCCGAGCCCGCGACCAGGACGGCGTCTGCGCTCCCGCGTTGAGGCGCGGGGGGCGCCCCGACCGCCGGGTCCGCCCGCCGGCACGGGTCCGGCCTCGACGACCCCGACGGTCGAGCAGACGGCTCGACGATCCCGGGCCGCGGCCGTCGCCGGCCGCCGATCGCGCCCCGGCGGGGCCGGCGCCGGCCGTCTAGCCTGGGAGGGGGCCCGGCGCCGCACTCGGCGGCGCCCACTGCGGGCCGTCGTCCCCAGGAGGAAGTCCCCGTGAGCCTGCGCGGCGTGCTCGACGTCGTCCTCAGCGATCCCGGCACCGCCCGCGTGGTGGCCGCCGCGGGGTCGACCGAGCTCGCCGTCCCGGCCCCGCCGCCGGTGCAGCCGCTGGTCGCCGCCGCGCTGGCCGCGGTCGAGCCGGGCGCGGGGGTGCCGGTCCTGCTGGTCACCACCGGCGAGCGCGACGCCGACCTCGCCGCCGACCTGCTCCGCTGCTTCCTGCCCGACCGCCGGGTGGAGACCTTCCCGGCCTGGGAGACGCTGCCGCACGAGCGGCTCTCCCCGCGCGCGGACACCGTGGGCCGCCGCCTGGCCGTGCTGCGCGACCTGACCAACCCGGGGGAGAACGGCGCGATCGACGTGCTCGTCGCCCCGGTGCGCAGCGTGCTGCAGCCGCTGGCGCCCGGGCTCGGCGACCTCGTGCCGGTCGAGCTGCGCGCGGGCGACACCGCCGAGCTCGACGACGTCGCCCGCGCGCTGGTCGACGCCGCCTACACCCGCGTGGAGCTGGTCGAGAAGCGGGGCGAGTTCGCCCTCCGCGGCGGCCTGCTCGACGTCTTCCCGCCCACCGAGCCGCACCCGGTCCGGGTGGAGTTCTGGGGCGACGAGGTCGACGAGCTGCGCTACTTCTCCGCCGCCGACCAGCGCTCCCTCGACGAGCGGCCCGAGCGGCTGTGGGCCCCGCCGTGCCGCGAGCTGCTGCTCACCGACGAGGTCCGCGCCCGCGCCGCCGAGCTGGCCGCCGAGCACCCCGGCCTGGCCGACGTGCTCGGCAGGCTCGCCGAGGGCATCGCCGTCGAGGGCATGGAGTCGCTGACCCCCGCCCTGATCGAGGGCGACCTGCAGCTGCTCACCGACCTCGTCCCGGCCGGCACCCACGTCTTGGTCGCCGACCCCGAGCGGGTGCGCAGCCGCGCCGCCGACCTGGTGCGCACCGCCGAGGAGTTCCTCGCCGCCTCCTGGGCCACCGCCGCCGAGGCCGGCGAGGCGCCGCTGGACCTCGGCGCGTCGTCGTTCCGGGCGCTCGAGGACGTCGAGGCCGCCGCCCGCGGCCGGGGCCTGCCGTGGTGGACCACCGGCGCGTTCACGCTCGGCGACCTCGAGAGCGACGACCAGGGCGCCCTGGAGGCCACCACCGTCGAGCGGTTCGCCGGCGACCTCGACCGCGCCGTCGCGACGCTGCGCGCCTGGACCCGTGACGGCTGGCGGGTCGTGCTGACCTTCGCCGGGCCCGGCCCGGCCCAGCGCGCGGCCGAGCAGCTCGGTGCCGCCGACCTCGGCGTGCGGCTGGTGCCCGGCCTCGAGACCGCGCCCGAGCCGGGGCTGATCTCGATCACCCAGGGCAACCTGGAGTCGGGCTTCACCCTGCCCGGGGTCGAGCTGGCGCTGGTCACCGAGCACGACCTCACCGGCCAGCGCGGCACCACGATGCGCGACGCGGTCAAGATGCCCGCCCGGCGGCGCAACGCCGTCGACCTGGTGCAGCTGCAGCCCGGCGACCTCGTCGTCCACGAGCACCACGGCATCGGCCGCTACGTCGAGATGGTCAGCCGCACCGTCAACGGCGGGCAGCGGGACTACCTCATCGTCGAGTACGCGCCGAGCAAGCGGAACCAGCCGCCGGACCGGCTCTTCGTGCCCACCGACGCCCTCGACCAGCTCACCCGCTACGTCGGCGGGGAGCAGCCGGCGCTGTCCAAGCTCGGCGGCGCCGACTGGCAGAAGACCAAGGGCCAGGCCCGCAGGGCGGTCAAGCAGATCGCTGCCGAGCTCATCCGCCTGTACTCCGCCCGCATGGCCACCCAGGGCCACGCGTACGGCCCGGACACCGTCTGGCAGCGCGAGCTCGAGGACGCCTTCCCGTTCCAGGAGACGCCCGACCAGCTCGGCGCCATCGACGAGGTCAAGCGGGACATGGAGAACCCGGTGCCGATGGACCGGGTCATCTGCGGCGACGTCGGCTACGGCAAGACCGAGATCGCCGTCCGCGCGGCGTTCAAGGCGGTGCAGGACGGCAAGCAGGTCGCCGTCCTGGTGCCCACGACGCTGCTGGCCAACCAGCACTTCAAGACCTTCTCGGAGCGGATGGCCCAGTTCCCGGTCACCGTGAAGGTGCTCTCGCGCTTCCAGTCCGACGCCGAGAGCGCAGAGACGCTGCGGCAGCTCGCCGCCGGCGAGGTCGACGTCCTGGTGGGCACCCACCGGCTGCTGCAGCCGACCACCCGGTTCAAGGACCTCGGCCTGGTGATCGTCGACGAGGAGCAGCGCTTCGGTGTCGAGCACAAGGAGTACCTGAAGACGATGCGGACGGCGGTCGACGTCCTGTCGATGTCGGCGACCCCGATCCCGCGCACGCTGGAGATGAGCCTGACCGGCATCCGGGAGATGTCGACGATCCTCACCCCGCCCGAGGAGCGGCACCCGGTGCTCACCTACGTGGGCGCCTGGGACGACAAGCAGATGGCCGCCGCCATCCGCCGCGAGCTGCTCCGCGACGGCCAGGTGTTCGTCATCCACAACCGGGTGCAGTCGATCGACAAGGCCGCCGCGAAGATCCGGCAGCTGGTGCCCGAGGCCCGCGTGGCCGTCGGCCACGGCCAGATGAAGGAGCACGAGCTCGAGCGGATCATGGTCGGCTTCTGGGAGAAGGAGTACGACGTCCTGGTCGCGACGACGATCGTCGAGTCGGGCCTGGACATCCCCAACGCCAACACGCTGGTCGTCGACCGCGCCGACACCTTCGGCCTCTCGCAGCTGCACCAGATCCGCGGCCGGGTCGGCCGTGGTCGCGAGCGCGCCTACGCCTACTTCACCTACGACCCCTCGCGGCCGCTGACCGAGACCTCGGTCGACCGGCTGACCACCATCGCGCACAACACCGACCTCGGCGCCGGCATGGCGGTCGCCATGAAGGACCTCGAGATCCGCGGCGCGGGCAACCTGCTCGGCGGCGAGCAGTCCGGGCACATCGCCGGCGTCGGCTTCGACCTCTACGTCCGCCTGGTCGGCGAGGCCGTGGCCGACTACCGCGCCCAGGTCACCGGCCAGCAGGCGCCGCCCGAGCCGGTCGAGGTCCGGGTCGACCTGCCGGTCGACGCGCACCTGCCGCACGACTACGTGCCTGGCGAGCGGCTGCGGATGGAGGCCTACCGCAAGGTCGCCTCGGTGCAGGACGACGACCAGGCCCAGGCCGTGCTCGACGAGCTCACCGACCGCTACGGGACGGCGCCCGCGCCGGTGCTCAACCTGCTGGCGGTGGCCCGTTTCCGCGCCGCCATGCGCAGCCTCGGCATCACCGAGGTGTCGCTGCAGGGCCGCGCCATCCGGATCTCGCCGGTGCCCCTCCGCGAGTCGCAGCAGATGCGGCTGAACCGGCTGGCCGACGGCGCCACGTACAAGTCCGCCGTCCAGACGGTCTCGCTCAAGGTCCCGGTCGGGCCCGACCGGCGCACCCCGCTGCGCGACGTCGCGCTGCTCGAGCACCTGCACTCACTGCTGAGGGCGGTGCTCGAGCAGCCGGTGGCCGCCTGAGGTCACCTGCCGAGTGAGCAGTCGTCGCGTCAGGACACGGCGAGTCGGCTCGTGTCGCCGACCACGACTGCTCACTCGGGTCGCGATCACACCTCGCTTCAGCGCAGGGCGGCGGAGACCTCCGCGGCCAGCGTGCCGACGTGCCGGTCGCTGAGCATGCCGATCCGCTCGTCGTCGAGGTCGCCGTGGTAGCCGGGGACCCCGACCACCCGGAGCTCGCCGACCCTGCGCCGCCAGGCGCCGAGCGTGCGGGACGCCGCGTCCCGTGACCCCTCGGCGAGGAAGTAGGAGACCGGGCCGTCGAACCGGCCGGGCCGGTAGGCCTCCGACACCTCCTGGGTCCCGAGGAAGAACGCCAGCTCGGGATCGGGCGCCGCGGCCGGCGCCGGCGCCGGCTGCGCGGCCCCGCCCCGGACCGCGCGGACGAGCCGGCGCAGCGGCCGGCCGGCGCGGGCCGTGGCCCAGCGGCCGGCCCAGCGCACCCGGCCCGCCTCCCACCGGTTGAGCGCCGCCTGGGGCGGGCGGGTGTCGAGCAGGCCGAGGCAGCCGACCTCCTCACCCGCGGCGCGCAGCCGGGTGACGACCTCGAAGGCGACCAGGCCGCCGAAGGAGTAGCCGAGCAGGGTGTAGGGCCCCTCCGGCTGGGCGGCGCGGACCTGCGCGAGGGCGTCGGAGGCGACCTCCTCGATCGTGCGGTGCCGGCCGCCGGCGTCCTGCAGCGGCAGGCGCAGGCCGAGCACCGGCCGGCCGGTGTCCAGCCGGTCGACCAGTCCGGCGTACAGGTTCAGCTGTCCCCAGGCGTCGGGCACGAGGAACACCGGGGAGCCCTCCCCGGCCCGCAGCTCGATGACGGCGGCGGGGGCGGCGGAGAGCGCCGCGGCGGCGGCCCGGGCCAGGCCGGCCGGCGTCGGGTCCTCGGCGAACCGCTGCACCGGGACGTCGGCGTCGAGCTCCAGCCGGACCCGCCGCAGCAGGCTGAGCACCTGGCGGGAGGTCCCGCCGAGGTCGGACCAGTCGTCGCCGGGGTCGGCGGAGCGCACCCCGAGCACCTCGCACCAGATGCGGGAGACCTGCCCGAGCAGGCCGCCGTCCTCCTCCGGCGCGGCCGGGGCGGCGGTGGCCGCCACGACCGCCCGGCGGATCTCGTCCAGGCAGCCGGGGTTGCGCAGCGCGACGGCGTTGGCGATCGGGTCGCCGTTGACGGCGTCGCGCGCGGCGCGCTCGGAGCGCTTGCCGTTGTGGGTCAGGGGCAGCTCGCCGACCGCGACGACCAGCGACGGCACGTGCGCGGCGGAGGCCTCCCGGCGCAGCGTGCGCCGGATGGTGCGGTCGAGGTCGCCGTCGAGCCGGGCGCCCGGCCGCAGGACGACCAGCAGCACCATGCGCGAGCCCCCGGGCCGGCTGTCGTCGCCCTGCTCGACGGCCATCGCGTCGGCGACGTCAGGGAGCTGCCGGAGCACGGTGTAGATCTCGCTGGGCCCGATGCGCAGCCCATCGATGTTGAGGACGCCGTCGGAGCGCCCGTGCAGCCGCGAGGACCCGTCGGCGTCGAACTCGATCAGGTCGCCGTGGGTCCACATCCCCGGGTGGTCGGCGAAGTAGGCGTCGTGGAACCGGCGGCCGTCGGGGTCGCGGAGGAACCCGACGGGGCGACTCGGGAAGGGGCGCCGGCAGACCAGCTCGCCGACCTCCCCGACGACCTCGCGGCCGTCCTCGTCGACCGCCGCGACGTCGAGCCCGAGGCTGCGCGTCTGGCAGCGGCCCCGCCGGACCGGCACGTCGGGGGCGCCGAGCACGAAGCAGCCGATGATGTCGGTGCCACCGGAGATCGACTGCAGCGGCACCGGCCCGACCGCCTCGGCGACCCAGTCGAACTGCCAGTCGTGCAGGACCGCGCCGGTGGAGAGCACGGCCCGCAGCGCCGACAGGTCGGCGGAGTCGGCGGGCCGGAGGCCGGCGTCCTGGCCGAGCTGCAGGTACGCCGGGCTGGTGCCGAAGACGGTGACGCGGCGGTCGGCCGCGAGCTGCCACAGCGTCTCCGGGCCGGCGACGGGGCCGTCGTAGACGACCACGTGGGCGCCGGTGACCAGCGCCGACAGCTGCCAGTTCCACATCATCCAGGCGGTGGTGGTGTGGAAGTACAGCGTGTCGCCGGGGCCGAGGTCGACGTGCAGCCGGTGCTCCTTGACGTGCTCCAGCAGCGTGCCGCCGGCCCCGTGCACCATGGCCTTGGGCGGGCCGGTGGTGCCCGACGAGAACATCACGAACAGCGGCGTGTCGAAGGCGTGGTGCGGCCAGTCGCGGGCGGGCTCGGCGTCCGCGGTGGCGTCGGCCAGCCGGTCCACCGGCAGGCCGAGGTCGGGCAGCGGCCGGTCGTCGAGCAGCAGCACCCGGCACAGCGTGGGCAGGCCGGCCACGACCTCGGCGACGACGTCGTCGGCGACCGCCCGCCGGTCGAGGACGAGCACCGCGGGGTCGACCTGGCCGAAGCGGCCGAGCAGGGACGCCGCGCCCATGTCCGGCGCGGCCGTCGAGACCGCGGCCCCGATCGCGGCCACGGCGAGGGCGACGACGGCGGTCTCGCCGGTGTTGCCCGCGATCAGCACGACCCGGTCGCCCTCGGCGAGCCCGAGCCGGCGCAGCGCGGTCACCGTCCGGGCGACGGCGTCGCGCAGCTCGCCGCGGGTCCACCGGTCGGCCGGGCGGTCGGCGTGCACGGCGGTGAGTGCAGGGGCGTCGTCACCGGCGCCCTCGAGCGGGCGCAGCAGCGCCTCGGCGTAGTTCAGCCTCAGGTCCGGGAAGAACCGGGCGGTCTCGACGTCGGTGCCGGTCAGCACGACGTCCGCGGACCCCGACCACGGCAGCTGCGACCAGTCGAGCAGGGCGCGCCAGAACTGCTCCGGCCGCTCGACCGAGAAGGCGTGCAGCGCGCCGGGCGCGTCCAGGGCGGTGCCGGTGAGCTCCTCGCAGCGGGCGCGGAAGCGCGCGAGCTGGGGGACGGCGGGGGCCAGGGTCATCGGGGGAACTCCTCGTCCGGGGCGACCGCGAGGCTGGCCACCCACCCGTCGGGCACGGGCACGTCGTGCAGCGTCCAGCCGGCCACCGGTCCGCGGGCCGGCCCGATGGCGGTGACCACGGCGGCCGGGTCGTCGCGCAGGCCGGTCCCGCGGGCCTTGAGGACGGCCTCCTTGCGGGTCCAGGCGCGGGTGGCCGCGAGCGGGCGGGCGCCCGGCGGCAGCAGCGCGATGGCGCGCAGCTCGGTGGCGTGCAGCCACCCCTCGGCGGCCACGTCGGGCGTCCAGGGCGCCACTGGCTCCAGGTCGACGCCGATCCGGCGGCCGCGGGACACGGCGACGACGCCCAGGCCGCCGCCGGCCGAGCACCCGGCGTCCAGCCGCGTGGCCGCGGGCAGCTCGGGGCGGCCCGTGGCGCCCGTGCTGAGCGGCACCCGGCGGGGGTCGGTGCCCAGCTCGGTCGCGAGCGCGGTCCGGAGGGCGGCGCGCAGCAGCACGCGGCGCCGGTGGACGGCGGGTGTGCCGCGCCGGGCGCGGGCGACCTCGCCGGGGGAGAGCAGCGCCTCCGCGCGGGCCAGGCCGTCGTCGTCGGCCACCAGGGGGACGACGGTGACCGTCACGCCCGCGGTCACCTCGCGCGCGGGCGCGGGGGAGGGCGGCGGCATGCCGGCGATGCTGGCAGCGGGCGCCGTCGCTTCCATCCCCCGTCGTGGGGACACCACCCGGCCGGGTGGCCCGCCGCCTGCGCCGGGCGCGGGGACCGGTGTGGCAGGCTCCGCTGGTGCGTACCCGTCGGCTGACCGTGTCGATGGCCGTCGGCCTGGCCGCCGTGGCCGCCGTGGCCGGCTGCCGGACCTCGCCGTCCGTGGCCGCCTACGTCGGCGAGGAGCAGGTGACCGTCGCCGAGCTGCAGTCGGCCGTCGACGACCGGCTCGCCGACCCCGCGATCGACGAGGCCGTCGGCGGGCCGGGGAGCGACTTCACCCGGCAGGTGCTCACGCTGCTGGTCCGCGAGGAGCTCTACGCCCAGGCGGCGCAGCGGTACGACGTCGAGGTCACCGACGCCGAGCTCGACGCGTTCATCGAGGAGGCGCTGGCCGGCCAGGACGCCGAGGCGCTGTACGCGCAGGCCGCCGGCCAGGGCTACTCGCGGGAGGACGTCCGGGAGAGCGCCCGCCAGCAGCTGCTGCGCCGCGAGCTCGGCGCCGCCACCGGCGACGCCGCCGGCCTCGACGAGGCGGCGCTGCGCGCCCGCTACGAGCAGGTGCGCGCCGACCTCGAGCAGCTCTCCCTCGGCTACTTCGTCGTCCCCGACCAGGCCACCGCCGACAGCACCCTCGCCGAGATGACCGCCGCCCCCGCGTCCTACCCGGCCGTGGCCGCGCGGTTCCCCGGCGAGAACTCGCTGCCGCAGCTGCAGACCACCGCCGCGAGCGAGGTGAGCGGGCCACTGGCCGAGGGCATCGCCGCGGCGGCTCCCGGCACCGGCTTCACGCTGACCCTGCCGGGGGTGCAGGGCGTGGTGGTGGTCTTCGTCGCGAGCCGCACGACCCCCTCGTTCGAGGAGGCCCGGCCGCAGCTGGAGAGCGAGGCCGCGGTCGGGGTCGAGGAGGCCGGCGCCGGCGTGGTGGACGAGGTCCGCGACGACGTCGGGGTCACGGTCAACCCCCGCTACGGCGAGCTCACCGACGACGACGTCGTGCAGGAGGCCGAGGGCGGCGTCGTCGAGCTGCTCGACGACGCCGCCGCCCCGGCCGGGGGCTGAGGCGTGCCGCCCGCCGTCGTCGTCACCGTCAGCCCGCGGCTGCCCGGGCTGCTCGGGCCCGCCGGCTGGGCCGCGCTGGACGGCCGGCGGGTCGCCGCGCTGCCGGGTGCCGGTGCCACCGCGGAGGTGCTGCGCGCGGCCGGCCGGGAGGTCACCGACGTCGCCGACGCGGGAGCGCTCGACGACGACGTCGCCGTCCTCGCCGCACCCGGCGAGTCGCCGCCCGGAGTGCCGGTGGTCGACGGCGCCGCGGAGCCGCCCGGCGCCCGGCTGCTCGACGTCGTCGCGGTGATGGACCGGCTGCGCTCGCCCGGCGGGTGCCCGTGGGACGCCGAGCAGACCCACTCCTCGCTGCGCGGCTACCTGCTGGAGGAGGCGCACGAGGCCTACGACGCGATCGTCGACGACGACGCCGCGGCCATGCGCGAGGAGCTCGGCGACGTGCTCCTCCAGGTGGTGTTCCACGCGCGGGTGGCCGCCGAGGCCGGCCCGGAGCGGCGCTTCGACGTCGACGACGTCGCCGCCGACCTGGTGGACAAACTGGTCCGCCGGCACCCGCACGTGTTCGGCGACGCCGGCCCGCGCGACGTGGCCGGGGTCGAGGCGGGCTGGGAGGAGATCAAGAAGGCGGAGAAGCAGCGGCGCTCGCCCACCGAGGGCGTGTCGCGGTCCCAGCCGGCCACCGCGTGGGGGACAGCGCTGGTCCGCCGCGCCGCCCGCGCCGGCTACCCCACGCCGGAGCCGGCCGACCTGGGCTCGGCGGCGCCGGAGGAGCTGGGGGAGCGGCTGCTCGCCGTCGTGGCCGCGGCCGCGCAGCGCGGCTGGGACGTCGAGGACGCCCTCCGCGAGGCCGTGCGCCGCTACGCCGGCGAGCTCGACGCCGAGGCCCGTCGCCGCGCGACGTCGTCGGTAGGGCCGGCCGGTCCTACCGGCTGACGAGGAGCCGCTCGGTCGGCGCGGTGGTGACCCGTGGCGCGGTGAGCATCGCCTTCAGCGCACCGAGCACGCCCAGCCCGGCGACCGCGGCGGCGCACCACACGCCCCACCCCAGCAGGCGGGCGTCCCAGCCGGCGTCCACCAGCCGGGCGACGACCGCGGCGGCCACGGCCAGCGCGACCCCCAGCGCCAGCACCCCGGACACCCGGTGGCCGCGCGCGGGACGCAGCAGCAGGAGCCCGAGGACGACGAGCACGACCCCGCCGGCCGCCACCGTCGCCGGCTGCCACAGGCCGGTGCTCCCGAGCCCGGCCACGCCCTCCCGGGCCACGTCGACGGCACGCGCCGCCAGGTCCAGCCCGGTGGTCGCCCGGTCCCGTTCCCACGGCAGCCACAGGCTCGCCGCGTCGGCCACGCCGGCGAGCAGCAGGAGCACCCCGCCGACGACGTCGGGGCGGCGGACGTAGACCAGCCGTCCGGGGCGGACCGCCACCCCGGCCACCTCCGTGCCCTCCGGCGCGGGCTCCACGTCCGCGACGTCGTCGTCCTCGGCGGGATCCGGCGGGAACCCGAGGATGGACGGCCCCGTCCCGTCGTCCGCGTCCACGGGTGGTGGAGGCGCGGCTCCGGCGCCGTACCCGGGGGGTCGCTGCTGCTGGCGCTCGGTCATCGGGTCCTCCGACGGCGCAGACGTGGGGGAGACGCCCGCCACGAGGAGGTTATCGCTTGATCGGTTCCGCCGAGACCGCACCGTGACCGCTCCGTTACAGGCGTGCCGCGACCGCGTCGGGGTCGGACGGGCGGGTCCTCCCCCTCGCTAGGCTGCTCCCCGTGCCGAGCATCGATGCCGTAGGCGCGCGGGAGATCCTGGACTCGCGCGGGAACCCCACCGTGGAGGTCGAGGTCGCCCTCGACGACGGGACGATCGCCCGCGCGGCGGTCCCGAGCGGCGCCTCCACCGGCGCCTTCGAGGCGGTGGAGCTCCGCGACGGGGGCGAGCGCTACGCCGGCAAGGGCGTCACCAAGGCCGTCGACGGCGTCCTCGACGTCATCGGCCCCGAGCTCGTCGGCTACGAGGCCACCGAGCAGCGCCTGGTCGACCAGCGGCTGCTCGACCTCGACGGCACGCCGGACAAGTCCCGCCTGGGCGCGAACGCGATCCTCGGCGTCAGCCTCGCGGTGGCCCGCGCGGCCGCCGACTCCACCGGCCTGCCGCTGTTCCGCTACGTCGGCGGCCCGTCGTCGCACCTGCTGCCGGTGCCGATGATGAACATCCTCAACGGCGGTGCCCACGCCGACAGCAACGTCGACGTCCAGGAGTTCATGATCGCCCCGATCGGGGCGGCGACCTTCGCCGAGGCGCTGGCGGTCGGCGCGGAGACCTACCACGCGCTCAAGTCGGTGCTCAAGGGCCGCGGGCTGTCCACCGGCCTGGGCGACGAGGGCGGCTTCGCCCCCGACCTGCCCAACAACCGGGCCGCGCTGGACCTGATCGCCGAGGCCGTCGAGAAGGCCGGATACTCCCTCGGCACCGACATCGCCTTCGCCCTCGACGTCGCCGCCACCGAGTTCCACGGCGACGGCGGCTACGACTTCGAGGGCCAGACCCGCTCGGCGGAGTTCCTGGTCGACTACTACCGCGAGCTCGTCGAGGCCTACCCGGTCGTGTCCATCGAGGACCCGCTCTCCGAGGAGGACTGGGACGGCTGGGTCGCGATGACCTCGGCGCTCGGCGACCGCGTCCAGATCGTCGGCGACGACCTGTTCGTCACCAACCCCACCCGCCTGGCCGACGGCATCGAGCGGGGTGCCGCGAACGCGCTGCTGGTCAAGGTCAACCAGATCGGCACGCTCACCGAGACCCTCGACGCGGTCAACCTGGCCCACCGCAGCGGCTACCGCTGCATGATGAGCCACCGCTCGGGCGAGACCGAGGACACCACGATCGCCGACCTCGCCGTCGCCACCGACTGCGGGCAGATCAAGACCGGCGCCCCCGCGCGCAGCGAGCGGGTGGCCAAGTACAACCAGCTCCTGCGCATCGAGGAGGAGCTCGACGACGCCGCGCGCTACGCCGGCGCGGCCGCCTTCCCGCGCCTGCGGGCCCGCTGACGCAGGTGAGCGCGGGCACCGGCCGGCGGCGTTCCACCGGCCGGCCGCTGTCGAACGCCGCGTCCCGGCCGATCCCGGCCGGGACGCGCTCGGGCGCCGGCAGCCGCCCCGACGCGCGCCGTCCCGGACGGCGGACGCCGCGGCAGGCCCCGCGGGCCGCGGTCGCCCGCCGTCCGCTCGTCACCGGGCGCGTGGTGCTGTTCGTCGGGCTGCTCCTGCTGCTGGCGCTCACCCTGGCCGGGCCGGTGCGGCAGTGGCTCGAGGGCCGCGCCGAGCTCGCCCGGCTGGCCGCCGAGAGCACCGCGTACGACCAGCGCATCGCCGACCTCGAGGCGGAGCTGGCGCGCCAGTCCGACCCCGACTGGACCGCCCGGGAGGCCCGCGAGCGGCTGGCCTACGTGCTGCCCGGCGACCGGCTGGTCGTCGTGGTCGACGGCGAGGCGGCCGAGGGCGACGCCGGCACCCTGCCCGACACCGGCGACACCACCCCGCGGCCCTGGTACGAGGAGCTGCTCGGCTCGGTGGCCGACGCCGACGAGGAGGCCGGGTGACCGCGCCTGGGGAGCGGGTGCGCGAGCCGATCACCCCGGAGGAGCGCGAGCTCGTCGGCCGCCAGCTCGGCCGCCCGCCCCGGGCGGTGCGCGCGGTGGCCCACCGGTGCCCCTGCGGCCAGCCCGACGTCGTGCAGACCTCGCCGCGGCTGGAGGACGGCACGCCGTTCCCGACGCTGTACTACCTGACCTGCCCGCGCGCGTCCGCGGCCGCCAGCCGGCTGGAGTCGGCCGGCCGGATGCGGGAGTGGCAGGCCGACCTCGGCACCGACGCCGGCCTGGCCGCGGCCTACCGCGCCGCGCACGAGGCCTACCTGGCCGAGCGCGACGCCCTCGGTGAGCTGCCCACCCGCAACACCGCCGGCGGCATGCCCGACCGGGTCAAGTGCCTGCACGCCCTCGCCGGCCACGCCCTGGCCGCCGGCCCGGGGGTCAACCCCGTCGGCGACCGCGCCGTGGCCGAGATGGGGGAGTGGTGGGCACCCGGCCCCTGCGCCCAGGAGGAGGAGTCCCCGTGACGCGGGTCGCCGCCGTCGACTGCGGCACCAACTCCATCCGCCTGCTGGTCGCCGACGTCCCGCCCGAGGGGCCGCACACCGACCTGCTGCGCCGGATGGAGGTCGTCCGCCTCGGCCAGGGCGTCGACGCCACCGGCCGCCTCGCGCCCGAGGCTGTCGAGCGCACCCGGGTGGTGCTCGCGGAGTACGCCGCCCAGGCCCGCGACCTCGGCGCGACGGCGGTGCGGATGGTGGCCACCAGCGCCACCCGCGACGCGGCCAACCGCGCCGACTTCGAGGCCATGGTCCTCGCCACGCTCGGCCGGCTCCCCGACGTCGTCCCCGGCGACGAGGAGGCCCGGCTGTCCTTCCTCGGCGCCACCGCGTCCCTGGACGCCGCCGCGGCCGCGCACGGCGACCCGCCGCCGCGCCCGCCGTACCTGGTCGTCGACATCGGCGGCGGGTCCACGGAGTTCGTGCTCGGCGACGCCGGCGGGGTCCGCGCCGCGCGGTCGGTCGACGTCGGCTGCGTGCGCCTGACCGAGCGGCACCTGCACGGCGACCCGCCGACGCCCGACGAGATCGGCGCCGCCGAGGCCGACATCCGCGCCGCGCTGGCCGAGGTGGCCGCGGCGGTCCCGGTGGGGGAGACCGCGACCCTGGTCGGCCTGGCCGGCTCGGTGACCACCGTGGCCGCGCTCGCGCTGCGGCTGCCGCTCTACGACGCCGACGCCATCCACGGCTCCCGGATCCCGGTGGGCGCCGTCCGGTCGGTCACCGCGGGGCTGCTGACCGCCACCCGGGAGCGCCGCGCGGCCGAGGCCGTCATGCACCCCGGGCGCGTCGACGTCATCGGCGCCGGTGCGCTGGTGCTGCGGGTGGTCATGGACGCGTTCGCGCTCGACGAGGTCGTCGTCAGCGAGCACGACATCCTCGACGGCATCGCGCTGCGGCTGGCCCGGGGCTGAGGGCGCTCAGCCGGCCTCGTTCAGCCCCGGGGGCAGCTTGCCGGTCAGCGACTGGTAGGCCGCTGCCGCGCCGCGCGCGGCCAGCAACCGGCCACCGGCGACGGCGACCCCGGAGAACGCGGCCCAGGCCAGCGCCTCGGGCCAGCTGACCCCGGGGGCGGCCGGGTTCTTCGGCGGGTTGCTGCCGCGGGCCGCGTACCAGGCGGCGTCGGTGAGCTTGCGGACGGCGATCCCCGACACGGTGGCCGTCCCCGTGCCGAGGAGCTTCCAGGTCAGCGGCGCCTTCTGCTTGCGGGCCATGGGCTGATCATGCCTGCCGCGCCCGCGCGCCGCGCGCAGCGGTCAGTCCCTCGCGCGGGCCTGCCGGATGCGGTGCATGGCGGCCCGGGCCAGCTCCCGCGCGCGGCCGGCCAGCACCCGGCGGGCGAGGGCGAGGACCGCGGAGGCGGCGGTGGTCGCGGGCAGGTAGCCGCCCGACCCCAGCAGCCCGGGTCGTGCGAGCAGGACCCGCTCGGCGGTCACGGGGTCCGGGCGCCAGCGCAGCTTGTAGTCCTCGTCGCCGCGCAGGAAGGAGTACTCGGCCAGCCCCAGCCGGCCGGCCCGCTCCAGGGCGGCGCTGACCAGCAGCACGGAGGTGTCGATGTGCTGCCGCAGCCCGGGGTCGATCCCGGCGAGGTAGTAGGCCAGCTGCCGGTGGCCGAGGAGGTCGACCTCGGCGGCCACCAGCCGGCCGTCCATCCGGTACTGGACCACCAGCGCCTGGCCGCGCTCGACCATCGGCCCGAGGGCCTCGGTGAGGAAGGCGCGGAACCGCGCGGTGGAGTGCTCGGGGTTGCCCCGCCGGCCCGCCCACTGGGCCTCGTGCAGCCGGATCAGCTCGGGGACGGCGGCCGGCACGGCGCCGGGATCGAGCTCGGCCCGCTCGATGCCGGCCCGGTCGATCTTCTTCA
Organism: Geodermatophilus sp. SYSU D00696; assembly: GCF_054050235.1. NCBI lineage: Bacteria > Bacillati > Actinomycetota > Actinomycetes > Geodermatophilales > Geodermatophilaceae > Geodermatophilus > Geodermatophilus sp. SYSU D00696. The sequence continues at coordinate 24,178 of NZ_JBJGYY010000005.1, read as the reverse complement.
GCTTGCGGCGCAGCGTCCCCGCCGTCCGGGTCGGGACCCGCGCGAGGACCCCGGCCTGCGGCAGGACCGGCAGCTGCAGGTTCAGCGAGGAGGGCGCGCGGCGGACCCGGCCCGGCCAGCCCGGGGCCCACGCCTGCGCGGCGGAGCCGGGCAGCACCTCGGGCAGGTCCAGCACCCGCCACCCGGGGACCTGCAGCAGCGCGCCGGCCAGCCGCGCTCCCGCGTCGGGCACGTGCGGGTCGACCAGGATGTCGGTGGAGTCGCTCAGCGGGCCGCCGAGGGGCGCGAGCGCCGGAACGGGACCGCGGCGCACCCGGTACAGCGGCGCGGCGGCGACGAGCGTGTCGCCGTTCCACACCGTCACGACGGCGAGCCGTCCGGCCGGCACGTAGGCGCGGGCCCACGCGCTGACCCAGGCGTGGGACTGGAAGGCCGTGGCGGCCGGCGTCCGGCGCCACAGGTCGTCCCAGGCGCCGGCCAGGGCATCGAGGTCGGCCTGCGCGGAGGCGACCGCCGTGCGCGCCCGGCCCGGGGTGGACGCCACCGGCGCGGGTGGCGGCGGCGACCCGACCGCCGCGTCGAGCCCGCTCCCGGACGCACCCAGCCCTGCCGTCACCCGTCCACGCTCCTCGTCCGCCCGGCGCCTCCCGCCGTCCGGCCGGGTCGCTGACCGGTCCGAGCCTAGGGACCGCCGGCGCCGCCGCCGACCCTCCGACGGGGGAGATCCGCCGGCCACCCCGCCCGACAAGCGGGTCGCCGGCGGGTGGTCCACTGGGGCGGTGGCAGTCGACGCCCAGGGGTTCCCCGTCACCCGCAGCCCCGCGGGCGTCGCCCGCTCCGCCCGCGCGGCACGCGACCTCGCCGCCCTCGACACCCGGGTCTCCGGCTGCCGCGCCTGCCCGCGGCTGGTCACCTGGCGCGAGGAGGTCGCCCGGGTCAAGCGGGCGTCCTTCCGCGACGAGGAGTACTGGGGCCGCCCGGTGCCCGGGCTCGGCCCGGCCGACGCCCGGATCGCCGTCGTGGGGCTGGCGCCGGCCGCGCACGGCGGCAACCGCACCGGCCGCGTCTTCACCGGCGACCGCAGCGGCGACTGGATCTTCGCCGCGCTGTGGCGGGCGGGGCTGGTCAACCAGCCGACGTCGACGCACGTCGGGGACGGCCTGGAGGTCACCGGCGTGCGCATCGCCGCCGCGGTCCGCTGCGCGCCGCCGGACAACGCCCCGACGCCGGCCGAGCGCGACACCTGCTCCCCGTGGCTGGCCCGCGAGCTCGCCCTGCTGCCGCGGCTGCGGGTCGCCGTCGTCCTCGGGGGCTTCGGCTGGACGGCGTTGTGGCCGGTGCTGGCCGCGGCCGGGTACGCGCTGCCCCGGCCGCGGCCGGCGTTCGGCCACGGCGTCGAGGTCACCGTGTCCGGACCGCGGGGGGAGCTGACCCTGCTCGGCAGCTACCACGTCAGCCAGCAGAACACCTTCACCGGCCGGCTCACCGAGCCGATGCTCGACGCCGTCCTGGCCCGGGCCACGGAGCTCGCCGGCAGCGGCGCCGCGAGGGGGGAGGACGGGTCCGTCCGCCCCTAGGCTGGCCCCATGGCGTCTCGCCCGGGTCCCACGTCCCGTCCGGTGGTGCTGGTCGTCGGCGGCGGCTACGTCGGCCTCTACACGGCCCTGCGGCTGCAGAAGCGGTTGTCACGGGGCGGGGCCGAGGTGGTCGTGGTCGACCCCCAGCCGCACATGACCTACCAGCCGTTCCTGCCCGAGGCGGCGGCCGGCTCGGTGGAGCCGCGTCACGTGGTCGTCCCGCTGCGGCGCACGCTGCCGCGCTGCCGGGTGGTCACCGGCGCCGTCGTGGGGCTCTCGCACGCGCAGCGGCGGGCCCGCGTCGCACCCGCCGAGGGTGCCCCCTACGACCTCACCTACGACGTGCTGGTGATGGCCGCGGGGTCGGTGGCCCGCACGCTGCCCATCCCCGGGCTGGCCGAGCACGGCGTCGGCTTCAAGACCGTCGGCGAGGCCATCTACCTGCGCAACCACGTGCTGGCCCGGCTCGACGCGGCCGCCTCCACCGACGACCCCGCCGTCCGCACGCGCGCGCTCACCTTCACCTTCGTCGGCGGCGGCTACGCCGGCATCGAGGCCTTCGCCGAGCTCGAGGACATGGCGCGCTACGCCGTCGTGAAGTACTACCCGCGGCTGTCCCCCGGCGACATGCGGTGGGTGCTGGTCGAGGCGACGGGGCGGATCCTGCCCGAGGTGGACCTGGACATGGCCGCCTGGACGGTCAAGCAGTTGACCGCCCGCGGCATGGACGTGCGGCTCAACACCCGGCTGGAGTCGGTGTCCGACGACGGTGTCGTCCGGCTCAGCGACGGCGACTCCTTCGCCAGCGACACGCTGGTGTGGACCGCCGGCACCAAGCCCAACCCGGTGCTGGCGCAGACCGACCTGCCCCTCGACGAGCGCGGGCGGGTGCGGTGCGAGGCCACGCTGCAGGTCAGCGGGCTGGAGGACGCCTGGGCCGCCGGTGACCTCGCCGCCGTCCCGGACCTCACCAAGGACGACCCCGGCGCCACCACCGCGCCCAACGCCCAGCACGCCGTCCGGCAGGCCAAGCGCCTGGCCGACAACGTCGTCGCGGTGCTGCGGGGCGGTCAGCCGCGGCCCTACCGGCACGCCTACGCCGGGTCGGTGGCCAGCCTCGGCCTGCACAAGGGCGTGGCCCAGGTCTACGGCGTCAAGCTCAAGGGCTGGCCGGCCTGGTTCATGCACCGCACCTACCACGTCAGCCGGGTGCCGACGTTCAACCGCAAGGCGCGGGTGGTCGCCGACTGGACCCTGGCCTCGGTGTTCCGCCGCGAGGTCATCGCGCTGGGCCAGCTGCAGGACCCGCGCCGCGAGTTCGTCACCGCAGCAGGGCTCGGCGGCACCGGGCAGCTGCCCGCTCCCTCCGCCGCCGACCGCGCGCAGGTCAGCTGATTGCCCTCGCGGGCCGGCGGCCCGTTCCCGCCCCCGTGGCCCAATCGGCAGAGGCAGGCCCCTTAAAAGGGTCGCAGTGTGGGTTCGAGTCCCACCGGGGGCACACGATCGACGGCCCACTACACCATGGACCGAAGAAAAGACAGGTCTTGACGCGCGCGGTGACCCAAATGACAGGGTGACCCCTCGTGAGCACCGGAGCTCACTCCGTACGCGAGGAGAAGTCGTCCATGACCCAGGTCCACCCGTCCCGCCGGTCACGGCTCGCCGTGATCGGTAGCGCCGGCGTGCTCGCGCTGGCCGGGAGCGTGGTCGCTGCGCTGCCCGCCGGTGCCGCCGGCGGCTGCGAGACCCGCAACAACAACACCGTCGCCAAGCTGACCGAGTGCGTCACCCTCGAGGGCGTCACCGAGCACCTCGAGGCGTTCCAGGAGATCGCCGACGCCAACGGGGGCAACCGCGCCTCGGGCACCGCGGGCTACGACGCCTCGGTCGACTACGTGAAGGACCGGCTGGAGGCGGTCGGCTACGACGTCACCGTCCAGCCGTTCGACTTCCCGTTCTTCCAGCTGCGGAGCAGCTCGTTCAGCCAGGTCGCCCCGGCGCAGGCGACGTACACCGCGGGCACCGACTACGCGCCGATGACCTACACAGGTCCCGGGACGGTCGATGACGACGTCGTCACCCCGGTCGACCGGGGCTCGGGCACCAGCGGGTGCGAGGCCGCGGACTTCACCGGCTTCGCCGCCGGGACGGTGGCGCTCGTCGATCGGGGCAGCTGCGCGTTCGCCGTGAAGGCGGCCAACGCCGCGACCGCCGGGGCCACCGCGGTGATCGTCGTCAACAACGTGCCCAGCCTGCTCAACGGCACCCTGGGCGCTCCCGGCATCCGCATCCCGGTCGTGGGCGTCACCCCCGAGCTGGGAGGCACGCTCGCCGGCACGACCGTCGACCTCGCGATCGACTCGACCAGCGAGACGCGCACCACCGAGAACGTCATCGCCGAGCTGCCCGGCCGCACCTCGGACAACGTGGTCATGGCCGGTGCCCACCTCGACTCCGTGCTCGCGGGTCCGGGCATCAACGACAACGGCTCCGGCAGCGCAGCGATCCTCGAGGTCGCCGAGAACATCACCAAGGCCAAGCTGACGAACACCGTCCGCTTCGCCTGGTGGGGCGCCGAGGAGCTGGGCCTGCTCGGCTCGAACCACTACGTCGGTGCCCTGACCCCGGAGCAGCGGGAGCAGATCGGGCTCTACCTGAACTTCGACATGGTCGGGTCGCCGAACTTCGCCCGGTTCATCTACGACGGCGACCAGTCGGCCTTCACCGCGCCGACCGGCGTCACCGTGCCCCCGGGCTCGGACCAGATCGAGTACGTCTTCGAGGACTTCTACGAGGCCCGCGAGCTGACGTACGAGGCCACCGAGTTCAGCGGCCGCAGCGACTACCAGGCGTTCATCAACAACGGCATCCCCTCCGGTGGCCTGTTCACCGGTGCGGAGGGCGTCAAGACGCCGCAGCAGGCCCTGGCCTACGGCGGCACCGCCGGCCAGTCCTACGACCCGAACTACCACCGGGCCGGGGACACGATCGAGAACGTCGACCCGAAGGTCCTCGACCAGAACTCCGACGCCATCGCCTACGCGGTGCTCATCCTCGCCTACGACACGGCGCGGGTGAACGGGGTGGCCGGCCGGCCGGTCCCGGGTGGCACGTTCGAGGGTGACCCCGACGCCCGTGAGTTCCGCCAGCCCTCGGGCAAGGAGGTCGGTGGCGGCGGCCTCTCCCCGGACCACGGCCACGACCACGACCACGACCACGGTGGGGTCGAGGTCTGACCTCCTCGGTGCCGGCAGCCGTGGGGGGGGGCCCCCCCCCGGGCGGGGCCCCCCCCCGCTCCCACACCCACACCGGCGACCCCCGCGCGGCGGGTAGCGCCGTCCCCACCCGGGGGCGGCGCCACGGCCGTCTCCACCACCGTCGGGTGACCCCCCGGGGATGCGGAACGCGCAGGCCCCCTGCAGCGTTACAGGGATCGAGTGGGGTGTGAGGACGCAGCCCACCGACCGACCAGTCACCTCGAGGAGATGACGATGCCCAGCCACAACCCCGTCTTCGGCCGGGGCTTCGCCAACGCCGCCTCCGGCGGCGGTCAGCAGGGCTACGGCGCTCCCGGCTACGGCCAGCAGTACGGGCAGCCGTACGGCCAGCAGGGCAACGCCGCTCCCGGCTACGGCGCGCAGTACGCCCAGCCCTACGGCGCGCCGCAGGGCTACGGCCAGCCCTACGGCGACCAGCAGTACGGCGCCCCGGCCCCGGCTCCGTTCAGCCCGCCGGCCACGCGCTACATGACGATGGACGACGTCGTCCAGAAGACCGGACTGTCGTTCCTCGTCACCGTCCTGGCCGCCGCCGCCGTCTGGGCGATGCCCGGGCAGGCCGCCTGGGGCCTGGCCCTCCCGGCCGTGCTCGTGGCCTTCGTCCTGGGCCTGGTGATCGCCTTCAAGCAGATCGCCAACCCGGTGGCCACGTTGGCCTACGGCGCGCTCTACGGTGTCGCGCTCGGCGCCATCAGCGAGGCCTTCAACAGCATCTACCCCGGCATCGTCGTGCAGGCGATCATCGGCACGTTCGGCGTCTTCGCCGGCATGCTGGTCGTCTACAAGACCGGCGCCATCCGGGTCACCCCCAAGCTGACCCGCTGGATCGTCGGCGCCCTGTTCGGCGTCCTGGCGCTGGTGCTCGTCAACCTGATCGCCAGCTTCTTCACCCCGGGCGGTCTGGGCCTGCGCGACGGCGGCCCGCTGGCCATCGTGTTCAGCCTCGTCGTGATCGGTGTGGCGGCCTTCTCGCTGCTGCTCGACTTCGACATGGCCGACCAGGCCATCCGCCGCGGCGCCCCGGCGAAGTTCGCCTGGTACATCGCCTTCGGCCTGCTCGTCACGGTCGTCTGGCTGTACCTGGAGATCCTGCGGCTGCTGTCCTACTTCCAGGACAACTAGCGCACTGACGACAGTGGCCCGGTCCCCTCACGGGGGCCGGGCCACTGTCGTGTCCGGGGCCGGTGAGCCGGCCTCGGACGGGTTCAGGAGAGGCGCTCGAGCACCATGGCCATGCCCATGCCGCCACCGACGCACATGGTCTCCAGGCCCAGGGTCTTGTCCTCGGTCTGCAGGCCGTTGATCAGCGTGCCGGTGATCCGGGCACCGGTCATGCCGAACGGGTGCCCGACGGCGATCGCGCCGCCGTGCACGTTGAGCTTGTCGATGTCGATGCCCAGGTCGCGGTAGCTGGGGATGACCTGCGCGGCGAACGCCTCGTTGATCTCGACGAGGTCGATGTCGTCGATGGTCAGGCCGGCCCGCTGCAGCGCGAGCCGCGAGGCGTCGACCGGGCCGTAGCCCATGATCTCCGGCGAGAGGCCGGTCACCGCGGTCGAGACGATGCGGGCCAGCGGGGTCAGGCCGAGGTCGCGGGCCCTGGTGTCGCTCATGACCACCACGGCGGCCGCGCCGTCGTTGAGCGGGCAGGCGTTGCCCGCGGTGACCCGGCCGTCGGGGCGGAAGACCGGCTTGAGCCCGGAGAGGCCCTCCAGCGTGGTCCCGGCGCGCGGGCCGTCGTCCTTGCTGACGACGGTGCCGTCGGGGCTGGTGACCGGGGTGATCTCCCGCTCCCAGAAGCCCTCGGCGATGGCCTTCTCGGCCAGGTTCTGGCTGCGGACGGCGAACTCGTCCATGTCCTGCCGGGTCACGCCCTTGAGCAGGGCCAGGTTCTCGGCGGTCTGGCCCATCGCGATGTAGACGTCCGGGACGTCGCCGGCCTCCCGCGGGTCGGTCCAGGAGTCCGCGCCGCTCTCGGCGACCTTGGCCACCCGCGCCTCGGCGTCGCCGAACACCGGGTTCTTGGTGTCGGGCAGCGAGTCGCTGTTGCCCTTGACGAAGCGCGACACCATCTCGACACCCGCGGAGACGAACACGTCGCCCTCGCCGGCCTTGATCGCGTGCATCGCCATGCGCGTCGTCTGCAGCGACGAGGAGCAGTAGCGGGTGATGGTGGTGCCGGGCAGGTGGTCCATGCCCAGCAGCACGCTGACCACGCGGCCCATGTTGTAGCCCTGCTCGCCGCCGGGCAGGCCGCAGCCGAGCATCAGGTCGTCGATGTCGGCGGGGTCCAGCGCCGGCACCTTGTCCAGCGCCGCGCGGACGATGGTGGCGGCCAGGTCGTCGGGGCGGAGGTCCTTGAGCGACCCCTTGAACGCGCGACCGATGGGGGAGCGCGCGGTCGCGACGATGACGGCTTCGGGCATGGGGTCCTCCGCATTGAGGCGGGCTCCCGGCCGGGGAGCACCGGGTGTCGGGTCACCCCGGAAACTACCCCTGGGGAGACCGGGGACCGCCGGTGCGCCCGGGACGCCGCAGCGCTGTGGTGCGCGTCACGGCGCGCTGGAGACCGGCACCTCCGCCACGGCCTCGCGGACCTCCTCGGGCGTGGGCAGCTCGGTGGGTCGGCGGCGCAGCAGCCGCGCCCAGGTGCCCAGCGGACCGGTGCTCGAGCCCCGCACCTCGGTGGCGCGGACCTCGGTGCCGGGGCGCCCCGCGGCGCGGGCGGCGGCCCGGGCGACCGGGCGGACGCTGCCGCGACGCTCGCGGCGTCGCTCGTCCCGGGCCGGCCAGACGCCGACGGCGTCGGCGAGGGCGGGCAGCAGGACCGCGGCGGCCGCCGCGTAGCCGGCGGCGCTCGGGTGGAACTCGTCGATGCTGAACAGGGTCCGGTCCTGGGCGAAGGAGGGACCGAGCACCGACCCCAGGGAGACGGTGCGGCCGCCGGCCTCGACGACGGCGATCGTCTGCGCCGCGGCCAGCTGCCGGCTCCACCGCCGCGCCAGCAGCCGCAGCGGCTGGCCGATGGGCCGGATGGTGCCGAGGTCGGGGCAGGTGCCGACGACGACCTCCGCGCCGGCCTCCCGCAGCCGCCGCACGCAGTCGGCCAGGTGGCGCACCGAGACCGCCGGCCGGGTGCGGGTGGTGACGTCGTTGGCGCCGATCATGATCAGCACGAGGTCGGGGCGCTGGGCCACGGCCTGCTCGACCTGCGGGTCCAGCTCGCAGGACTCCGCGCCGGACACCGCGAGGCGGACCAGCCGCACGGGACGCTCGGCCAGCTCGGCCAGGGCCGCGGCGAGCAGCACGCCCGGCGTCTCGGCGGCCCGCTCCACGCCCAGCCCGACGGCGCTGGAGTCGCCGAGCACGGCGAACACGAGTGGCTTGGCGCGGCCGCGGGTCCGGCCGTAGACGCCGTCGCCGGGGGGCGGTGGCTGCTTGGCGGTCCGCGCCTCCACCCGGCGGCGGGCCGACAGGGCCTCCCAGCGCAGCAGGGCGAGCAGGCCGGCACCGGCGAGGCCGACCCCGCCACCGCCGTAGGCAGCGGCGGTCACCAGCCGCCGTGCCCTGCTCGCTCGAGTCACCGCCACCCCGATCGTCACACGCTGCGACCACCTGTCCTGCAGGCTAGCGAGCCTCTACGGTGCGCTCCGTGTCCGAATCCCCCGTGCGGGTGGCCTCCAGGGGAACGTCGGGTGACCGGTCGCGGCTGATCGTCGACGTCCTGGTCGAGGCGTTCTCCGAGCTGATGGCCGCCGACGCCGACGCCTTCCGTACCAAGTTCCGCAAGATGGCCGCCGACCCGTTCGCCTTCTACCGGGGCAGCGCGTGCCTGTTCTACGCCGACATGGACGTCCTCGAGGACCGGTGGGCCGACGAGCGCACCAGCCGGGTGTGGATCCAGGGCGACCTGCACGCGGAGAACTTCGGCACCTACATGGACGGCGCCGGGCGGATCGTGTTCGACGTCAACGACTTCGACGAGGCCTACGTCGGCCACGTCAGCTGGGACCTGCGCCGGTTCGTCGCCAGCTTCGCGCTGCTCGCCTGGCGCAAGGCGCTCGGTGACGACGTCATCTCCGACCTGCTGCGCACCTACCTGACCGCCTACCTCGACCAGGTCGCGGCCTTCGCCCGCTCCGACGACGACCGCTCCTTCGCCCTCACCGCCGCCGACACCGAGGGCGCGGTCCGCGAGGCGATCCTGGAGACGACGACGCGCACCCGCGCCGCGCTGCTGGACCGGATGACCGTCGTCGAGCGGTACCAGCGGCGCTTCGCCGACGGCGGCCGCACCCGCAGGCTCGACGACGACGAGCGCGACCGCGTGCTGGCGGCCCTGGACCGCTGGCGGACGACGGTGGTGCCGCCGGTGCGCCGTCGCGACGTGGCCTACGACGTCAAGGACCTGATCGGTACCGGCGGCTTCGGTATCGGCAGCGCGGGCCTACCCGCCTACAACGTGCTGCTGGAGGGCTACGACCAGGCGCTGGAGAACGACGTCGTCCTGTCCGTCAAGCAGGGCAACGTGGCCGCGCCCAGCCGCGTCGTCCGGGACCCGGCGATCGCGGGCTACTTCGAGCACCACGGGCACCGGACGGCGGTCAGCCAGCGGGCGCTGCAGTCCAACGCCTCGCAGTTCCTCGGGCACACCGAGATCGACGGCGTCGGCTTCGTCGTCCAGGAGCTCTCGCCCTACGAGAACGACCTGGACTGGGAGGACCTCACCGAGCCCGAGGAGATCGCCCCGGTGCTGGCGCAGCTGGGCCGGGCGACGGCGAAGATGCACTGCGTCGGGGACGCCGACAGCGACCACACGCTCGTCGACTTCCAGGTCGAGGAGGCGATCGGGGCGATGGTGGGCGACCGCCGCGCGGAGTTCCTCGACGACCTGGTGGCCTTCGCCCACGCCTACGCCCGGCAGACGCAGGAGGACCACCGGCTCTTCGTCGACGCGTTCCGCGCCGGCGCGATCCCGGGGGTCAGCTCGACCGGCTCGCACCCGGTCCGCCCGCGCCGGGCATAGGGAGCTCTCCGCACGTCCCCGCCGCCGGGACGTGCGGAGAGCTCCCATGCCTCACCGGGCCCGCCGCCCCTTCCGGGAGCGCAGATAATCCGCCACCACGTACTCGCCGAGCCGGTCGCTGTCGGGGGTGAACACCCGACCGCCGGCCCGGGCGGTGATGTCGTGGACGAAGTGCACCAGGCTCGGCTCCGGGTCGAGGGCGAAGACGTTGAGCGTCGCCCCCGACCGGGCCACCCGCTCGACCTCGGCGACGGTCCGGGCGATCGTCTCCGGCATCGGCGGCCAGCAGAAGTACGGGGTGCCGTCGTCCTCCAGGTGGGCGGTCGGCTCGCCGTCGGTGACGACCAGGACCACCGGCTCGGCGTCGCGGTGCCGGGCGAGGAAGCGCCGGGCCAGCATCAGGCCGTGCTGCAGGTTGGTGCCCTGCAGCGTGTCGACGCTCAGCTCGGCCAGCGTCTCGGGCCGCAGCACCTGCGCGGTGGAGGAGAAGCCGATGATCTGGATGGCGTCCTGGGGGAACCGGGTGGTGACCAGGGAGTGCAGCGCCATCGCCGTCGACTTCGCCGCGCCCCAGGTGCCGCGCAGCGCCATCGAGTAGGAGAGGTCGACCAGCAGCGCCACGGCCGCGCCGGTGCGCCGCTCGGTCTCCACGACCTCGAAGTCCTCGACGGCGATCCGCACCCGCCGGTCCTCGCGGGGCTCCCCGGCGGTGCGCAGCACGGCGTTGCGGACCGTGCGGACGACGTCGAGGGGCTGCTCGTCGCCGAAGTGCCACTCGCGCGAGGCGCCGGTCAGCTCCCCGGCGGCCCCGGCGTCGGCGACGTCGTGCTCGCCCCGGCCGGTGGCGTCGAGCTTGGCGAAGACCCGCCGCAGCGCCGTCGCGCCCAGCCGGCGCACCGCCTTGGGGGAGAGCTCCAGCTTGCCGTCCCGCCGGACGAGGTGACCCTGCCGCTCCAGCTCCCGCTCGAGCTGGCGCAGCGCGGCGAGGTCGTCGACGGCGTCGCGGCCCAGCGCCTGCTCGAGCAGCTCCTCGTCGACGTCGGCCAGCGAGGCGCCGGCGTAGCCCTGGGAGAGCTGGTTGGACAGCGCCTCGAGGTCGGCGAGCTCGGCGACGGCGCTGGTCGCGTCGCCCAGGCCGAGCGCCTGTTCGCCGTCGGGGACCTGCCCGCGCTGACCCCACGGCAGGTCGGGGCGGGCCTGCCGCAGCGCGTCCTGCAGGTGGGCCATCTCGCTGGCCAGGCCCAGGTCGGACATCGTCTGGGCCATGAGGTCGGCCAGCTCCGCCCGCTGCTCGGGGGAGAGGCCGGCCATCATCCGCTCCTGCGCGGCGGCCCGGCGGGCGAGGGAGTCGATCAGCTCGTCCACCGACTGCGGGACGTCGGGGAAGAACTGCCCGTGCTTCTCCATGAACTCGCGGAACCGCTCGTCGGTGTCCTCGCCGCGGTTGTGCGCGTCGATCAGCGAGGAGAGGTCGGCGACCATGTCCCGCACCGCCTGCACGTCCTGCTCGGTGGCGTTCTGCAGCGCCTGCTTCATGTTCGCGAAGGAGCTGTCGAGCACCTCGCGGCGCAGCAGGTCCTGGATCTGTTCGTAGGCCTCCCGGGCCTCGGCGGAGCGGAACGGGTAGTCCTTCAGCGCCCGGACCGCGCCCGCGGTGTCCTGCGGCAGCGCGTCGAGCTCGGCCTCGGCCAGCCGGGCGGCGTCGTCGGGGTCGGGGAACAGCTCGCGGCGCTCGGCCTCCAGCGCCCGGTCGAGCAGCTCGCGCACCTCCTGGAGCGTGCCGTCCATCCGGCCGGCGGTGCGTGCCTGCCGCAGCCGCTCGCGGACCGACCGGCGCAGCTCGTCCAGGCCGCGCCGGCCGTCCATGCCGCGGCGCAGCAGCTCGCGCAGCGCCTCGCGCACGCCGCTGCCGCCGAGCACCGAGTCGCCGATCTCGTCGACGGCGCTGCCGAGGTCGTAGGGCGGGGCGAGCGGATCGGGGCCGCCCCGCCAGCGGCCGTACCGGTACCCCCTGCCGGGGCGTGGGCGGGCCACCGTCAGGCCCCGTACACCGTGCGGGTGCCGTCGGTGTCCTTGGCCAGCCGGCGGGTGAGGTACAGCCCCTCGAGGGCGAACTCCACCGCGGCGGCGGCCTGCTCGGCCGACTGCTCGCCCTCCGGGACGCCGAGCCGCCCGAGCAGCTCGGCCAGTCGCGGGATGGTGCCGAGCTGGCCGAGCAGCGCCGCGCCGGGCACGAGCTCGCCGGACTCGACGGTCTCCCCGCCGGTGAAGTGCTCCTGCAGGCCGGTGAGGTCCAGCCCGCCGCAGCGGGCGCGGAAGGTCTGCGCGGTCGCCTGCCGCAGCAGGTGCTCGAGGACCTCCAGCTCGCGGTCGTCGTCGGGGTCGCTGCCGGCGTCGGCGAACTCGACCTTGCCGCGGCTGGCCGGCACGACGCTCGGCAGGTCGACCACACGGGCGACCGGCCGGGTCTCCCCGGCGACGGCGGCCCGGCGGACGGCGGAGGCGGCGACGGTCTCCAGCCCGGCGATGGCGAATCGGGCGCTCACGCCGGAGCGCTGGTCGACGTGGCTGGACTCGCGGACCAGCCGGGTGAACCGGGCGACGATCTCCAGCAGGTGCTCGGGGACGACGGGCGCGTCGAACGCGTCGTGCCCGCTCGGTGCGCCCAGCCCGCTGGTCCTCGCCTCCTGGCGCAGCAGCCGGATCTCGTCGGCGAGCTCGATCGGGTAGTGGGTGCGCACCTCGGCGCCGAAGCGGTCCTTCAGCGGGGTGATGATCCGCCCGCGGTTGGTGTAGTCCTCGGGGTTGGCGCTGGCCACCAGCAGCAGGTCCAGCGGCAGCCGCACGCGGTAGCCGCGGATCTGGATGTCGCGCTCCTCGAGCACGTTGAGCAGCGCGACCTGGATGCGCTCGGCGAGGTCGGGCAGCTCGTTGACGCTGAAGACGCCGCGGTTGGTGCGGGGCACCAGGCCGTAGTGCACCGTCTCGGGGTCGCCCAGCGTGCGGCCCTCGGCGACCTTGATCGGGTCGACGTCGCCGATGAGGTCGCCGACGCTGGTGTCCGGGGTGGCCAGCTTCTCCCCGAAGCGCTCGCTGCGGTGCAGCCAGGTGACCGGGGTGTCGTCGCCGAGCTCGGCGATCCGGCGGCGCGCCCAGGCGCTGATCGGGGCCAGCGGGTGCTCGTTGAGCTCGCTGCCGGCCAGGACCGGGGTCCACTCGTCGAGCAGGCCGACCAGGGTGCGGATCAGCCGGGTCTTGCCCTGGCCGCGCTCGCCGAGCAGGACGAGGTCGTGGCCGGCGATGAGGGCCCGCTCGACCTCGGGGACGACGGTGTCCTCGAAGCCGACGATGCCGGGCAGGGTGGGCTCGCCGGCGCCGAGGCGGGCGAGCAGGTTGGCGCGGATCTCGGCCTTGACCGGCCGGGCGACGGCTCCGGAGGCGCGGAGCTCGCCGAGGGTCGTGGGTGCGGGTGGGGTCTGCGCAGGTGCGACGTCCGTCACTCCAGCCACGGTACGACCACCTGCGACGATCCGGGAACGCCTGCGGGTCACGGGCCTGCGAGGATCGGCGGCGTGGGGACGGAGCTGGTCTGTGGGGACGACGTCGCGGCGGCCGCCGCCCTGCTCGACGGCGTCGTCCGGCACACCCCGCTCGAGCACTCGCGGGCGCTGGCCGAGCGGGTGGGCGGGCCGGTGTTCCTCAAGTGCGAGAACCTGCAGCACACCGGCTCGTTCAAGTTCCGCGGTGCCTACACCCGGCTGTCCCGGCTCTCCGCGGAGGAGCGGGCACGCGGCGTGGTCGCGGCCAGCGCCGGCAACCACGCGCAGGGCGTGGCCCTGGCGGCCCGGATGCTCGGCATCCGGGCCACGGTGTTCATGCCCGAGACCGCGCCGCTGCCCAAGGTGGCGGCGACGCGGGGCTACGGGGCCGATGCCCGCCTGACCGGGGCCGACCTGACCGACGCGCTGGCCGCGGCGGTCGCGCACGCGCAGGAGACGGGCGCGGTCTTCATCCACCCCTTCGAGCACCCCGACGTCATCGCCGGGCAGGGCACCGTCGGCCTCGAGGTCCTCGAGCAGTGCCCCGACGTCGCCACCGTCGTCGTCTGCACCGGCGGCGGCGGGCTGGTCTCCGGCGTGGCCGCGGCCGTCAAGGAGCGCAAGCCGGGCGTGCGGGTGATCGGCGTGCAGGCCGCGGCGGCCGCCGCGTTCCCCGGCTCGCTCGCGGCCGGCCGGCCGGTGGCGCTGTCCGGGATGGCCACGATGGCCGACGGCATCGCCGTCGGGTCGCCCGGTGACCTCACCTTCGCGCACGTCCGCGACCTGGTCGACGAGGTCCGCACCGTGACCGAGGAGGACATGTCCCAGGCGCTGCTGTTCTGCCTGGAGCGGGCCAAGCTCGTCGTCGAACCGGCGGGGGTCGCCGCGGTGGCCGCGGTGCTGGCCGCCCCGGGCGCCTTCGAGCCGCCGGTGGTCGCGGTCGTCTCCGGCGGCAACATCGACCCGGTGCTGCTGCTCAAGGTCGTGCAGCACGGCATGGCCGCGGCCGGCCGCTACCTGCGGCTGCGGCTGCGCGTGCCCGACCGGCCCGGCTCGCTGGCCGCGGTGCTGTCGGTGCTGGCCGCTGCCGGCGCCAACGTGCTGGAGGTCGAGCACGAGCGGACGGCGACCCGCCTCGACCTCGGCCAGGTGGAGGTCTTCGTCGTCCTCGAGACCCGCGGTCCCGACCACGCCCGGTCGGTCACCGCCGCCCTCGAGGAGGCCGGCTTCGCCGTCGCGGAGGCCTGAGCGATCAGTTCCGCGCCGCCGCGGCGTCTGTCCCACGGGGGCCGCCGGGCCCACCGGGGACGGAGAGGTGCTGTGGAGACGGACAACAGGCGACCAGGCGTTCGCGCGGGGCGGACGGGGCTCGGGAAGTGTCGGCGCTCACACGTGGTTCCGCCGGCATGAGCGACGCGATCCTCGTCGAGGGACTGCAGAAGAGGTTCGGGTCCACCACGGCCCTGGCCGGGGTGGACCTCACCGTCCCCGAGGGCAGCGTCCTCGGCCTGTTGGGCCCCAACGGCGCGGGCAAGACCACCGTCGTCCGCATCCTCTCCACGCTGCTGCAGCCCGACGGCGGGCGCGCCGAGGTGGCCGGCGTCGACGTCGTCCGCGACCCGGACAGCGTGCGCTCGGTCATCGGGCTGACCGGGCAGTACGCCGCGGTCGACGAGTACCTGACCGGGTTCGAGAACCTGGAGATGGTCGGCCGGCTCTACCGGCTCGGCAAGCGCGAGTCGCGCACCCGGGCCGGGGAGCTGCTCGAGCGCTTCGACCTCACCGACGCGGCCAACCGGCCGGCGAAGACCTACTCCGGCGGCATGCGCCGGCGGCTGGACATCGCCGCCTCGCTCATCGCCCGGCCGCGGGTGCTGTTCCTCGACGAGCCCACCACCGGGCTCGACCCGCGCAGCCGGCTGGCGATGTGGGAGTTCATCGCCGACCTGGCCGGCGGCGGCACGACGGTCCTGCTCACCACCCAGTACCTCGAGGAGGCCGACCGGCTGGCCGAGCGGATGGTGGTCATCGACCGGGGCCGGGTCATCGCGCGCGGCACGGCCGACGAGCTCAAGGCGCAGGTCGGCGGGCAGCGGCTGGAGCTGACCGCGGGTCGCACCGAGCACCTGGAGGAGGCCGCCCGGCTGCTGGCACCGCTGGCCTCCGGGGAGCCGCAGCGCGACGAGCAGACCCGCCGGCTGAGCGTGCCGGTGCGCGGCGGCACCGACGACCTCGCCGAGGCGCTGCGGCTGCTGGCCGGCAGCTCCGTGGAGGTCCTCGACGTCGGGCTGCGCCGGCCCGACCTCGACGACGTGTTCCTCAGCCTCACCGGCCACGCGGCCGAGGACGGAGAGGACGACGCGGCGGTCCAGCCGGTCCCCGCCGGAGGTGTGCGATGAGCTCGCTGTCCGCGACGCTGTCCGACAGCGTCGTCATCACCAAGCGGAACCTGATCAAGGTCAAGCGGGTGCCCGACCTGATCGTGTTCGCGACGCTGTCGCCGATCATGTTCGTGGTGCTGTTCCGGTACGTGTTCGGCGGCGCGATCGGCGGCCTGCCGCCGGGCATCAGCTACGCCGAGTTCCTGCTGCCGGGCATCTTCGCGCAGACGGTCGTGTTCGGCTCCACCGTCACCGGCGTGAGCATCGCCGAGGACCTGCAGAAGGGGCTGATCGACCGGTTCCGGTCGCTGCCGATGTCCCGCGCGGCGGTGCTGGTCGGGCGCACCGTCGCCGACGCCGGGCTCAACGTCATCTCCATCGCGGTGATGGCGGTGACCGGCCTGCTGGTCGGCTGGCGGATCAACTCGTCCTTCGGCGAGGCGGTGGGCGGGTTCCTCGTGCTGCTGGTCTTCGCCTACGCGGTCTCCTGGCTGATGGCGGTGGTCGGGCTCCTGGTCCGCACGCCGGAGGTGGTCAACAACGCCAGCTTCATCGTGATCTTCCCGCTGACGTTCATCGCGAACACCTTCGTGCCGCTGGAGACCTTCCCGGCGGTGCTGCGCACCTTCGCCGAGTGGAACCCGGTCTCGACGGTCACCCTCGCCGCGCGGGAGCTGTTCGGCAACGTGCCGCCCGGCTACCCGGAGCCCGAGGCGTGGTCGCTGCAGAACCCGGTGCTCTACACGCTGCTGTGGACGGCGCTGATCCTCGCGGTGTTCGTGCCGCTGTCGGCCCGCCTCTACAAGCGGGCCGCCGGCCGCTGAGTGAGGGCCACGGGCTCGGCCCGTCGCCGGGAGGAGTGGGGGCCGGAGGCCCCCGCGAGGAGCGGCGGGTGGGGCTCCGCGGCAGGAGGCCCCCTTCCGGGCCCCGCCCCGAGCCTGCGAGGGGTGGGGAGAAGGGGGTCCTTCTGGGCACCTGGCCGCGGTGCGGTCCGGTAGGACCGCAGTGACACTGGCGGCGATGAGCGCCGAGCCCGCCCCCGCCGTGCCCACCTCCACCGTCGCCTCCGGTAACCCGCTGCTGACCGAGTCGCCGCTGCCGTACCGGCTGCCGCCGTTCGCCGACGTCACGGTGGAGCACTGCCGCGAGGCGGTGCTGGCCGGGATGGCCGAGCAGCGGGCGGAGATCACGGCGATCACCGGGTCGGCCGAGCCGCCCGGCTTCAAGAACACCATCGTGGCGCTCGAGCGCTCCGGCGCCCTGCTGCGGCGGGCCGGCGCGGTGTTCGCCAACCTGGCGTCGTCGGTGTCGACCCCGCGACTGCGGGAGATCGAGCGGGAGCTCGCCCCGCTGCAGGCCGCGCACGCCGACGCGCTGCGCCTGGACCCGGTGCTGTTCGCCCGGGTCGACGCCGTCCACGAGGCGCGCTCCGGCTCCGGTCTGGACGCCGAGGCGGTGCGGCTGGTCGAGCGGCACCATCTCGACCGGGTGCTGGCCGGGGCCCGCCTCGACGACGCCGGCCGCGCCCGGCTCTCCGAGCTCAACCGCGAGCTGTCGGAGCTGTCCACGCAGTTCGGGCAGAACCTGCAGCTGGCCACCGAGGCCGCCGCCGTCCGGGTGGCCGACGCCGCCGAGCTCGACGGGCTGTCGGAGGAGGAGGTCGCCGCGGCGGCCCGGGCCGCGGCCGACCGCGACCTCGACGGGTACGTGCTGCCGCTGCTCCTGCCCACCGGCCAGCCGGTGCTGGCCAAGCTGCGCGACCGCGCGCTGCGCCGCCGGGTGTTCGAGGCGTCGGTGGGCCGGGCGTCGTCCGGGGAGCACGACAACGGGCCGGTGGCCGCCCGGATCGCCCGGCTGCGGGCCGAGCGCGCCCGCCTGCTCGGCTTCGCCACCCACGCCGACCTGGTGCTGGCCGACCAGACGGCGGGCAGCACCGCCGCCGTCGACGCGATGCTCGGCTCGATGGTCGGCCCCTCGGTGGCCAACGCGCGGACCGAGGCGCGGACGCTGGCCGAGGTCGCCGCCCGGGACGGCGTCGAGGAGCTCGCGCCCTGGGACTGGACGTTCTACAGCGAGCGCGTGCGGGCCGAGCGGTACTCGGTCGACCGGGCGGCGCTGCGGCCCTGGTTCGAGCTGGACCGGGTGCTCGTCGACGGCGTCTTCCGGGCCGCGGAGCTGCTCTACGGCCTGCGCTTCACCGCGCGTCCCGACCTCGCCGGCTACCACCCCGACGTGCGGGTCTGGGAGGTCACCGGCGCCGACGGCGAGCCGGTCGGCCTCTACCTCGGCGACTTCCTCGCCCGCGAGGGCAAGCGCGGCGGGGCGTGGATGAGCTCCTTCGTCACCCAGTCCCGCCTGCTGGGCACCCGGCCGGTCGTGGTCAACAACCTCAACGTGGCGCCCGCGCCCGAGGGGCGGCCGACGCTGCTGACCCTGGACGAGGTCGACACGCTGTTCCACGAGTTCGGCCACGCGCTGCACGGGCTGAGCTCGGCGGTGACCTACCCGCGGTTCGCCGGCACCGCGGTGCCCCGGGACTTCGTCGAGTTCCCCAGCCAGGTCAACGAGATGTGGGCGCTGTGGCCGGAGGTGCTGGCGCACTACGCGCGGCACGTCGACACCGGGGAGCCGCTGCCGGCCGCCGTCGTGGAGGCGATCGACGCCGCCCGGCTGTGGGGCGAGGGGTTCGCGACGCTGGAGTACCTGGCGGCCACGCTGCTCGACCAGGCCTGGCACCGGATCACGCCGGAGACCGAGGTCGGCGATCCCGCGGAGTTCGAGCGGCGCGCCCTGGAGGAGGCCGGCGTCGCCTTCGAGCTGGTGCCGCCGCGCTACCGGACGACGTACTTCCAGCACGTCTTCGCCGGGGGCTACGCGGCCGGCTACTACTCCTACATCTGGTCGGAGGTCCTCGACGCCGACACGGTGGAGTGGTTCCGGGAGAACGGCGGGCTGCGACGGGAGAACGGCGACGTCTTCCGGGAGCGCCTGCTGTCCCGCGGCGGGTCGGTGGACCCGCTGGAGGCCTTCCGGGCGGTCCGCGGTCGCGACGCCGACCCCGGCCCGCTGCTGCGCCGCCGCGGCCTCGCGCCGGCCTGAGTGACGCTGCACTGCGGGCGTTCCTCGCGCACTGCCCGTGCTGCAGGACCGGCAACCCGCGAGCAACGCCCGCAGAGGCGCCTACAGCCAGGGCAGGGACAGCACCAGGTCCAGGTCGTCGGGGGCGTCGCCGTCGCGCACGAGCCGGTTGGGCTGGCGGTGGCCGCACGCCGTGCAGCGGTGCACCACCTGCCAGCCCTTGCCGGACTTCTCCACGAGGCCGATCGGCTCCATCGGCTGCCGGCAGTCGCTGGCCCGGTCGCCGGGCAGTTCGTCGACGTGCAGCGACCACAGGCACACCGGGCAGTGGTTGCGGTAGTGCCCGTCGGTGTTCGCGGGGACGTCGGCGGCGCAGTGCACGCAGACGAAGCCGGTGTTCTCCGCCCGCCGGGAGCGGGCCACGACGCGGTGCCGGGTCAGGGGACGAACGGCTCGACGGCGACGACCTCGACGGTGATGTCGCGGCCGTTGGGCGCCTGGTAGGTGACCGACGTGCCCGGCTTCGCGCCGAGGATCGCCGAGCCCATGGCCGACTCCGGCGAGTAGACGGCGAGGTCGGTGGTGCCGGCGATCTCGCGGGAGCCGAGGAGGAACTTCTCCGTCTCGTCGTCGCCCTGGAACCGGATGGTGATCACGGTGCCGAGCTCGGCGGAGGTCGCGGTCGTGGGGGGCTCGCCGACGCGGGCCTTGCGCAGCAGGTCGGTCAGCTGGCGGATCCGGCCCTCCTGCTTGCCCTGCTCCTCCTTGGCGGCGTGGTAGCCGCCGTTCTCCTTGAGATCGCCCTCCTCGCGGCGGGCGTTGATCTCGGCTGCCATGGCGGGACGGCCGGCCACCAACTGGTCGAGCTCGGCCTTCAGCCGGTCGTGGGCCTCCTGGGTCAGCCAGATGCCCTGCTCGTTCTCGGTGGGGGTGGTCACGCGGGGTACTCCTGCAGCTCGGGAGCCGCCTCCCGGCCGGGAGACGGGTCGACGTCGATCCGGCCAAGCTAACACCGGCCGGAGGGCCCCTGCAGGGACGCGGGCGCCCCGGCGGGGAGGGAGCAGGTTACCCACGCCGGACGTGAGGAGCAGCACATCCACCCGTCCGGGCCGCCGGGACGCGGCGGGCTCTCCCCACGCCGGGGGACACTGGTCGGGTGACCGAAGCAGACCCGTTGCGCCTGCTCGCCGTGCACGCCCACCCCGACGACGAGTCGAGCAAGGGCGCGGCGACCATGGCGAAGTACGTCGCCGAGGGCGTCGAGGTGCTGGTGGCGACGTGCACCGGTGGCGAGCGCGGCTCCGTGCTCAACCCGGCGCTGGACCGTCCGGAGATCTGGGAGCGCCTGCCGCAGCTGCGCGTCGAGGAGATGGCCCGCGCCCGGGAGATCCTCGGCGTCCGGCAGGAGTTCCTCGGCTTCGTCGACTCCGGCCTCCCCGAGGGCGACCCGCTGCCGCCGCTGCCCGAGGGCTGCTTCGCGCTGGTGCCCACCGAGGAGGCCGCGGCGCCGCTGGTCGAGCTGATCCGACGGTTCCGCCCGCAGGTCGTGCTCACCTACGACGAGCGGGGCGGCTACCCGCACCCCGACCACATCAAGACCCACGACGTCTCGGTGCTCGCGTTCGAGGCGGCCGGCGACCCGGACCGCTACCCCGATCTCGGCGAGCCCTGGCAGCCGAGCAAGCTCTACTACCACATGGGCTTCACGCTGACCCGGATGCGGGCGCTGCACGAGGCGATGCTCGAGACCGGCGCCGAGTCGCCCTACGCCGAGTGGCTGGCCGGCTGGGACCCCGAGCGGGACATGTCCCACCGGGTCACCACCCGGGTGCCCTGCGCCGAGTACTTCCCGGTCCGCGACGCCGCGCTCATCGCGCACGCCACCCAGATCGACCCCACCGGTCGCTGGTTCGCCTGCCCGATGGACGTCCAGCAGCGGGTCTGGCCCACCGAGGACTACGAGCTCGCCCGTTCCCTGGTGGACTCGACCCTCCCCGAGGACGACCTGTTCGCCGGCATCCGCAGCGAGGTGGGGGTCCCGTGAGCGCGCTCGCCACGGTCTCCGTAGCCGTGACCGCCGCCGAGCAGCAGCTGCCCGAGGACGTCGGCAAGTCCGGCCCGCTGGGGGCCTTCCTCGTCCTCGTGCTGCTGCTGGCGACCGTGCTGCTCGTCAAGTCGATGAGCCGGCACCTCAAGCGGCTGCCGCGCAGCTTCGACGAGCCCGACGCCCCGCGGGTCGTCGTCCCCGACACCCCGGCCGACCTGGTCGAGCCCCGGCAGCCCGGTCAGGACCTGCTCGACACGCTCCGCCGGGCCCCGCGGGCCATCGAGGGACCCCGGGACGGCGACGGGCGGACGGACCCGCCGGCACGCTGACGCCGGCGGGCCCGCCCCGGGGCTCACCAGGTGTGGGCCACGTCGACGACCAGGCGGGAGCCGTCCCCGGGGCCGTCGAGGACGAACGTCCGGAACGGCAGCCGCGCGCGGACACCCAGGCCGACGGTGCTCGACCCCTCGAACGACCGCGCCCAGGCCACCTGGCGGAAGGTGCTGTAGCCGGTCACGCCCACGGCCTCGGCGGGATTCGCCGGCGCGTAGGTGGCGGTGCCGCGCGGGGTGTACGCGGGCGTGTGCACGACCACCTGCAGGTCGGCGTTGCCGCGCAGCGGGACGGGGGTGCCCGAGCCGTCCTGCACGACCTGGCTCACGTAGCGCACGTCGTAGGACACCGCGGACGCGTCGATCCCGTCGAGGTCGAGCACCAGCCGGTCGTAGCAGGCGTGCCGGCCGGCGCGGACGTCGTCGAGGGTGCCGCCGCCGTCGTCGGAGACGGCCTCGGGCAGCGAGCCCCAGGTCGTGCTGCAGCCCGGCGCGGCGGAGGCGGGCAGGACGCTGCCGGTCACGGCGGCCGTTGCAGCGACCAGGACGACGGCGGCGCGGGTGCGGGTGGTGCTCATGACGGTCTCCCGGGGTCAGGGGGATGGGTGGTGCGGACGAGGTGAGAGTCCGCCGACACGACCATCGACGCCATGGCCGGACGTGCCCGTGGATGTCGATATGAACGGCTGTTCATTGGCATGATCTGACCAAGAATCGAGGCCCCAGTGCGACACTGCACGGCACTTGACGCCAGCGTCACCGCGGCATGACGCGCCGTCGCGGTCCGCTCTCGGCGTAGCGCGACGACTGCCGCCGCAGCCCCTCGGGCGTTACGGTGTAAGCGCGTAATCAACACCTCGTCAGGAGGCCGTCGTGCACGGACACCACCGATTCGCCGATTCCCCCTTCGCCCGCATGGGCGCTCCCGGTTTCCGTGGCCGCGGGCCCGGCGGCCGTGGCCGCGGGGCCGAGGGCGCGCCCCCGGTCGACCGGGCCGAGGTGGCCGGCTGGTTCGCCGGCCGGCTGCCCGACGGCTGGTTCACCGGGCCGGTCGAGATCACCGTCGACCGCGACGAGATCACCGTCGTCGGGTCGCTGGCCGAGCCCGACGCCGGTGAGGGCGACCCCGCCGCCGCCCGCGCCGGGCGGATCGCCCGCTTCCGCGAGGACACCCGCGAGCAGCGCATGGCGATCGCCGACGCCGCCCAGGCGCGCTACGGCCGCTCGGTGGCCTGGGGCGCCGCGTGCGGCGACGTCCGCGAGGTGTTCACCAACGCCTCCGTGCCGGTGATGACCCGGCTGCGCCAGCCCGAGCGCCTGGTGCTCGACACGCTCGTCGACGCCGGCGTCGCCCGCTCCCGCTCGGAGGCGCTGGTCTGGGCGGTGCGGCTGGTCGGCCAGCACGCCGACGCCTGGCTGACCGAGCTGCGCGACGCCATGGCCTCGGTGGAGGAGGTCCGCGCCCGCGGGCCGCAGCTGTAGACCGCTGCGCACGCTCACCGCCCTGTCCGGGTGGGCGCCGCTCGCGAGCAGGGACACTGGGGGGCGTGCCAGCAGCTGCCGCCGTCCCCGCCGCGACCGACGTCCTCGTGGTGGGGGCCGGGCCGGCCGGCTCGGCCGCGGCCGCCTGGGCGGCGCGCGAGGGGCAGGACGTGCTGCTCGCCGACGCCGCGGTCTTCCCCCGCGACAAGGCCTGCGGCGACGGACTGACCCCGCGCGCGGTCGCCGAGCTGGACCTGCTCGGCCTCGGCGACTGGGCGCGCGGGCGGGCGCGCAACCGCGGGCTGCGCGCCGCCGGCTTCGGGCAGGTCTGGGAGCTGCCCTGGCCGGGTGGGGCCTTCCCCGACCACGGCAGCGCGGTGCCGCGCACCGAGCTCGACGACCGCATCCGGGCCTGCGCGACGCAGGCCGGTGCCACGCCGCTGGAGGGCGCGCGCGCCGTCGACGTCGAGCGCGACGGGGACCGGGTCACCGGCGTGGTGTTCGACGTCGGCGGGGAGCGCTCGACCGTGCGCTGCGAGCGGCTGGTCGTGGCCGACGGCGCCCGGTCGCCGCTGGGCCGCCGGCTCGGCCGGCAGTGGCACCGCGACACCGCCTACGGCGTGGCCGCCCGCGGGTACGCGACCTCCGGGCGCAGCGACGACGAGTGGATCTCCTCGCACCTGGAGCTGCGCGACGCCGACGGGGCGCTGCTGTCGGGCTACGGCTGGGTCTTCCCGCTGGGCGAGGCCGCCGGGCAGGTGAACATCGGCGTCGGGACGCTGGCCACCGCCCGCCGTCCGGCCGGGGTGCAGCTCAGGGCCCTGCTGGAGGTCTACGCGGCCGCCCGCCGCGAGGACTGGCGGCTCGAGGGCCCGGTGCGCGCGCCGGCCTCGGCGCTGCTGCCGATGGGCGGGGCGGTGTCCGGCGTCGCCGGGCGCAACTGGGCGCTGGTCGGGGACGCGGCCGGCTGCGTCAACCCGCTCAACGGTGAGGGCATCGACTACGGCCTGGAGACCGGCCGGACGCTGGCCGGGATGCTCGGCGAGCGGGACTGGTCGGCGGCGTGGCCGGCCACGCTGCGCCGGCACTACGGCGAGGCGTTCTCGATCGCCCGCCGGCTGGCCGGGCTGCTCACCCTGCCGCGCCTGCTGCCCGCGGCCGGCCCGGTGGGCATGCGGTCGCGGGCGCTGATGACGGTGGCCCTGCGGGTGATGGGCAACCTGGTCACCGACGCCGACCGCGACGCCGTCGCCCGGGCCTGGCGCCTGGCCGGCCGGGTGTCCCGCCGCTTCGACGAGCGCCCGCTGTTCCTCTGATCGGCCGGGGGGGGGGGGGGGGGGGGGGGGGGGGGGGGGGGGGGGGGGGGGGGGGGGGGGGGGGGGGGGGGGGGGGGGGGGGGGGGGGGGGGGGGGGGGGGGGGGGGGGGGGGGGGGGGGGG
>NZ_JBJGYY010000004.1:0-166895 GCF_054050235.1 Geodermatophilus sp. SYSU D00696 | reverse complement strand
GCTCCTCTCCCTGCTCCTCTCCCTGCTCCTCTCCCTGCTCCTCTCCCTGCTCCTCTCCCTGCTCCTCTCCCTGCTCCTCTCCCTGCTCCTCTCCCTGCTCCTCTCCCTGCTCCTCTCCCTGCTCCTCGCTGTGCCTCTCAGGGCCCCGGACCGGAGCGTCCCCAGCCCTACTGGGGTTCGAGAACTCCTCGAGATCAATCCCTCATCTCCGTCATCACCGGTGTGGAAGCTGGGGATCGGGGCCCTTCGTGCAGGTCAGCGCCCGAGTCGACATGTTGGCCCGCTGTGGGGAACCGGCGTCTCGTTGTTGTCGACACGTGGACATCTCGACGGCCGTGCACAGCGACCCCCCGCCGTCCACGCGCTGTCCCCGGTCCTCCCCCGGGATGTCCCCAGTCCGTGCCCAGTCCCCGTCGGGGCCCGCCTCCGGCCGTCCGTCGGTCCCGTCCGGAGCCGGGGACGACGGCCCGCCGCTGGAACGAACGTGCAGGTCAGCGCGTGGAGGACACCGGGATGCACACGTTGGGGAGTGACCTGGGGACGGCGCGCGGTCGGGCCCGCCGACCTGCACCGCCGGTCACGTCACGATCACGATCTCCCCAGGGTGTGCACATCCCTGGGGACAACTCCTCGACGAGTCGACACCGCGCAGGCCGTCGACCGCCCGCGGAACCGCGGCCGTACGGGGCAGGACGGCCATCCCGGGCCGGTCCCCGGCTGTGGACAGCCGGTGGCGGCCGTCCACCGGCGCGGGACGGCGACGGGGACGGGGCTGCCGGCAGGCGCTACTGGCGGGCGCGGCTCTTGATGCGCGCGGTCAGCTCGGTGACCTGCGTGTACGTCGCGCGCCGCTCGCTCATCAGGTTGGTGATCTTCTTGACGGCGTGCATGACCGTGGTGTGGTCCTTGCCGCCGAAGGACGCGCCGATCCGCGGCAGGGACAGCTCGGTCAGCTCGCGGCACAGGTACATCGCGATCTGGCGGGCGTTGACCAGCGTGCGGCTGCGGTTGGAGCCCTGCAGCTCCTCCATCGTCACGGAGAAGTACTCCGCGGTCGCCGCCATGATGATCGCCGCGGTGATCTGCGGGCCCTGCTCGTCGCTGATCAGGTCCTTGAGCACCAGCTCGGCCAGTGGCAGGTCGACCTGCTGCTTGTTCAGGCTGGCGAAGGCGGTCACCCGGATCAGCGCGCCCTCGAGCTCGCGGATGTTGGTCTGCACCTTGCTCGCGATGAACTCCAGCACCGGGTCGGGCACCTGCAGCCGCTCGCCGTAGGCCTTCTTCCGCAGGATCGCGATGCGGGTCTCCAGGTCCGGCGCCTGGACGTCGGTGATCAGCCCCCACTCGAACCGCGTCCGCAGCCGGTCCTCCAGCGTCGTCAGCTTCTTCGGCGCCCGGTCGGAGGTGATGACGATCTGCTTGCTGGCGTTGTGCAGCGTGTTGAAGGTGTGGAAGAACTCCTCCTGCGTCCGCTCGGCGCGCTCCAGGAACTGGATGTCGTCGATGAGCAGGAAGTCGATGTCCCGGTAGCGCCGGCGGAAGTCCTCGGCCCGTCCGGAGTGCACCAGGTTGATGAACTCGTTGGTGAACTCCTCGGTGCTGACGTAGCGCACCCGCACGTTGGGGAACATCCGCGCCGCGTAGTGCCCGATGGCGTGCAGCAGGTGCGTCTTGCCCAGCCCGGAGTCGCCGTAGACGAACAGCGGGTTGTAGGCGCGCGCCGGGGCCTCGGCGACGGCCACGGCCGCGGCGTGGGCGAAGCGGTTGCTGTTGCCGATGACGAAGCTGTCGAAGACGTACTTGGGGTTGAGCCCCGGGTCCAGCCCGGCCGGCGGACGGCGGTCCCCGAACAGCGGCACCGCGCCGCCGGTGCGGCTCCCCGGGCGCCGCGGGGACGCGTCGGCGCGGTCGGCGACCGGGTCGGGTGCCTGTTCGGCGCCGTCGTCGCCGAGGTCGAACGGCAGCACCTCGGCGCCCTCGCCGGGGCGCACGCCGCGGCGGCGGCCGGTGCCGCGCGAGCGGACCGCCGGGCTCCAGTCGGTGCCGCCCCACTCCTCCGCGGCCTCGCCGGCCGGCTCCCCGGCGCCCGGCCCGCCGGCCGGCGGGTAGGTCTCGTACGGCGCCTCGGCCGGAGGCCGGCCGTCGGTGCGGACCGGCTCGTAGCGGCCGCCGTAGGGGTCACCGCCGTAGCCGGCACCGGGACGGGGATCGCCGCCGTAGCGGCTCTCGTCCGCGGGGCCGCGCCCGCCGTCGGCCGCCTCGAAGGCGGACCGCTCCAGCGGGCGGGCGTCGCTGCGGACCCCGAAGGCGCTGCGGCCGTCGTCGGCCCGCTCGCGGTCCTCGTCGGTGGGCTCGTCGGCCGGCGGCGTCCAGGGCCGGCGGACGGGGGCCTCCGGCTCGGGCGCCGCGGCACCGGCCGGGCTGTCCTCGAGCTGGATGGCGACGCCGATGTCGCGGCCGAGCTGCTCGGACAGCGCCTCGGCCAGCACCCGGCGCATGCGCGACTCGAGCACGGTCTGGGTGAACTCGTTGGGGGCGGCGAGCACCGCGGTCCCGCCCACCAGGCCCACCGGCCGGGTGAGGTTGAGCATCGCGTTCTGCTGCCGGGTCAGGCTGGTCGCCAGCCGTTCGCGGACCGAGTCCCAGACCTCCGCCAGGTCCACCGTGGCATCGGCCATGACCGTGTCCTCCCCAAGCTGTCTCGTGCCCGTGACCGACGTCCCGGTGTCCGGGGTCCGGCTGTGGACATCCGGACACACGGGTTCCACACGAGTGTCCACAGGCTGTGCACGACTGGCGACAGGGCGCCTTGTCGACCCGCTGCTGCGGGACGGACCCGGCGTCGTCGCTGGTCGGGAGGGAGGTCGTGATACGGCTCGAGGCGGACGGCGGTCAGGTCGACCGGGTGGTCGGCCCCCGTGCCGGGTTGTCACCCGGACCGGAGCGACGGCGACGCTAACAGCCCCGTCCACAGCCCGGCAACGACGTCCGGGGACGTCTGGGACGCCCGGTGCGCGTGTCGTTCGGCGTGTCGTCCCCTGGCGGTCGGCGTGCCGACACCATCCGTCCGCCCGGGGGGTGCAGCCTGGCGGGTCGGCTCCGGCGGGACCCCCCGCCCACCCGGCGGGAGAGAACGGTCCGGCGCCGGGCCGCGGCGACCGCCCCGCCCCTGGTTATGATGGGCGGAGTCCGTGCACCCGTGCCCGCCGTCGGAGCGGGCAGGTGCGCGGAGACCCGCCTCCGGGGTCCGGCACGCGGCTCGCGCCGATCGTCCGTGCCCCGCCCGCGTGCCTGCCCCCCGGCCGGCCCGCACCGTCGACGTCCTGCCGTAGGAGTACCCCGTGAGCAAGCGCACCTTCCAGCCGAACAACCGCCGCCGGGCCAAGACCCACGGCTTCCGGCTGCGGATGCGCACCCGCGCGGGCCGCGCGATCCTCGCCGGCCGCCGCCGCAAGGGTCGCGAGAAGCTCTCCGCCTGAGGTGCTGCCCGCGCAGGCCCGCCTGCGCCGGCGTCCGGAGTTCACCGCGGTCGTCCGGTCGGGTCGGCGTGCCGGTCGGCCGACCATGGTGCTCCACTACCTCCCCGTCCGACCCCCGGTCCCCCCGACCGGGGGTCTCGACGTGTCCGGGGACGGCGCACCGGGCGCCCGCGCGGGCTTCGTCGTCGGCCGGGCCGTCGGCAACTCCGTGGTCCGCCACCGGGTGACCCGGCGGCTGCGCGTTGCCGTCCGCGAGGAGCTGCCGCGGCTGCCCGTCACCGCGGACCTGGTGGTCCGGGCCCGGCCCGAGGCCGGCACGGCCTCCTCGGCGACGCTGCGCCGCGACCTCGCCGCGGGCCTCGACCGCCTGCTCGCCGAGCGGAGCCGGTCCTCGTGAGCGCCGCGTCGCCGGCGTCCGCGCGCCGCGGCCCCCTCGCCCGGGCCCTGCTGGCGGCCATCGGCTTCTACTCCCGGGCGATCAGCCCGGCCCTGCCCCCGCGGTGCCGCTTCGCGCCCACCTGCAGCGCCTACGCCGCCGAGGCGGTCGCCGTGCACGGCGCCGCCCGCGGGTCCTGGCTCGCGCTGCGGCGGCTGCTGAAGTGCGCACCCTGGCACCCTGGTGGGTTCGACCCGGTCCCGGCGCCGCGTGCCGGGCGGACGACCCCTGGAACCGGCGGCGACGGCCGCACGTCGATGACAGCGGCACCCTCCTCGGGAGCCGCCGCCGACGGTGCCCGTCGACCCGCCCCCGAGACCCCGCCGGCTGACCGCCGGTCCCCGCAGCAGGAGGCTGGCGTTGCTTGACTGGCTGTACACCGCGATCGCCTTCGTCATGAAGACGTGGCACTCGGTGTTCTCGACGTTCCTCGACCCCGCCTCGGGCATCACCTGGGCGCTGTCGATCGCCTTCCTCGTCGTCACCGTGCGCCTGATCCTGTTCCCGCTGTTCGTCAAGCAGATCAAGAGCCAGCGGGCGATGCAGGAGATCCAGCCGGAGATCCAGAAGCTCCGCAAGCAGTACGGCGCCGACCGCCAGGGCTTCAGCCAGGCGATGATGCAGCTGCAGAAGGAGCGCGGGGTCAACCCGCTGGCCGGCTGCCTGCCCATCCTGCCGCAGATCCCGGTCTTCCTCGCGCTCTTCCACGTGCTGCGCCGGCTGCGGCCGGGTGCCGAGGGGCTCTACAGCTGGAGCTACGAGCTCACCCAGCAGGCAGCCACGGCCAAGCTGTTCGGCGCGCCGATCTCGGCGTCGTTCTTCATGTCCGGCCAGAAGGCCGAGGACATCCTGGCGCTGCCCGGGGTGAGCCAGGCCGGCATCCGCACCGTCGCGCTGATCCTCATGGTCATCATGTGCGTCACCACCTACGTGACGCAGAAGCAGATCATGAAGCGCTCCGGCCCGGTCGAGGGCCAGGCCGCGATGGTGCAGAAGCTGCTGCTCTACGGCATGCCGATCAGCCTCTTCGTCACGGGCTTCTTCTTCCCGATCGGCGTCCTGCTGTACTGGATGACCAACAACCTGTGGACGCTGGGCCAGCAGTTCTTCATCCTGCGCAAGATGCCCCCGCCCGGCTCCCCGGCCGCCAAGGCCAAGGCCGCGGCCGAGAAGCCCGCCGTCGACCCGAAGACGCTGGCCCCCAAGC
This sequence comes from Geodermatophilus sp. SYSU D00696, assembly GCF_054050235.1. Lineage (NCBI taxonomy): Bacteria > Bacillati > Actinomycetota > Actinomycetes > Geodermatophilales > Geodermatophilaceae > Geodermatophilus > Geodermatophilus sp. SYSU D00696. Next base: position 161,773 of record NZ_JBJGYY010000004.1, on the reverse strand, counting down.
CCGGCGCCAAGCCGGTCCGCACCACCAAGGGCGGCCGTCCGGCCGGTCCCGGCGTCGCCCTGACCAAGGGTGCCGACGGCTCCGCACCCGACACCCCCGCACCCGACACGGCCGCGCCCGACGGCGCGGCGAGCGGTGACGGCGTGAGCGGGCAGACCCCCACCGGCTCCCCGCCGCCTCCCTCCGGTGGCGGTGCGACCGCCGCGGGCTCCGCGGGCGCGCCCAAGGGCGGCCGCGCCGGCGGTGGCAAGGGCACCCGCCCGGCCGCCCGGGCCCCGCACGGCCGCCCCGCCGGCACCGGCGGGAAGCGCAAGCGCCGCTGAGCCCCGCGTCCGGAGGACCTGCGTCCCCGGACGCCCCCGCCCGGCCGCCGTCCCGCGACGACGCCGGCCGGGCCCCCGACCCCCGGGTCCGCCCCGGCTGCCCGCACCGACTGGAGGTCCCTCCGTGAGCGTTCCGCACCGATCCACCGACACCGCCGCCACCGCCGCCACCGCCGAGGTCACCGCCGGCGCCGTCCTCAGCCCCGCGACCGGCACCCCGGACGGACCCACCGACCTGCCCGACACCGACGAGACCGGCGCCGACGCCTCGCTCGAGCCCGCCGACGAGGTGGCTCCCGCCCCCGCCCGCGCCGGCGGCACCGAGCTGCTCGTCCGCGAGGGCGACGTGGCCGGTGACTACCTCGAGCGGCTGCTCGACATCCTCGACGTCGACGGCGACATCGACCTCGACGTGGAGGGCGACCGGGCGTCGGTGGCCATCGTCGGCGGCGAGCTCGACGACCTCGTGGGCAGCGACGGCGCGGTGCTCGAGGCGCTGCAGGAGCTCACCCGGCTCGCCGTGGCCCAGTCCACCGGCGTGCGCAGCCGGCTCATGCTCGACATCGGCGGCTACCGCGCGCGCCGCCGGGCCGCCCTCACGGCCATGGCCGCCGACGCCGCCGAGCGGGTCGCCGCGAGCGGGCAGCCCGAGCGCCTGGCGCCGATGAACCCGTTCGAGCGCAAGGTCGTCCACGACGTCGTCGCCGGGGTCGCCGGCGTCCGCAGCGAGTCGGAGGGCGAGGAGCCGCAGCGGCGCGTCGTGGTCCTGCCGGAGCGGTGAGCGACACCCCCGTCCCGTCCGCCCCACCCGCCCCGGAGGTCGCGGCCGCCGTCTTCGGGACGGCGCTGCCCGAGGCCGAGCGCTACGTCGCGCGGCTGGCCTCCGACGGCGTCACCCGCGGGCTGATCGGCCCGCGCGAGGTGCCGCGGCTGTGGGAGCGGCACGTCCTCAACAGCGCCGCGGTCGCCGAGGCCGTGCCGCCCGACGCCCGGGTGGTGGACGTCGGCAGCGGCGCCGGGCTGCCCGGCGTCCCGCTGGCGCTGGCCCGGCCCGATCTGCGGCTGACGCTGGTCGAGCCGATGGCCCGCCGCGTGGAGTTCCTGGAGGAGGTCGTCGCCGAGCTGGGGACGGACTGGCGGGTGGTCCGCGGCCGCGCCGAGGAGCGCTCGGTGGTCACCGCGGTGGGACCCGTCGACGTCGTCACCGCCCGGGCGGTGGCCGCCCTCCCCCGCCTGGTCGGCTGGTGCCGCGGCCTGCTGCGGCCCGGCGCCCGGCTGGTGGCCCTCGTCGGGGCCCGCGCGGTCGCGGAGCTGCCGGGGATGCTCCCGCGGCTGCACGCGGCGGGGATGCGGGACGTGCACGCCCGGGCTGTCGGCACGGGGCTGGGCGAGGCTGCCACTACCGTGGTGGTCATGACGCGTGGCCCGCGGTGAGGCCGCGGAGCCGGCGCACCGCGTTCCACGGCAACCCGTTCCACGTGGAACCAGCACCGACACCCGACCCGTTCCACGTGAAACGGGGCGGCAGGGAGGACCTGCGATGACCGACCCGGGCCAGCGGCTGCGCAGCAGCCTCGCGGCCGACTCGGCGGCCAGCGCCGTGGAGTTCGACAGCCCCATCGCCATGGAGGCGCTGCGGGCCACCAGGGTCCTGCACGCCGCCGACCAGGAGCCCTTCCCCGCGCCGGGTCGGATCCGCGTCATCACCGTGGCCAACCAGAAGGGCGGCGTCGGGAAGACCACCTCGACGGTCAACCTCGGCGTCGCGCTCGCCCTGTACGGGCTGCGGGCGCTGGTGATCGACCTCGACCCGCAGGGCAACACGAGCACGGCGCTCGGCGTCGAGCACACGGTGGGCACGCCGTCGATCTACGACGCGCTCGTCGGGGACAGCTCCCTGGCCGACGTCGTCCACCCGACGACGGCGAGCTCCCTGCTGCGGTGCGTGCCGGCCACGATCGACCTGGCGGGCGCCGAGATCGAGCTGGTCTCCGTCGTCGCCCGCGAGTACCGGCTGCGGCGGGCGATCGAGGGCTACATCCGCGCGCTGCCCGAGGAGGAGCGGCCACACTACGTCCTCATCGACTGCCCGCCGTCGCTGGGTCTGCTCACCCTCAACGCGCTCGTGGCCGGCGACGAGGTGCTCATCCCCATCCAGTGCGAGTACTACGCGCTGGAGGGCCTGGGTCAGCTGCTCAACAACATCGAGCTGGTGCGGGCCCACCTCAACCCGGGCATCGCCGTCCGCACCATCCTGCTGACGATGTACGACGCCCGGACCAAGCTCGCCGACCAGGTCGCCGAGGAGGTCCGCAGCCACTTCGGGGACCTGGTGCTGACGACGGTCATCCCGCGCAACGTGCGGGTGTCCGAGGCGCCGGGGTACGGCCAGTCGGTGCTCACCTACGACCCGGGCTCGCGCGGCTCGACCAGCTACGTCGAGGCCGCCCGCGAGCTCGCCGAGCGCGGCGTCCATCTGGTGCCGGAGTCCGATCCGCGGCCGATGGGGCCGCCACCTCCCCCGCCGCCCCCGGCGACCGCGCCGATGCCGGCGGTCCGGCCCCAGTCCGGCCCGCCGTCCGGCCCGCTGCAGCGTGCCTTCCCGGAGTCCGACGCCGCCGTCGTGCCCGTTCCCACCTCCGTCGACGAGGAGACCCGATGAGCAAGCGTGGCGGCCTGGGCCGGGGCCTGGCGGCGCTCATCCCCACCAGCGCCCCGCCGGTGGAGCAGCCGCCGCTGCCCGAGGCCGACCGCCCGGCCGCCGCGTCCGAGACGGCCGAGACCGGTGAGGTGGGTGGGACCCACGCCCCGGTCACCCTGCTGCCGCCGGCCGCGCAGGCGGCCGCCAGCGTCGCGGCGCAGGCCGTGTCGTCCGGTGTGGCTGCCGTCGGCGTCCCCGGCGCACAGCTGCGCGAGGTGGCCGTCACCGAGGTGGTGCCCAACCCGCGGCAGCCGCGCCAGGTGTTCGACGACGAGGCGCTCGAGGAGCTCACCCACTCGGTGCGCGAGTTCGGCCTGCTCCAGCCGATCGTCGTCCGCGAGCGGGCCGAGGGTGGCTACGAGCTCATCATGGGCGAGCGGCGGCTGCGGGCCGCCCGCGCCGCGGGCCTCGAGACCGTGCCGGCCATCGTCCGCGACACCGAGGACGACGCCCTGCTGCGCGACGCGCTGCTGGAGAACATCCACCGGGTCCAGCTCAACCCGCTGGAGGAGGCTGCGGCCTACCAGCAGCTGCTCGAGGAGTTCGGCGCCACCCACGAGGAGCTCGCGCAGCGCATCGGCCGCAGCCGCTCTCAGGTCACCAACACGATCCGGCTGCTCAAGCTGCCGGTGCGGGTGCAGACCCGGGTCGCCGCCGGCGTCATCTCCGCCGGTCACGCCCGGGCGCTGCTCGGGCTCGACGACGCCGAGGCCCAGGACGCGCTCGCCGCGCGGATCGTGGCCGAGGGGCTCTCGGTGCGCGCGACGGAGGAGGCGGTCGCGCTCGCCGCGGCCGAGCAGCCGGCCTCGCGCCGGCGCGCCCGCCGGATCAGCGCCCCGGGGGTGGAGGACCTCGCCGGCCGGCTCTCCGACGTGTTCGAGACCAAGGTCAAGATCCAGATCGGCCGGGCCAAGGGACGCATCGTCGTCGAGTTCGGCTCGGTCGACGACCTGCAGCGCATCATCGGCCAGATGGCCCCCGACGTCGCGGGGCGCCGCGAGGAGTCCTGACCCCGGGAACCGCGAAGCGGCCCGCCTTCCGTCACGGACGGAAAGCGGGCCGCTTCGCTGCGTTCAGCGGGAGGTGCGGGCCCGCCGGGTGAGCAGCTCGGAGAGGACCTCGCCGAGGTCGCGGCCGGCAGCCTCGACCGCCATGGGGAACATCGACGTCTCGGTCAGCCCCGGGGAGACGTTCACCTCGAGGAAGTGCACCTCGCCGTCGGGAGCCACGATCGCGTCGGTGCGCGAGAGGTCGGCCAGCCCCAGCGCCCGGTGCACCCGCACGGCGAGGTCGGCCGCGCGGGCGGCGACGTCGTCGGCCAGCCGCGCGGGAGCGTGGTACTCGGTGAGGCCGGGGGTGTACCGGGCGGTGTAGTCGAAGACGCCGGACTCGGGCGCGATCTCCACCGCGGGCAGCGCCTCGGGGCCCTCCCCCAGGTCGACCACCGAGAGCGCCACCTCGACGCCGTCGACGAAGCGCTCCACCAGCACCGTGTCGCCGTAGGCGAAGCAGCTGACCATCGCGGCGGGCAGGTCCTCGACCCGGGTGACCTTCTGCGCGCCGAGGGCGGAGCCACCGGAGGCGGGCTTGACCATCAGCGGCAGCCCGAGGCGGGCCACGATGAGGTCGAGCACGGCGCCGGCGCCCAGCTCGCGGAAGGTGCTGTGCGGCAGCGCGACCCAGTCCGGGGTCGCCAGGCCCGCGGTGCGCACGACCGACTTGGCGGCCGGCTTGTCCCAGGCCAGGCGGCAGGCCGCGGCCGGGGAGCCGACGTAGGGGACGCCGGCGAGGTCCAGGACCGCGCGCAGGGCGCCGTCCTCTCCGGTGGCGCCGTGCAGGGCGATGAACACCGCGTCGGCGGGCGCGGCGGCCAGGCCGGGCAGCAGGTCGGCGTCGGCGTCGCGGAGCTCGGCCTCGACCCCGACGCGGAACAGCTCCTCGACCACCTGGGTGCCCGAGGACAGGCTGACCTCGCGCTCGAAGGTCAGGCCACCGGCCAGGACGACGGCGCGCAGGGGGGTCTCCTCGGCGGCTGGGGTGGGGGCGGGCGGTGCGGCTGGCTCGCTCACGGGTGGGGGTCCTCGATCCGGTCGCTGCTGGCGGGGCCGACGATCGTCGCCGGGCCGGCACCGGACCGGCCGACGGCGCGGAACGTGCCGGTGTCGACGGTGTCGAAGGTGGAGTGCAGGTCCAGCTCGGCCTCGATGACCCGGGCCAGCCGGCGCACGCCCTCGCGGATCTGGTCGGGCTCGGGGTAGCAGTAGGACAGCCGCATGTGCTCGCGGCCCGACCCGTCGGCGTAGAAGCCGATGCCGGGGACGTAGGCGACGTGCGCGCCCACCGCCCGCGGCTGCATGAGCTTGGAGTCCAGGCCGTCCGGCAGCCGGAGCCACACGTAGAAGCCGCCGTCGGGGCGGGTCCAGGTGGTGCCCGGGGGCATGAGCGCGTCGAGCGACTCCAGCGTGGCGTCGCGGCGCTCGCGGTAGAGCTCGGTGAACAGCTTGATCTGCTCGCGCCAGGGCTGGGTGTCCAGGTACCGGGCGACCGCGTACTGGGTGAGCGAGGGCGGGCAGAGCACCTGGGCCTCGGTGGCGAGCACCAGCTTCTCGCGGACGGCGAGCGGCGCGAGCACCCAGCCGACCCGCAGCCCGGGGGAGAAGGTCTTGGAGAACGAGCCGAGGTAGACCACCCGCTGGGCGTTGCGGGCCCGCAGTGCGCGCATCGGCTCGTGGTCGAAGCCGAGCAGGCCGTAGGGGTTGTCCTCGATGACCAGCAGGTCGTAGCGGTCGGCGATGTCCATGACGGCCTGGCGGCGCGGCTCGGAGAGCGTCACGCCGGCCGGGTTGTGGAAGTTGGGCACCGTGTAGAGGAACTTGACCCGGTCGCCGTTGGCGCGGCACTCGAGCAGCGCCTGCTCCAGCGCCTCGGGGACCAGCCCGTCGTCGTCCATGGTCACGTGCCGCACCCGGGCCTCGGCGGCCTGGAAGACGCCGAGCGCGCCGACGTAGGACGGGCCCTCGGCGAGGATGACGTCGCCGGGGTCGACGAACACGCGGGTGACCAGGTCCAGGGCCTGCTGGGAGCCGACGGTCACCACGACCTCGCTGGGCGAGGCGTCGGTGATGCCCTCCAGCGCCATGACGTCGCAGATGCGCTCGCGCAGCCGGGGGTCGCCCTGGCCGGACCCGTACTGCAGGGTCTGTGCGCCCATCCCGCTGACGAGTTCGCCGATCATCGAGCCCACGGCGTCGAGCGGGAGCGCGGTGACCGCGGGCATGCCGCCGGCCAGCGAGACCACCTCGGGCCGGCTGACGACCGAGAAGAGGGCGCGGATCTCCGAGCTCTTCATGCCGTGCGTGCGGGCTGCGTACCGGTCGGCCAGCGGGTCCAGCCGCGGGTGGCGGGGCACCACGTGCCCGTGCTGCTGCGGCGGCGTGCGGTGCGGCTGGCCGTGCGACGGCGGGAGGGAGGCCACGGACCGAGTGTAGGGACGGGCGGGGTGCGCCTCCTCCGACACGGCGGGTGAGACGGACCCGTCCGGTCCCGTCGTCCCACGCGCCCCAGGAGTGCGCGGTGCGCTACGCCCGCTGGGGCAGGACGAAGGTGCCGGTGGGCGGGTCGGCCTCGGCGGGCAGGAAGAGCCGCTGGACGGCGGCCAGGACGGCGGAGGCGACCGTGCCGCGCAGCCGGGCGTCGAGCAGCAGCAGCCGGTCGACCGGGTGGGACAGGTACCCGCAGTCGAGCCGGACGGCGGGCATGCGGGTCCACCGCAGCAGGTCCCAGGTCTTGGGGTGCCCGCCCAGGTCGAGCATGCCGGTGCGGGCCACGACCTCGCGGCGGGCGAGGTCGGCGAACCGCTCCCCCACCGTCGACGACGTCCCCGAGCCGGTGCCGTAGTAGTAGCTGGCCACCCCGCGGGCGTGCGGTGAGCCGTGCGCGTCCATGTGCAGCGAGATGAACAGGTCGGCGCGGGCGTCGTTGGCGAAGGCGGTCCGCTGCTCGGGCGTGGGGTCCTGGTCCCGGCCGCGGGTGAGGTAGACCGTGGCGCCGGCGGCGGCCAGCCGGCCCTCGATCCGGCGGGCCACGTCGAGCACCAGGTCGGCCTCGGTGGTCTCGCCGGCGGTGAACCCGGTGTCCTCGCCGCCGTGCCCGGGGTCGACGACGATCCGCCGGCCGATCAGGTGCGGCCCGCTGTCGACGAGGCTCGCGCTCTGCCGGAGCAGCTGCGGGCGGCCGCCGGTGACCTTGCGGCCGAGCTGGCGCAGCGCCCGCAGGGTCGCCGGCCCGCACGTGCCGTCGGGGGTCAGCCCGTAGTCGCGCTGGAAGGCCCGCAGCCCGGTCTCGGTCTCCCGGCCGAAGATGCCGTCGGCGCGGCCGGCGTCGTAGCCGAGCTCGAGCAGGCGCTCCTGCAGGCCGGTGACGTCGTCGCCGCGCACGGGCCGCTCGGGGTCGTGGTGCAGCAGCCGGTCGCCGAGCGACCAGCGCGCTTCCGACAGCGCCCGGTAGGTCTCCTCGCCGACCCGGCCGTCGACCGACAGCCCGCGCACCTGCTGGAAGTGGCGGACGGCGAGCTCGGTGGCCTGGTCGTACACCTCGGTCGCCGCCCCGGCGGCGGGCTGCAGCAGGCCGAGGCTGCGCAGCGCGGACTGGACGTCGGCCACCGCCGGTCCGTGGTCTCCCGGACGCAGCGGTTCCATGCTGCTGTCGTTACCCATCGTGCCGACGATTGTCCCGTGCGCGACCCCGACCGGCCCAGCGGGGTCTCCCCTACGCGTCCCCGGAGACGGCGAGGGCCCGCTCCCCCGGGTGGAGGAACGGGCCCTGGCAGAGGGGTCCTACCGGATGTAGTCGGCGAGGTCGGAGAGGATCGCGCCCTTGGGCTTGGCGCCGATGATGCTCTTCACCGGCTTGCCGCCCTGGAAGACGGTCATCGTCGGGATCGACATGACCTGGTAGTCCCGGGCGATCTGCGGGTTCTCGTCGATGTTGAGCTTGGCGATGGTGAGCTTCTCGCCGTGCTCCTTGGCGATCTCCTCCAGCACGGGGGCGACCATCTTGCACGGCCCGCACCACTCCGCCCAGAAGTCGACGAGGACGGGCTTGTCGCTGCCCAGCACCTCGTTGGCGAAGGTCGCGTCGGTGACCGTCACGGTGTTGCCTGCCATGGTCGTTCTCCCTCTCGGTCTGTCGAGGTCTGGGGTGGGCCTCCGGGGGTGAGAACCCCGGAGTGCCGTGGGGTATGCCCGGATCAGCGCTCGTCGAAGGTCTCGGCCAGCCAGCGCTCGGCGTCGATGGCCGCGGCGGCACCGGTGCCGGCCGAGGTGATCGCCTGGCGGTACACGTGGTCGACCACGTCACCGCAGGCGAAGACGCCGTCGATGTTGGTCCGGGTGGTGGGGTGCTCGACCTGGATGTAGCCCTCGTCGTCGACCTTGAGCTGGCCGACGAAGAGCTCGCTGCGCGGATCGTGGCCGATGGCCACGAACACGCCGGAGGTCGGCATCTCCTCGGTGGCGCCGCTGACGACGTCGGTGAGCTGGACGCCGGAGACGGTCTGGTCGCCGAGGACGTCGGTGACCTGCTTGCCGAGCTGCCAGCGGATCTTCTCGTTGTCGTGGGCGCGCTTCTGCATGATCTTCGAGGCGCGCAGCTCCTCGCGGCGGTGGACGACCGTCACGCTCCGGGCGAAGCGGGTGAGGAAGGTGGCCTCCTCCATCGCGGAGTCGCCACCACCGACCACGACGATGTCCTGGTCGCGGAAGAAGAAGCCGTCACAGGTGGCACAGGCGGACACGCCGCGGCCGAGCAGGCGCTGCTCGTTCTCCAGGCCCAGGTACCGGTACTTCGAGCCGGTGGCCACGATGACCGCGTGCGCCCGGTGCACCTCGTCGCCGACCTTGACCACCTTCGGCGTGGCGGTGAGGTCGACCTCGGTGACGTCGCGGGCGACCAGCTCGGCGCCGAAGCGCTCGGCCTGGGTGCGCATGTCGTCCATCAGCTGCGGGCCCTGGATGCCCTCCGGGAACCCGGGGAAGTTCTCGACCTCGGTCGTGGTCATCAGGGCGCCACCGAACTGGGAGCCCTCGAAGACCAGTGGGTGCAGGTTGGCCCGCGCGGCGTAGACCGCCGCCGTGTACCCGGCGGGGCCCGACCCGATGATGATCAGGTCACGGACGCCGTCGTGCTCCGCCGGCGGGATCACCGGCGCGGTGATCTCGGTGGTCGTGGCGGGGCCAGGGGTCGGCTGGGGGTGGGTCACGCGCGGCACAACGCCCCATCCTAGTGCCGCATTCCCCCATCAGGGCCGGTGGAGGGGGGTGTGGCTCACTCGGCGGGGGTGACGGCGACCTCGGCGAGGGCCCCGGCGAAGCCGTCCTCGGCGGGCACCAGACCGGTCACCCACACCAGCACGTACCGCGTGGTCACCGGCTCGTCGAAGGAGAGCTCGGCGGTGCCGTCGACGGTGCCGGCGGCGGCGACGGGGAAGGACTCCAGGTCGCCGTCGGGGGCCTCGCCGGTGCGGACCTCCACGGCGATGCCCGGGGTGGTCGTCGTCAGGGTCACCCCGCCGACCGGCTGGGCCGCGCCGAGGTCGAGGACGAGCCCGACGCCGGGCTTGAGGTTGCCGAAGGCGGGCGAGCCCCGGTAGCTCAGCGTCGACCACGCGGTGGCCGGGTCCCCGTCGACGGCCAGCGGCACGTCGTCGTCGTTCTCGGACGCCCCGTCACCGAAGGGGTCGAAGACCGCGCCGGAGGCGACGGCCAGGGGTGCGCCGGGGGTCGCGGGGGGCGCGGCGCTCGCCGAGGTCGCGGCGCTGCTCGACGACGGCGACGGCGTGACCGGCCGGCGGTCCACGTCGTCGGCCACCGACAGCAGGTTCGTGCCCACCCACCAGGCCAGCAGCACGACGACGGCGAGCGCGGCCAGCAGCAGCCCGGCGACCAGCAGCCGGCGGGAGGACCGCGACCGGCCGCCGCCCTCGTCGTCGTCGGCCGCGTCGAGCAGGACCGGGTCGTCGTCGGCCGCGTCGTCGGGAGAGCGCAGGGGCGGGACCGGTGGGAGGACGCCGGGGCCCATCCGCTGCGGCCGGTCCTCGGGCTCCGGTGCGACGACCGGGGTCGCCACCGTCGCGTCCCCCGCGCTGTCCGCCTGCTCGGCGTCCCGGTACTCGCGCAGCCGGCGCAGCCAGCCGCTGTCGCTCTCGTCCCGGTCGCGGACCGGCACGGAGGCGTGGCCCCCGCTGCGCGGCCGCTCGGCCAGCAGGGCGGCCATCGCGGCGGCGCTGGCCAGCCCCGCACCCGGCTCGGTGGACCGCGCCCGCCGTACGAGGGCGGCCAGGTCGGGCTGGGTGATGACCGGGGGTGGCGCGGCGACGCCGTCGGGACCGGCGAGGCCGGCGCGGCGGCCGGTCAGGCAGTACTCGAGCAGGGCGCCCAGCGCGGCGATGTCCTCCTGGACGCTGCCGGTGGCGGCCGGGACGGCGCGCAGCCCGACCAGCCCGTTGGGCCGCAGCACGACGGTCTCGGGGCTCAGCCCGCCGACGGCCAGGCCGACCCGGTGTGCCTCGGCGACGCCCTCGGCGAGCCGGCGCAGCACCGTGCGGGCCTGCCGCTCGTCCATCGGGCCGTCCGCGAGCCGGTCGGCGAGGGTCTGGCCCTCGATCCACTCGTTGACGACGTAGGCGACCCCGCCCGCACCGCCGGTGCCCTCCGAGGCGTCGTAGACCATCGCCAGGGCGGGCGTGGCCAGCCCGCCGGCGGTCAGCGCGCGGGCGATCCAGGCCCGCGCCGCCGGCCCGCCGGGCACGTGCACGCGGATGGCGACGTCGCGGTTGAGGACGCGGTCGCGGGCCCGCCAGCAGTGGATGACGCCGGTGCCGGTCCGCTCCTCGGGGCCGATCTGGTCCAGCGGCCGGTAGCGGTCGGGGAGCCCGGTGATCGTGGACGTCACGGACGCTGCCGACCCCCTGTCGCTGTCCGGCCGGTGGCGTGCTGCCCCGGGGCCGGTGCCGTCGCCCGCCGGCCGGTCGGCGCTCATCCGCGGCCCAGCCGCGCGCGGACGGCGGCGAGGGGCTCCCGGAGCTCCGGGACGCGGGCGAGCACGAACCCGGCCAGGGCCGTGACACCGACGACCACGGTACCGATCACGAGGGTGCCGAGCGAGCCTGCCACGGACGTGCCGAAGGCGTCCTCGGTCACCCCGGTCACCAGCCAGCCCAGCACGCCGGCGACGACCGAGGCCAGGACCATCCACAGCACCGGGCCGAGGGTCTCGCGGGTGCGCAGCCCGCCGAGCCTGCGCTGCAGCGCCACGTGCCCGAACACCCACCCGGCGAGGTAGGTGACGCTGGTGGCCAGCATCAGCCCGGCGACGACGTGCTCGGGCCCGACGACCGCCGGGACGAGCAGCAGCAGCGGCACCCGGACCAGCACCATGCCGACCTGGATGAGCGTGGGCGTGCGGGCGTCCTTCATGGCGTAGAAGACCCGCAGCTGCAGCAGCGTCACCGCCATGGGCAGCAGGCCGAACGCGCCGACCGCGAGCGCCGCGCCGATGCCCTGGGCCTCCTCCACCGAGGTGTTGCCGCGGGCGAAGGCGACGGTGGCCAGCTCCGGGCCCAGCACGGTCAGCGCCGCGGCCACAGGCAGCAGCCCCAGCGCCGACAGCCGGGTGCCCAGGGCGAGGTCCTGCACGACGCCGGGCACGTCGGAGCGGGCGGCGGCGCGGCTCATCCGCGGCACCAGGGCGGTCAGCAGCGCGACGCCGATGATCCCGTAGGGCATCTGGAACAGCAGGCTGGCGATGGCCAGCGCACTGGACCCCAGGCCGCCCTCGCGGGTGGCGGCGTTGGCGATGCGGGTGGCCACCACCACGCCGACCTGGCTGACGGCGACGTAGCCGACCACCCACAGCCCCAGGCCGCCCACCTCGCGCAGGCCGATGCCCCGCAGGTTCCACCGGGGCCGCAGCGGCACGCCGGCGCGGCGCAGCAGGGGTACGAGCACCAGCGCCTGCACGGCGATCCCGAGCAGCGTGCCGCCGCCGAGCAGCCAGACCTGGCCGGGCGTGATGGTCGCCGGGGTGAGGTCACCGGGCCCGGCGGCCATCAGGAAGAGCACGCCGGTGGCGATGACGACGAGGTTGTTGAGCACCGGCGCCCAGGCGGGCGGCCCGAACACGCCGCGGGAGTTGAGGATCGCCTGGGCGAGTGCGCCGATGCCGTAGAACACGATCTCGAGCAGCAGGATCCGCGCCAGCCAGTTGGCCAGCCGCACCTGTTCCTCGTCGCCCTGGATGCCGTAGAGCGCGGTGAGCAGCGGGGCGACCGCGACGGCGACGGCGGTGACCACCACCAGCCCGGCGATGGCCACGGTGGACAGCCGCTGGGCGTAGGACACCCCGCCGTCCCGGTCGCGTTCCTGGGCGTGCACCAGCAGCGGCACGATGACCGAGGTGAGGACCCCGCCGAGCAGCAGCTCGTAGACGATGTTGGGCAGCGTGTTGGCGGTGTTGTAGGCGTCGTTGACCAGGCCGACGCCCAGCGCCGCGGCCAGCACGACGGTGCGCAGCAGTCCGGTGACGCGGGACACCAGCGTGGCCACCGCCATCGTGCCCGCCGCGCGCAGGATGCCCCGGCTGGCGCCGGGGGTGCCCTCCCGCCGGCGGGCCTCCTCCTCGGTCTCCCCCTCCGGCGGCCGCGGCACCGGCGGCAGCACCAGCATCGGGAGGACCTGGGTCTCCTCGGCCGGCAGGAAGCGGTGGCGCACCGGCGGCGGCACCGGCGGCAGCGGCCGGGGGGTGCGCCGGACCTCCGCGGGCGGTGCGGCAGGCGGCCGGGCGCCGGTCCGCGGCGGTGGGGAGGGCGGCCGGCCGGCCGGGGAGCGCCCGGGCGCCGCGTCCGGGCGCGGCCGGGCCGGCGGCGGGACCGGGGGTACCGGACGGCGGGCCGGCGGGGCGGGCAGCCGCGAGTCCGGCGGCGGCGCGACCGGGTAGGGCGGCGGGGGGAGCGGCGGCCGGCTCGAGCGCTCGGTGCGGTCCGGACGCTCGGTGTGGTCCCGCGCACCGGAGGTGGGCGGGACCGGCGGCAGCGGCCGCTGCGCGGGGGCGTCCTCCTCGCTGCGGGGCCCGCCGCTCACACCGGGCTCCGGCTGGGCGGGAACGACGCGCCGGCCGGCTCGGCCGCGTCCTGCTCGCGGCCGCGCCGGCGCAGGTACCGCACGCCGCGGCGCAGGAACAGCAGGCCGAGCAGCGCGGCGGCGCCGATGGTGATCGACAGCGAGATGGTGCCGTAGGCGGTGCTGCGCACCTGGATGGCGACGTCCTCGCCCAGCGGCCGGCCGCCGGGCGTGGTCAGACCCGCGGTGACGGCGAACCGCCCGGACTGGCGGACCTCGGTGGGGATCTCCACCGTCGTCCGCTGCCCGGGCGCCACCTCCTGCGGGCCCGGGTCGCCGATGGTCAGGCCGACGTTGTCGCGGGTGCGGACGTCGAACAGCACCCGCACGGGGAAGGGCAGGTCGTTCTGCACGGTGAGCACCAGCGGGGCGTCGCTGGAGGCCAGGCTGTAGGTGCCGTCGGCCGGAGCGAGCAGGGTGACCTGCCGGCGCAGGTCCTCGACGGTGTCGCGCAGGTCGGCCGCCGCCGTCCGGAAGGCGGCCGGCTCGTCGCGCCAGGCCGACGACGCGGTGCGGGCCAGCGCGGCGTCGTACGGGGCCAGCTCCGTGGCGGGGTCGCTGGTCACCGCTCCGGCGAGGTCGTCGCGCAGGCTCGCGGCGGCGACGACGTCGGCCAGGCCCTGGGGGTCGAGCAGGGCGGCGTCCGCCGGCTCGAGCGGCGTGCCGGCGTCGGTGACCGGCCCGGCCGCGAGGTCGGTGAGCGAGGCGGGGCGCAGGCCCGGCAGCGCGGTGTCGGCGATCATCGCGGCGACGGTCTCGGGGTCGGGGTCGACGTCGCGCGGCGCGGCGACGAGCACCGACTGGCCGGCCGGGTCGGCGACCGGCTGCTGGGAGAGCAGGACCAGCTCGGCGAGGTAGCGCTGCTCGGCCACCCGGGGCCCGCCGGCGGTGCTCCGGGTGGCGCCGGCCAGGCCGGACAGGCCGCTGTCGGCCACCAGCGCCTCGACCGGGCCCTCGGCGCCGGGCAGGGTGGTGCGGGCCGCCGCGCCGCCGCCGGCGAGGCCGAGCGCGGCCTCACCCGTGGTCAGGGCGCCGGAGGCGACGACGACCTGCTCGACGCCGCCGCCGCGGAGCGTGCCGAGGGTCTCGGGCCGCAGCGAGCCGCCGGCGGCCCAGGCGAGGTCGGTGCGCGGCGCGACGCCGAGCACCTCCTCGACCAGGGCGGCACCGGCCGGTCCCGGGGAGTCGGCGGAGACGGTGCTCTCGGGCCTGCCGTCGGTGGGGTCCCCGCCCTCCCCCGTGGCCGGCGCCGGAGCGGCCGCGGGCAGGCTGCGGGTGAGCGCCGCGGGCAGGCCGGCCGACTGCAGCGCGTCGGCGTCGACGTCGCCGTAGGACAGCGCGACGACGGGGTGCTCGGCGGCCACGGCGCGCAGCCGCTCGAGCCAGGCCGCGGCCGCCTCGGTGCCGGTGCCCGCGCCCTCCTCGCCCGCGACGTCGTAGGGCCCCTCGGCCATGAGCGCGAGCTCCTCGACCAGCGCCGGGTCGACGGCCACGCTGACCGGGGCGACGGGGGTGGTCGTGGGCGCGCCCGGCCCGAGCGCGGTGGGCAGCCGCTCGAGCACCTCCAGCGCCCGGTCGAGCCGGCCGCCCTCGGACACCAGGCCGGTGAGGTCGTCGTCGACGAACCCGCCCGAGGCGTCGCGGTGGGTGCGCTCGACCAGCGGCCACAGCCAGGCCACCGCGGTCGCGGCGGCGGGGGCAGCGGTCTGCTGCACCACGGAGGTGGTCACCTCCCCGACCCGCCGCGGGTCGCCGTCGGCCCCGGTCCCGTTGACGTTGAGCAGCACCGGGTAGACGCCGTCGCGGTCCATGGCCAGGTCGGCGGTGGAGGCCGTGTAGGTGAACGGCAGCGAGGCGCCGGGCTCCAGCGGGGCGGGCAGCGGCACGAAGGGCGTGACGGCCGCCGACACCGGGTCGGGGTCGACGTCGGCGGCGAGGAGTTCGGCCCGGGTGGTGACCACCTCGCCGCGCTGCAGGCGGATGCCGAGGTCGGTGAGCGTCTCGTCGCCGGCGTTGGTGAGCGTGCCGGCCAGCGTGACCGTGCCACCGGGCGCGACCGTGCGCGGGTCGAGGCGGGTCAGCTCGACGGTCACCGGGCGCTCGGGGTCGACGGGGGGTGCGGGCCGCGACGGCGCGGTCGGCGTGGGCGGCGTCGTGGGGGCGGCGGCGGCCGGCGCCGCCGCCGGCCCCGCGAGCAGCGGGAGGGCCAGCAGCGCGGTGGTCAGGACGCGGCGGACGCGGTCACCGCGGCGCGTCCCGGCCCTCCCGCGCCGGCCGGCCCCGGCGGCGGGGGTGCTGTGCCTGGGACGGACCTCGCGCGAGCGGTCACGCACTGTCGGCGAGCAGCGCCGGCGCCCGCTCGACCAGCGCACGCTCGTCGGCGTAGGCCAGCCGGTCGCTCAGCTCGTCGAGGGGCACCCAGGCGACCTCGGTCACCTCGACGTCGGCGTCGGAGAGGGCACCGCCGATGGCGCGCAGCAGGAAGTGGTGCACGGTCTTGTGGACCCGCCGGCCCTCGGCGACGAACCAGAAGTCGATGATCCCGAGCGGGGCGAGGACCTCACCGATGATCCCGGTCTCCTCGGCGACCTCGCGGACCGCGGTGTCCTCCGGGGTCTCGCCCTCCTCGATGTGCCCCTTCGGCAGCGACCACAGCAGCCGACCCCGGCGGTCGGTGCGGCCGATGAGCGCGGCGCGGGGGCCGGAGATGCCGTCGTCGGCGACCACCAGGCCCCCGGCGGAGGTCTCGTCGACCCGGCGCAGTCGGCGGCCGGGGCGCCCTCGTCCACCGGTCCCTCCCATGCCAGGAGGGTAGCGCGAGACGCCGCACTACCCTGGCTCGTCGTGTCCGGTGTGCCCCCGGCGGTCCAGCAGACCGTGCGCGACCTCGTCGACGTCTCGCCCGTGCTCGTCGAGCTCGGCGAGCGGTTCGCCGCGGCCGGCTTCGAGGCGCACCTGGTGGGCGGCTCGGTGCGCGACGCGCTGCTGGCCGCCGGGAGCGGCGCCGCGACCCCCGCCGGCGACCTCGACGTCACCACCGACGCCCGGCCCGAGCAGGTGCTGCGGCTGCTGCGCGGCTGGGCGGGTTCCACGTGGAACCAGGGCATCGCCTTCGGCACCGTGGGCGCCGAGATCCGCGGCACCCGGGTCGAGATCACCACGTTCCGCGCCGACCGCTACGACCGGGAGTCGCGGAATCCGGAGGTGGCCTGGGGGACGTCGCTGCGCGACGACCTCGCCCGCCGCGACTTCACGGTCAACGCCATGGCCGTCTCGCTGGGCCCCGACCGGACGGTGACCGATCCCTTCGGCGGCCTCGGCGACCTGCTGGCCCGGAGGCTGCGCACCCCCGGCGCGGCCACGGACTCCTTCGCCGACGACCCGCTGCGGATGCTGCGCGCGGTCCGCTTCGTCGCCCAGCTCGGCGTCACGCCCGTCGACGAGGTGGTCGAGGCGCTCACCGCGATGTCCGGGGAGCTGGCCCGGATCACGCCGGAGCGGGTGCAGGCCGAGCTGTCCCGGACCCTGCTGCAGGACGCCCCGCGCGAGGCGCTGGAGCTGTTCGTGTCCACCGGCCTCGCCGACGTCGTCCTGCCGGAGCTGCCGGCGCTGCGGATGGAGATCGACGAGCACCACCAGCACAAGGACGTCTACTCCCACTCGCTGACCGTGCTGGACCGGGCCATCGCGCTGGAGCGGGCCGATCCCGACGCCCCGTCGCCGGACCTGGTGCTGCGGCTGGCCGCGCTGCTGCACGACGTCGGCAAGCCCGCCACCCGCCGGCACGAGCCGCGCGGCCGGGTGTCCTTCCACCACCACGAGGTGGTCGGCGCCAAGCTGGTGCGCAAGCGGCTGACCGCGCTGCGCTACCCCAAGGAGGTCGTCGAGGCGGTCGCCCGCCTGACCTTCCTGCACCTGCGGTTCCACGGCTACGGCCGCGGCGAGTGGACCGACTCGGCGGTGCGCCGCTACGTCACCGACGCCGGCGACCTGCTGCCCCGGCTGCACAAGCTGGTGCGGTCGGACTGCACGACGCGCAACAAGCGGCGGGCGGCGGCGCTGTCGGCCACCTACGACTCGCTGGAGCGGCGGATCGCCGAGCTGTCGGCGGCCGAGGACCTCGCCCGCGTGCGCCCCGACCTCGACGGCAACGCGATCATGGAGATCCTCGGCATCGGCCCGGGCCGCGAGGTCGGCGAGGCGTGGCGCTTCCTCAAGGACCTCCGCCTCGAGCGCGGCCCGCTCGACCCCGACGAGGCCGAGGCCGAACTGCGCGCCTGGTGGGCCGCCCGCTCCTGATCCCTCCTCCGCCCGGGTGACACCACCCCGCGCGGTCTCCCCCGCCGCGCCGGACGCCGGTAGGACCGACGGCCGGGCCGCAGGGACGGGGGACGGGTGCACGGGCGATGTGTGCACGGGCGAGTGCACGGCCGGGGGCACGGCCGGGGGCTCCTCCGGGCAGCGCGCCGCCCCGGCCCGACCGCCGTCGCCGTCGGTTGCCTGGTCCTCGCGCTGACCGCGTGGTCGGTCCAGGACCCCGCCGGCGCCTCGCCGGAGACGGCGCCGGCCGCGGTCCCGGGCCAGCGGCCCACCCCGGGGGTCGGTGCCGCGCCGTCGCCGCTGGGCGTCCCGCCGCCGGCTCCGGCCCCGGGCGGCAGCTGGGCGTTCCTCGACCACCAGGCCGACGGCGTCACGCCGGTCGCCTACGACCCCTGCCGCGCCGTCCACTACGTCGTCCGCGTCGGCGATGCCCCACCGGACGCGGAGGTCCTCGTCGCCGACGCCGTCGCGGAGGTCGCCGCGGCCACCGGCCTGCGGTTCGTGTCCGAGGGTCGCACCGACGAGCGGGTCGGCCGCGACCGCCCGGCGTACCAGCCCGCCCGCTACGGGGACCGCTGGGCGCCGGTGCTGGTCTCCTTCGAGCTGCCGGCCGGCAACCCCGACGTCGGCGGCGGCGTCGCCGCCCGCGGCGGCAGCGAGGCCGTCTCCGCGGGCGGGCCGGCGGTCTACGTGACCGGCAGCGTCGTCGTCGACGCCGACTGGGCGGCCGGCGCGGCGGCCACACCGGCGGGCCGTGCCGCGCTGCGGGCGGTCCTGGTGCACGAGCTCGCGCACGTGCTGGGCCTGGCCCACGTCGACGACCCCGGCGAGCTCATGCACGGGGCCAACGACGGGCAGCTCGACCTGGGCCCCGGGGACCGTGCCGGCCTGGCGCGGCTCGGCCGGGGCGCGTGCGAGCCGGCGCTGTAGGGACCTCCTCCCTCGGAGGTGTCCGGGCGGCCTCCGGGCTGTACCCCGGTGGTCGCGCGGCCGAGAGGATGGGGGACGGGAACGGGCGAGAGGAGCCGGAGCGTGCACGGGGGACCGGAGGACCGCCCGGGCGGAGCGCCACCGCGGGGCGGCCCGGTGCCACCCGTGCCGGGGGTGCCCACCTCGCCCACCGGCCGGGTGCCGCAGTGGGTGCTCGACGAGCTCGCCGGCCGGCCCGCCGACCCCGGTGCCTGGCGCTCGTGGACACCGCCCCGCCGCCCGCGCCGGCGCTCCCCCGCCGTACGGGGGCTGCTGTCGGTCCTCGTCGTCGTGGCCCTCGCCCTGGGCGCCTCCGTCCTGGTCGGTGAGCTGCCCTGGCCGGACCCGCCCGCAGGCGCCGGTGCCTCCGCCGGCGGACTCGGCGGACGCACCGGCGACCGTCCGACCCCGGGGCGGGAGGCCGCGGACGCGCCCCTGGGGCAGCCCGCCCCGGCACCGGGCACCGGCAGCCACGCCTTCGCCGCCGTTCAGGACGACGGCGTCACCCCCGTCGCCTACGACCCGTGCCGGCCGGTGCACTACGTCCTCGCGCCCGACGGTGCGCCGGAGGGCGCCGACGTCCTGGTCGCGGAGGCGGTCGCGCGGCTGTCGGTGGCCACCGGCCTGCGGTTCGTCCACGACGGGACGACCGACGAGCGGTGGTCGGACCAGCGGCCGGCCCACCAGCCCGACCGGTACGGCGACCGCTGGGCGCCGGTGCTGCTCAGCTGGGCGACGCCGGAGGAGGTGCCGGCGCTGGCGGACACCGTCGCCGGGATCGGTGGCAGCCAGGCGGTGTCGGTGGGCGGACCCCTCGTCTACGTCACCGGGGCGGTCGCCCTCGACGCCGGGTGGGCGGCCGCTGCCGCCTCCACCCCCGGGGGTCGCGAGGCGATCCGCGCGGTGGTCCTGCACGAGCTCGGCCACGTGCTGGGCCTGGCCCACGTCGACGACCCGGCCGAGCTGATGTCGGCGACCAACGAGGGTCAGGTCGACCTCGGGCTCGGGGACCTCGCCGGGCTCGCGCGGCTGGGCCGGGGCGCCTGCGAGCCGGCGCTGTAGGGACCGGTCAGGGCGCGTGCGCGCGGGTGATCCGGGCGTAGCCGGCGGCCGTGACGGCGTACACCGCGGCGACGACGGCCAGGCCGGTCACCGACCGTCCCGACGCGGGCAGCAGCAGGGCGCCGGCCACCAGGGCCGCCACGTAGGCGACGTTGACCAGGGTGTCGTAGACGGAGAACACCCGGCCCCGGAAGTCGTCGTCGACCGACTGCTGCAGCGTGGCGTCGACGCAGATCTTCACGCCCTGCGCGACGAAGCCGAGGACGAGACCGGCGGCCACCCACCCGGGCGGTGCGAACGTCAGCCCGAGCGCGAGCTGGAGCGCCCCGCCGCCGGCCAGCAGCAGCACCACCCACCCGCGGGTCCCCAGCCGGCGCACCGCCGCGGGCGTCGTCACCGCCGCCAGCAGGGTGCCGGCCGACCCGGCCGCCAGGACCACGCCGAGGCCGGCCAGCCCGCCCGGGAGCGGGCCGGTCCCCTCCGTGAGCGTGTTCCGGTACAGCAGCAGGGTCATGAGCGTGAGCAGGCCGTAGCAGACGCGGTGCGCCCCGATGGCCGCCAGCGCCGCGGCGGCCGGCGGGTGCTCGGCCACGTGCCGGGCGCCGGCCACCATCCCGCGCAGCACCGCCCGGGCCGGCAGGTGGGCGGACCGGGCACCCGAGTCGGGGCCGAGGTACTGCCGGCCGAACCCCGTGGCGACGGCGGCCGACGCCAGGTACGGCAGGGCCGCCGAGGCCGCCACGGCGGCGTAGGCGACGTCCCCGGCCGTCCCGAGCTGCAGCAGCCCCAGGGCGGTGATGCCGCCGACGACGGTGGCCACCGCCCCGGACGTCGTCGACAGCGCGTTGGCCGGCACGAGGGAGGCCGGGTCGATGGTGTGCGGCAGCGCCGCGGACAGCGCCGCCAGCAGGAACCGGGTGACGGCGAAGACGGCGAGCCCGGCGACGTAGAAGAGCGGTCCCGCGTCCCCGGCCAGCACCAGCGCGGCGACCACGGCGACCAGCCCGGCGCGCAGCACGTTGGCCCGCACCAGCACCTGGCGCCGGCTCCACCGGTCCAGCCAGACACCGGCGAACGGCCCGACCACCGAGTACGGCAGCAGCAGCACGGCGAAGGCCGCGGCGACGTCGACCGGGTCGGCCGCCCGCTGGGGGTTGAACAGCACCGTCCCGGCGAGCGCCGCCTGCAGCACGCCGTCGCCGGACTGGGCGAGCAGCCGGGTGGCCAGCAGGCGGCGGAAGTCCCCGCGGGCGAGCAGGTGCCGCACGGTGGTGTCGGCCTGCTGCACCCGATCACCGTACGGGGCGGCCCCACCCTCCCCCGGGCGCCGGACTGATGCACACTGGTTCCGATGTCCTCGGTGCCCTCGTCACCCGACCCCGACTCCGGCCGGCCCGCCCGGGCGGCCCGGGGCCGGCGTCGCGCGGCGGTCCCCACGCTGTCGACCGGCACGCTCGACGACGTCGCCCCGGGATCCCTGCTGGTCGCCATGCCGGCGCTGAGCGACCCCAACTTCGCCGGCACCGTCGTCTACGTGCTCGACCACAACGACAGCGGCACCCTCGGCGTCGTCCTGGGCCGGCCGAGCCAGGTCGAGATCCGCGACGTGCTGCCCGGCTGGTGCGACCTCGCCGTGGAGCCGGGCGTGTTCCACGTCGGCGGCCCGTGCGAGACCGACACCGCGCTGTGCCTGGCCGCCTGCCCCGGGCACGGCACCGAGCCGGAGGGCCTGCGCCGGGTGGCCGGTGACGTCTACCTCGTCGACCTCGACGCCGACCCCGACGCCCTCGAGGGCGGCGTCGCGGGCCTGCGGGTGTTCGCCGGTTACGCCGGCTGGTCGCCCGGTCAGCTCGCCGCCGAGATCGCCGAGGGCGCGTGGGCGTGCGTGCCGGGGACGCCCGGCGACGTCCTCAGCGAGCTCTCCGGCCCGGAGCTGTGGCGCGCGGTGCTGGGCCGCCAGACCGGCCGGCTGGCGGTGCTGTCGACGGCGCCGGCCGACCCGTCGGCGAACTGACCCTCCCGGGTGGTCCGACTCCCCGGGACACGCCGTCGTGCTGCGCCTGCCGACCGGTTCTGGTAGGAACATCCCCGGAGGGGGCGGTCTGGGGAAGAGGCCGCCCCCTCCCCCCATGTCCGGACCCGCTCACAGGCCCAGGGCGGCGGCGACCTCCGGGTGCGCGACCGCGTCGAGGGTCTGCCCCTCCTCCGGCAGCGCGATCGTCCGCGGCCCGTGGTCGGCGAGCGTCACCGTCACCTCGGTCTCCGGACCGGGCAGTGCGGCCTCGTACTGCAGCAGCAGGTCGCTGGTGTCGTCGACGGCCACCGACCAGCCCGCCTCCGAGGCGTAGACCGACGCCAGCCGGCTGTCGATCGAGCGCTGCCCCTCCCACGTCGCCGCGCCGTCGAGGAACGCGGCCGCCTCGTCGGCCTCCTCCGCGCCCAGGTTGAGCACCACCTGCACGAGGACGTCGGTCAGCGGCACCGCGTCCGGCCCGGCGGCGAGCGGGCGGCGGACGAACGGGACGTCGGGCAGGCCCGCGGCGGCCAGCGCCTCGGGCAGGCCCGGCACGTCGCCGAACCAGACCTGGTCGCGGGTGAAGAACAGCGTGCGGACGTCGTCGGGCCGCTCGTCCCCGTAGGAGGTCACCGCCCGGGCCCGGCCGGCTCCACCGGCCAGGTCGACCTCGCCGGTGAGCGTGAGCAGGCCGTCCTCGCCGAACGGGGCGGTGACCACGACGTCGGCGCCGCCCTCCTCCTCGACACCGCGGGCGAGCAGCCCGGCCAGCACCTCGGCCTCCTCGGCGGTCACCGGGTCGCCGGGCTGCCGGTCGGTCTGGTCGCCCGAGCAGCCGGTCAGCCCGACGCCGAGCAGGACCAGCGCGGTCGCGAGCAGGCGGCGCGGCATGGCGGCCAGCGTATGCAGCGCGGCGGCGGCCCGCGGCTCCCGACAGGCCGCAGGCCCGCCCCCCGGTGCGGGGGACGGGCCTGCGTGAGGTGCTGGACGGGGGTCCTTACACGACGTCGCCGCGGATGAAGGCCTCGACGGCGTCGCGGGCCTCGCTGTCGCTGTACTGCACCGGCGGGGACTTCATGAAGTAGGACGACGCGGAGAGGATCGGGCCCCCGATCCCGCGGTCCTTGGCGATCTTGGCGGCGCGGACGGCGTCGATGATGATGCCGGCCGAGTTCGGGGAGTCCCAGACCTCGAGCTTGTACTCCAGGTTCAGCGGGACGTCGCCGAACGCGCGGCCCTCGAGCCGGACGTAGGCCCACTTGCGGTCCGACAGCCACGGCACGTGGTCCGACGGGCCGATGTGCACGTTGTCGGTGCCCATGTCGCGGTCGACCTGGCTGGTGACGGCCTGGGTCTTGGAGATCTTCTTCGACTCCAGCCGTTCGCGCTCGAGCATGTTCTTGAAGTCCATGTTGCCGCCGACGTTGAGCTGCATCGTGCGGTCGAGCTGCACGCCGCGGTCCTCGAAGAGCTTGGCGAGCACCCGGTGGGTGATGGTGGCGCCGACCTGGCTCTTGATGTCGTCGCCGACGATCGGGACGCCGGCGGCGGTGAACTTGTCCGCCCACTCCTTGGTCCCGGCGATGAAGACCGGCAGGGCGTTGACGAAGGCGACACCGGCGTCGAGGGCGGCCTGGGCGTAGAACTCGGCGGCCTGCTGCGACCCGACCGGCAGGTAGCAGACCAGGACGTCGGCGCCGGACTCGCGCAGGGCGGCGACGACGTCGACCGGCTGCTCGTCGGACTCCTCGATCGTCGCCCGGTAGTACTTGCCCAGGCCGTCGAGGGTGGTACCGCGCTGCACGGTCACACCCAGCGGGGGGACGTCGCAGATCTTGATCGTGTTGTTCTCGCTGGCGACGATCGCCTCGGAGAGGTCGCGGCCGACCTTCTTGGCGTCGACGTCGAAGGCGGCGACGAACTGCACGTCGGACACGTGGTACTCGCCGAAGCGGACGTGCATGAGGCCGGGCACCGAGCTGGTCTCGTCGGCGTCCCGGTAGTAGTGCACGCCCTGCACCAGCGAGGCGGCGCAGTTGCCCACGCCCACGATGGCGACCTTGACAGCTCCCATGGTCTTCCCTTCTCCCTGGACCCGGTGGTCCGTGTCGCGGGACCGTTCCGGTCCTGGCGGTGGCTGCGGTGGCGGCGCAGCCGGTGGTGCCTGCAGTCGTGCCGTGGTCAGTCCTCCCCGGTCCGGCTCGCCGGGTCCGGGTCCGGGTCGGGCCGGCGGCGCTCGCTGTCGATCAGCTCCGACAGCCAGCGCACCTCCCGGTCGACCGAGTCCAGGCCGTGCCGCTGCAGCTCCAGCGTGTAGCGGTCGAGCCGTTCGCGGGTCCGCGCCAGTGAGGACCGCAGGCCGTCGCGCTGCCGTTCGACCGTGCGGCGGCGCCCCTCGAGGATGCGCAGCCGCACGTCGGCGGCGGTGTGCCGGAAGAAGGCGAGGTGGACGCCGAACAGCCTGTCGTCGTCGTACGCCTCGGGACCGGCCTGGCTGACCAGCTCCGCGAAGCGCTCCTTGCCCTCCGCGGTGATCGTGTAGACCACCTTCCCGCGCCGGCCGGTCAACGGCGGTGCGTCGGCCGGCAGCGGCGTGCGCCGGTCGGGCTCGTCGGTGGTGACCAGCCCGGCGGCGTGCAACCGCTTGAGCGCGGGATACAGCGAGCCGTAGGAGATGCTGCGCAGCCCGCCGAGGACCTCCGCGAGCCGCTTCCGCAGCTCGTAGCCGTGCATCGGGGACTGCTGCAGCAACCCGAGGATGGCGAACTCGAGCACCTCGCCCCCCATCGGTCCCTGCCGGTCGATGTATCGAGACGATACATCGGGGGGTGAACGCGTGGGCAACTCGAGGTGCGTCGCCCGACCGGTCGAGGTGCGTCGCCCGACCGGGGGACCCGGCAGCCGCGCCGGTCCGCCGCCGGTCGGTGCGGGCCGGCGCGGGTCCTCGTGAGGCTCCCGGCGGCCGGCGCACCTGCGTACATTGGCGGCCGTGCCCGGACGTCGCTCCGTCGTCGACTACTCGCTGCACCGGCGAGCGGTCCTCGCGGACGTCCAGGCCGGGCGCACCGGGCTCTTCGAGGTCTGTGACGCCAGCCCCTACCTGACCCGGGCGGCGAGGTACCACGGTCAGCAGACCGACCTCCCCTGCCCGGTCTGCCGCCGCGAGCGCCTCGCACTGGTGAACTACGTCTACGGTGAAGGGCTGGGCCACGTGTCCGGGCAGGCGAAGACCGAGGCGGAGCTCGCCCGGATGGACGCCGCGCAGGAGGAGTTCTCCGTGTACACCGTCGAGGTGTGCCGCGGGTGCGGGTGGAACCACCTGGACTGCTCCTACGTCCTGGGGGCGGAGCCCGAGCCCGGACGGCAGCCGCGCCGGCGCCGCCGCGCTGCCACGGACTAGCACCGCCGCTCCGGCGGTTGCACCACCGGCGGACCCGTCCGTCACACGCGTCCCGGGGACGCGGCGCGTTCCGCGCGTCCTCCCCGGTGCACACAGCCGAGAACGCCACGCTGGGCCGGATCCCGTCCTGCCCACCGACTACCGAGGAGGGGCTCCCTGGTGCCTCCCCACGACGAGACCTCGCCGGTCGGGCCGTCCGGCGGCCCGCCGCGGCGGCCGTCCGCCCGGACGACCGCCGCGGGCGGAGGTGCCCGCCGGCCGTCCGGGGGTGACCGCGGCCGCACGACGGCGGGACGGACCGGCGGCGCCCGCCCCGGCGGGTCCCGGCCCCCCGGCGCCCGCCCCGCGGCCGGCAAGAAGGCGCGCACCACGAAGCAGCGCCGCCGTCGCCGGCTCAAGGTCGCGCTGGCCACCCTCGGCGGGCTGTTCGTGCTGCTCGGCGTCTTCGTCGGCGTCGTCTACGCCACCACCGAGGTCCCCGACCCCAACTCGGTGCAGAACGCGCAGACGACGGTCGTCTACTACGCCGACGGCACCACCGAGATGGCCCGCCTCGGCGACACCAACCGCACCAACGTCGGCCTGGACCAGGTCTCCGAGGGCGCCCGCAACGCCATCCTCGCCGCGGAGAACAAGGAGTTCTACTCCGACCCGGGCATCTCCTTCACCGGCATCGTCCGGGCCGCGTGGAACAACCTCACCGGCAGCTCGACGCAGGGCGGCTCGACGATCACCCAGCAGTACGTCAAGAACGCCTTCCTCAGCCACGAGCAGACGTTCAGCCGCAAGTTCCAGGAGCTCTTCCTGGCGGTCAAGCTGGACAACCAGTACTCGAAGGACGAGATCCTCGAGAACTACCTGAACACCATCTACTTCGGCCGCGGCGCCTACGGCATCGAGGCCGCGGCGAACACCTTCTTCGGCGTCCCCGCCGCGCAGCTGACCCCCCAGCAGGGCGCGGTGCTCGCCGTCCTGGTGCGCAGCCCGAGCTCCTACGACCCCGAGGGCAACCCCGAGGGCGCCCAGGACCGCTGGGGCCTGGTCCTCGACGCGATGGTCGAGGAGGGGTGGATGACGCAGGGCGAGCGCGACGCGTCGGTCTACCCGCCGGTGCTGCCGCGGCCGGAGTCCTCGGCGCTGGGCATCCCCACCGGTCCCGAGGGCCTGGTGGTCTCGCAGGCGATCGACGAGCTCGAGGCGCGCGGCTACTCCGACGAGCAGATCCGGGCCGGCGGCCTGCGCATCACCACGACCGTGGACAAGGCGGCCCAGGACGCCGCGATCGCCGCCGTCGACGACGTCATGGACGGCCAGCCGGACAACCTCCGGCAGGCGCTGGTCGCCGTCGACCCGAGGACCGGCGCGGTGCGGGCGTACTACGGCGGCCGCGTCGGTGCCGGTGACGGCGCCGTCGACTACGCCCAGGCGCGCCGCCAGCCCGGCTCGTCGATGAAGCCCTACGTGCTGGCCACCGCGCTCGACCAGGGCATCGGCGTGAACTCCCGCCGCGACGGCAGCTCGCCGCAGACCTTCCCCGACCGCGAGGCGCCGGTGCGCAACTCCGGCGGGGTCTCCTGCGGGGCCTGCACCCTGGTCGAGGCCATGACCCGCTCGCTCAACACGACGTTCTACGGCCTGGCCTACGAGGTCGGCCCGGACAACGTCCGCGAGACGGCGCTGGCCGCCACGGGCATGCCCGAGACCTGGCCGGCCAACGGTGGCCTGCTCGACGACGAGCCGACCCTGACCGCGCCGGGCTCGGGCGTCACCGGCTCCTCGATCGGCATCGGCGAGTACGAGATGCGCCCGATCGACCAGGCCGCCGGGTTCGCCACCCTCGCCAACGGCGGCGTCCGCCAGCCGACGCACTTCGTCGCCCGGGTCACCGACACCGAGGGTGCGGTCCTGCTGGACAGCGGCGTCGGCCCGGGTGAGCAGGTCATCGACCCCGACGTCGCCGCCGACACCACCTTCGCCCTGAAGGGCGTGGCGCAGCACTCCCGCCGCGCCCTCGAGGGCGGCCGGGAGGCGGCGTCCAAGACCGGTACGCAGGGCATCGACGCCGACGACAACTCCGACGCGTGGATGGTGGGCTACACGCCCTCCCTGTCCACCGCGGTGTGGATGGGCACCGACGGCTACGAGCCGATCCGCAACGCCGACGGCGCGATCATCTACGGCGCCGGCCTGCCGGGCGCGATCTGGCAGCAGTTCATGGACACCGCCCTGGCCGGCACGCCCGAGGAGGACCTGCCCGACCGGGCGGTCATCCGCGGGGACACCGGCAACGGCGTCCCCGCGCCCACCACCGAGGCCCCGCCGACCACGCAGGCCCCGCCGACCACGCAGGCCCCGCCGACGACCGAGGCTCCGCCGACGACGACCACGCCGCCGGCACCGACGACGACCACCCCGCCGCCGGCGGATCAGGGGCCGCCCGGGGACGAGAACAACAACGGGGTCCCCGACGTCTTCGAGAACGGGGGCGGCGGGCAGGACGGCAACGGGGGCGGCACCGGCGGCGGCAACCAGGGCGGGTCGCCGGCTCCCGCGCCGGAGACCCAGGCGCAACCGACCGGCTGACCGCCCCGGGCACACTGACCCGGTGAGCTCCTCCCCCACGGGCCCGTCCGCTCCGGCACCCCAGCCGGCGGACGGGCCCGCGGCGTCTGCGGGGACGCCCGGGCCCGGCGCCGGCCGCCGTCCCGACCGGGTGGTGCCCACCTGGTCGGACCCGGTGGCCGCCCAGGCCAGCGAGGCCGTCGGCGGCCCGTGGGGGCGGCACGCGGTCACCGGCCGGGCGCTGTTCTGGACGCCGCTGCGCGTCTGCCTGCTCTACGCCACCGTCGTGCTCGCCGCCGCGTGGCTCAAGCAGTCCCCGTGCTCGGACGGCAACTGGGCGGGGTCGGTGCAGTACACGCACCTCTGCTACTCCGACGCCGTCCCGCTGTTCGGCATCCACGGCCTCGGCGAGGGTGCCGTCCCCTACCTCGACGCAGCCGTGGAGTACCCGGTGCTCACCGGCGCGCTCATGGCGCTCGCCGCGGTGCTCGGCCGCGGCTACGAGAGCCTCGCAGCGGCGGCCGGTCTGCTCCCCCAGGTCCCGCCGGTGCAGGCCTACTACGTGGCCACCTGCCTGCTGCTGAGCCTGTGCGCGCTGGTCACCGTCCGGGCCGTGCTGGGCGCCTCCGGTCACCGCCCGTGGGACGCGGCGCTGATCGGGCTCTCGCCGCTGCTGTTCGTGCACGCGTTCACCAACTGGGACCTGCTCGCCGTCGCGCTGGCGGCCTGCGGGCTGTGGGCCTGGGCGCGCGACCGGCCGGTGACGGCCGGCGTGCTGTTCGGCCTGGGCGCGGCCGCGAAGCTGTTCCCCGCGCTGCTGCTCCTCGCGCTGTTCCTGCTCTGCCTGCGCGCGGGGCGGCTGCGGGTGTGGCTGCGCGCGGCGCTGGCGGCAGGGGCCGCCTGGCTGGCCGTGAACGTCCCGGTCGCGCTGCTGGCCCCGGAGAACTGGTCGCTGTTCTTCCGGCTCAACAGCTCCCGGCCGGCCGATCCGGACACGCTGTGGAACATGGCCATCACCGCCGCCGGCGGCGACCTGTTCGACGGGCCGCTCGCCCAGGGCGAGACGCCGGTGGTGCTCAACGCGCTGGTGGCGGTCTGCGTGCTGCTGGTGGTCGCCGCCGTCGGCTGGCTGACGCTGGCCGCACCGGTGCGCCCGCGGGTGGCGCAGGTGGCCTTCCTGCTGGTGGCCGGCTTCCTGCTGGTCACGAAGGTGTGGAGCCCGCAGTACTCGCTGTGGCTGCTGCCCCTGGCGGTGCTCGCCCGGCCGCGCTGGCGCTCGCTGCTGCTCTGGCAGGCCACCGAGGCGGTGCTGTGGGTGGTGCGGATGCTCTGGTACCTGGGCACCGGCGAGCGCGGCGTCGGCGTCGAGTGGTTCTTCCTCGCGGTCGGCGTCCGCGACCTCGCCGTCTGCGTCCTGGTCGGCCTGGTCGTGCGGGACGTGTGGCGTCCCGACGGCGACGTCGTCCGGACCTCGTGGCCGGCCGTCGACGACCCGGCCGGCGGCCCCCTCGACGGCGCCGCCGACCGGGTGGTGCTGCGCCGCCGGCACCGGGATCAGGTGACCTGATCGTCGGGCGTCCTCCCTCACGTCCGGCCACGAGGGAGGACGCCGCAGGGCGAGGGAGGACGGCGGTCCGGGCGGGCGACTACCCGAGCGCCTCGCGGACCAGCGCGACCTCCTCCGCGTGCGAGGCGGGGTCGCCGGGGGTCTCGAGGACGACGGGGCAGCCGGCGGCGCGGGCCACGCCGAGCAGCAGCTCCAGCGGGATCTCGCCCGACGTCAGCGGCGCGTGCCGGTCGCGGCCGGAGCCCTGCGGGTCGCGGCTGTTGTTGAGGTGCACCAGGTCGACCCGGCCGGTGATCGCGCGGACGTCCTCGACGGCGGTGGCGAGGTCCCAGCCGGCGGCCCAGGCGTGGCAAGTGTCGAGGACGAACCCCGCGCCGAACTCGCCGACGGCGTCCCACAGCCGGGCCACCGCGCCCAGCTCGCGGGCCATCGCGTTCTCGCCGCCGGCGGTGTTCTCGATCAGCAGCGGCAGCGGGAAGCCGCCGTCGTCGGCCTGCCGGGCGAACGTCTTGCGCCAGTTGTCGAAGCCGGCGGCCGGGTCGTCCTTGGCCAGCACGTGCCCGCCGTGCACGACCATCCCGCGGGCACCGATCGCCGACGACGCCCGCGCGTGCACGGCGAGGTTCTTGCGGCTGGGGATGCGGATCCGGTTGTTGGTCGAGGCCACGTTGAGCACGTAGGGCGCGTGCACGAACACCGCGACGTCGCCGGCGAGCAGGGCCTCGGCGTCGGGACGCGGCGGCGGCGCCTTCCAGCCCTGCGGGTCGCCGAGGAACACCTGCACCGCGTCGGCGTCCACCTCCGCCGCCCGGGCCAGCGGACCGCCGGCGTCGAGCTCGTTGTCCTCGGTCAGTCCGGGTCCGACGTGGACGCCGATCGGCTGCGTGCTCACCCCGGCGACGGTAGTCAGGCCCGGTGACGGTGACCGGGGCTCCCGGCCGCGCTGGTAGCCTGGAGGGGCGCGTCCGTCCGCCGTCCCGGCGGGACCGGGCGCGCGACGCGTGTACGACCCTCCTGCTGCAGACGTCCTGCAGCCGCCACAGACCAGAGGAGGTGGGGTTCTCCGTGCGTCACTACGAACTGATGGTCATCCTCGACCCCGACCTGGAGGAGCGCACGATCGCTCCCTCCCTCGACCGGTTCCTGACCGTCGTCACCAACTCCGGTGGCACCGTCAAGACCGACATCTGGGGCCGGCGCCGCCTGGCCTACGAGATCAAGAAGAACATCGAGGGCATCTACGCGGTCATCGACATCCAGGCCGAGCCCGCCGCGGTCGCCGAGCTCGACCGCCAGCTCAACCTCAACGAGTCGGTCCTGCGGACCAAGCTGATGCGGCCCGAGGTCCACTGACCGTGGCCGGCGAGACCGTCATCACCGTCATCGGCAACCTGACCTCCGACCCGGAGCTGCGCTTCACGCCGTCGGGGGCCGCGGTCGCCAACTTCACCGTCGCCTCGACGCCGCGCACCTTCGACCGGCAGTCGCAGGAGTGGAAGGACGGCGAGGCGCTGTTCCTCCGCTGCAACGTCTGGCGGCAGGCGGCCGAGAACGTGGCCGAGTCCCTCACCCGCGGCTCGCGGGTCATCGTCTCGGGGCGCCTCAAGCAGCGCTCGTTCGAGACCAAGGAGGGCGAGAAGCGCACCGTCGTCGAGCTCGAGGTCGACGAGATCGGCCCCTCGCTGCGCTACGCCACCGCGAAGGTCACCCGTGCCTCCCGCGGTGAGGGTGGCGGCGGCTTCGGCGGCGGCGGCGGTGGCGGCTTCGGTGGCGGCGGCGGCGGTGGCGGTGGCGGGGCGAGCGACCCGTGGTCGACGCCCGCCGGCCCGTCCGACGAGCCCCCCTTCTGAGAAAGGACCCCCTCGCTCCCCGCGCCACGCTCCGCGCGGCGGGGGCCCCTGCGAGAGGGCCGTTCCATCTCCCCACCACTAGTCGTACCTGGAGAACCCAGTGCCCAAGCCCCCCGTGCGCAAGCCCAAGAAGAAGGTCTGCCAGTTCTGCAAGGACAAGGCGACCTACATCGACTACAAGGACACGACCCTGCTGCGGAAGTTCATCTCCGACCGCGGCAAGATCCGTGCCCGCCGCGTCAGCGGCAACTGCAGCCAGCACCAGCGGGACGTCGCCACGGCCGTGAAGAACAGCCGTGAGATGGCCCTGCTGCCCTACACCTCGACGGCGCGCTGACCATGAGCACCCAGAAGCTGATCCTGACGCAGGAGGTCACCGGTCTCGGGTCCTCCGGTGACACCGTGGAGGTCAAGGGCGGCTACGCCCGCAACTACCTCCTGCCCCGCGGCCTGGCCATCGTCGCCACCCGCGGTGCCGAGAAGCAGGTCGAGTCGCTGCGCCGGGCGCGTGCCGCCCGCGACGTGCGGTCGCTCGAGGAGGCCCAGGCCGTGGCCGGGCGCCTCTCCGGCCTGACCGTCCGGGTGCCGGCCCGCGCCGGCGACGGTGGCCGCCTCTTCGGCCGCGTCACCACCGCCGACGTCGCCGCGGCCGTCACGGCCGCCGGTGGCCCGGAGCTCGACCGCCGCCGCATCGAGCTGCCCAGCAGCATCAAGACCACCGGTCAGCACACCGTCACCGTGCGGGTGCACCCGGAGGTCACCACCCAGCTGGCGATCGAGGTCGTCGCCGGTTGACGCCGCCTCCCTGCGGGGAGGCGTGGAGCACCGCCCAGGAGGGGCGCCGGACGTCGTCCGGCGCCCCTCCTGCCGTCTCCGGCCCCGTCAGCTCCCCGGTGCGGGGTCGGGATCGGCGCGGCCGGCCGCGTGCAGCACCAGCAGTCCGCCGACGGCGGGCACGAGGCCCCGCAGCCGCACGGCCCGGGGCAGCGGGAGCTGCCAGGCGAGGACCGCGGTGACCAGGTAGGCGGTGCCGTGCAGCGGCCCGACGGCCGAGGCCAGCGGCGCCCAGTGCACGGTCACCAGGTTGACCAGCAGCACGGTGAGGGTGACCAGCTCGGCCGCGGTGGCCAGCGCCAGCCAGCGGGTCGGTGACTCAGACACCGGTCGTCGAGCCCGGCCGGACGACCATGAGCACCACCACGACCACCCAGACCAGGTTGAACGTCCCCGAGGCCATCGCCAGCCGCCGCACGCGGGTCGTGCTGCCGGTGAGGGTGCCGGCGACGGTCCCGACGCCCGGGCCTCCCTCGCCACCGTCCGTCCCCTCCCCCGCGGCGGCCGCGAGGACCTCCTGCTGGCCCGGCAGGACGACGCCGACCAGCACGCCCGCCGCGAGCAGCGTCAAGGCCATCGAGGCCAGCACCCAGGCGTCGGTGAGCACCCCCAGCGAGCTCGCCGTCGCGATCCCGAACACCGGCACGGCCAGCGACAGGACGGCGTAGACGCGGGTGACCCGGTGCAGCAGGCGCAGCGCGGGCACCGCGGCCGGGTCGCGCCCCTCCAGCGCCTGCCGGGCGTAGCGGGGGAACAGGCTCACCGCGATCGTCACGGCGCCGACGAAGACGACGGCCACGACGACGTGGACGCTGAGCAGCACTGCAGCCACGGGACCTCCTCGGTCGGTGCCACCCACAGTATCAGCCAGACTGAAACAACCGGCCTGCGATCATGCGGACGTGACGGCAGCGGAGGGAACGGGAGGCCCGCCACCGACCAGCACCGCGATGGCCCTGGTGGTGACCGGTCGGGCCATGGAGGACCTGCTCACCGCCCGGCTCGCGCCGCTGGGGCTCTCGCTGCGGCTGCTCGGCGCGCTCGGCCACCTGGCCCGCGACGAGGGGCTGTCCTACTCCGACCTGGCCCGCCGGGCGCGGGTCACCACGCAGAGCATGCACGCGACCGTCGGCCGGCTCGTCGAGCTCGGCGCGGTGGAGTCCGCCGGCCCGGGCCGCGGCCGGCGAGCGGGGCTGCGGGTCACCGGTCCGGGGCGTCGGCTGCTGGCCGACGGGCTGGCCGTGGTGGAGGCGGTGGACCGGGAGCTCGCCGCGGTCCTCGCCGACAGCGGCGGCGCGCTGGACTGGCCGGCGCTGCTCGCCGCCCTCGGGCTGGCCGGACGGCGGCCGGCGGGATGACGACGTGCGGTCCTGTCGACACGCCGCCCGTGCCGTCACGGCCGGTGCTGTGACGGCTGCGCCGGGCGGGACGACACGACACGCCCGGGCGTCCGGCACGCCGGTCTTTCTCGTGTCCACAGCCGGTGGGTGGTCACCGCGCAGGTGACGCGCGCAGGACCACGGCATGTCCGGCCGGTGTCCCGCCCGTCTCCACATGTCGACTCGGGCTGTCCACCGACTTGTCCACAAGTTGTGCAGAACGCGGTGCACATGGGGTGTTGGACGGGTCCGCCGTCGCTTCCTACCGTCCTCTGCGGCACCGGGAACTGCGAGAACTGTCGGTGGCTCCCGGTAGCACAGGGCTCGAACGCGCGTTCGAGTGCGGGCATCGCGCGTCCTGGTGCTTCCCCCACCGGGCCCCGGTCGGTCGGCCGGGGCTTGCCGCGCGTGCCCATGAGCAGAGGGAGGTACCCAGGTGGCGGTGGCCGACGAGTTCAGCCGGCCGCAGGCGACGGCGCCGGAGTACGACCGGCAGCCCCCGCAGGACGTCGCGGCCGAGCAGTCCGTCCTCGGCGGCATGCTGATGAGCAAGGACGCGATCGCCGACGTCGTCGAGGTGCTGCACGGCAACGACTTCTACCGGCCGGCGCACCAGGTGATCTTCGACTGCATCCTCGACCTGTACGGGCGGGGCGAGCCGGCCGACGCCATCACCGTCGCCGCGGAGCTCAACCGCACCGACCAGCTGTCGAAGATGGGCGGCGCGGTCTACCTGCACACGCTCATCGCCTCCACGCCGACCGCGGCCAACGCGGGCTACTACGCCGCCATCGTGGCCGAGCAGGCGGTGCTGCGGCGGCTCGTCGAGGCCGGCACCCGGGTGGTGCAGCTGGGCTACGGCGCGGCCGGCGGGCGCGGCGACGTCGACGACATCGTCGACCGCGCGCAGCAGGAGATCTACGACGTCACCGAGAAGCGCATGAGCGAGGACTACTCGCGCCTCGAGGACATCCTGCAGCCGACGATGGACGAGCTCGACGCCATCGCCTCCCGCGGCGGCACCGCCCGTGGAGTCCCCACCGGCATCCGTGACCTGGACGAGCTGACGAACGGTCTCCAGGCGGGCCAGATGGTCGTCATCGCCGCCCGTCCGGGTGTGGGTAAGGCGCTGGCCCTGGACACCCCCATCGCCACCCCCACCGGCTGGACC
Source organism: Geodermatophilus sp. SYSU D00696 (assembly GCF_054050235.1). NCBI lineage: Bacteria > Bacillati > Actinomycetota > Actinomycetes > Geodermatophilales > Geodermatophilaceae > Geodermatophilus > Geodermatophilus sp. SYSU D00696. The sequence continues at coordinate 127,446 of NZ_JBJGYY010000004.1, read as the reverse complement.
ACGATGGGTGAGGTCTGCGTCGGCGACCGGGTGCTGGGCGCCGACGGGCGGCCGACGACGGTCGTGGCCGCCACCGACGTCATGACCGGTCGGCCCTGCTACGAGGTGCACTTCTCCGACGGGTCGGTGGTCGTCGCCGACGCCCAGCACCAGTGGGTCACCACCGACCGCGCCGCCCGGCGGCTCGGCGAGCGCGGCGAGGCCCGGGTCCGCACGACGGAGGAGCTGGCGCGCACTCTCCGCTGCGCCACGGCCGACCGGCGCCTCAACCACGCCGTGGCGAACGCCGCCCCGCTGGACCTCCCCGCCGCCGACCTGCCGCTCCCGCCGTACGCGCTCGGCGTCTGGCTGGGCGACGGCACCTCCGCCGCCGCCCAGTACACGAGCGCGGACCCGGAGATCGCCGCCTACATCGAGGCAGAGGGCCTGGTCGTCACGCCCACGGGGGTCGACCGGCGCTACTCGCTCCGCCTGCCCGCCCGTCCCGCGCCGGCCGAGCGGCCGTGCCCGATGTGCGGCGAGCCGTTCGTGCCGAGGACCTCGCAGGTGCAGACGTGCGGCAAGGCCTGCGGCGGCGCCCTGCGGGCCAGCGGCGGGGTGGGACGTCAGGCCACCTGCCCCGACTGCGGTGGCCCGTCGAGCGGGATGGCGCAGTGCCAGCCCTGCCGGGACGACCACGGCACCGTGAAGGGCCTCCTGCGCGGCCTAGGCGTGCTCGGCGGCAAACAGATCCCGGCGGCCTACCTCCGCGCGTCGGTGGCCCAGCGGCGCGCGCTGCTCGCGGGCCTGCTGGACACCGACGGCACCGTCACGCCGAGCGGTGCGGTGCAGTTCGCCGTCACCGACCGACGGCTCGCCGAGGACACCCGCGAACTGATCGCCGGTCTCGGGCACCGGGTGAAGCTGAGCACCAAGCGGGTGCGCGGTCGCACCGAGGCGTCGTCCACCTGCTACACGCTGACCTTCAGCACCGACGACGAGGTGTTCCGCCTCGAGCGCAAGAAGCTGCTGCACAAGGAGCGCGGTGCGCGCACCTACACCGCCCGCGGCGTCCGTTTCGTCACCGACGTGCGGCCGGTGGCCAGTGTGCCGGTGCGGTGCATCCAGGTCGACGCCGCCGACTCGCTGTTCCTCGCCGGCCGCAGCTTCATCCCGACGCACAACTCGACCCTCGGGCTCGACATCGCCCGGTCGGCGGCGGTGAAGCACCACTTGGCCACCTGCATCTTCTCGCTCGAGATGAGCAAGCACGAGATCACCATGCGTCTGCTCTCGGCCGAGGCGAAGGTGCCGCTGCACCACATGCGGGCCGGCACGCTGTCCGACGAGGACTGGTCGAAGCTGGCCCGCCGCATGGGCGAGGTGGCCGACGCGCCGCTCTACATCGACGACTCGCCGAACATGACGATGATGGAGATCCGGGCCAAGGCACGGCGCCTCAAGCAGCGCAACGACCTCAAGCTCGTGGTCATCGACTACCTCCAGCTCATGACGTCGGGAAAGCGCGTCGAGAGCCGTCAGCAGGAGGTGTCGGAGTTCTCCCGTGCACTCAAGCTGCTGGCGAAGGAGCTCGAGGTCCCGGTCATCGCGATGTCGCAGCTCAACCGCGGTTCCGAGCAGCGCCAGGACAAGAAGCCGATGCTCTCCGACCTCCGCGAGTCGGGGTGCCTGCCGGCGGAGACCCGCATCCTCCGGGCGGACACGGGCGCCGAGACGACGATGGGCGAGCTCTTCGCGAGCGGTGCCACCGACGTCCCGGTGTGGGCTCTCGACGACAACCTCCGCTACGTCCGCCGGCACCTCACCCACGTGTTCTCCACCGGTCGCAAACCGGTGCTGCAGCTGACCACCGCGTCGGGCAAGACGGTGCGGGCCACGGCCAACCACCCCTTCCTGACCTACGACGGGTTCCGCCCGCTCGGTGAGCTCGCGCCCGGTGACCGCATCGCCGTCCCGCGGCACGTGCCGGCGCCGGACCGGATGACGGTGTGGGAGGACGAGAAGGTCGTCCTGCTCGCCCACCTCATCGGCGACGGCAGCTTCGTCCGGCGCCAGCCCCTCCGGTACGCCTCGATCGACGAGGAGAACCTGCGGGCGGTCACCACGGCGGCGCTGCACTTCGGCGTCGTGGCAGTGCGGGACGACTACGCCGTCGCCCGCTGCACCACGCTGCGGCTGCGGTCCCCCTTCCCGCTCACCCACGGCCGGCGCAACCCGATCGCCGAGTGGCTGGACGAACTGGGCCTGTTCGGCCTGCGCAGCCACGAGAAGTTCCTGCCCGAGCCGGTCTTCTCGCTGCCGAAGAAGCAGATCGCCGCGTTCCTGCGGCACCTGTGGGCGACCGACGGTTCCGTCACGGTGAACAGGAACGGCCGAGGTGGGCGCGTGTACTACGCCTCGACCAGCCGCCGGCTCGTCGACGACGTCTCCCGCCTGCTCCTGCGCTTCGGCATCTCCAGCCGGATCCGCCGGGTCCGCAAGGCCGGCTACCGGGACGGCTGGACGCTGGACATCAGCGGCTGCGACGACCAGCGGCGCTTCCTCGGGGAGATCGGCGTCCACGGAGCCCGCGGCGTCGCCGCTGAGCGCCTGCTGGGCATCGTCCGGGAACTGTCCGGCAACCCCAACGTCGACACGGTGCCGGTGCAGGTCTGGGAGCGCGTGCGCGCGGTTCTGGAGGGGAAGGGGATGAGCCACCGCGCCTTCGCCGCCGCCATGGACTCGGCGTTCTGCGGCAGTGCCATGTGGAAGCACGCCCCCAGCCGGGAGCGCCTGGGGCGGATCGCGGCCGTCCTCGACGACGCGGAGCTCGAGATCCAGGCGGTCAACGACCTGCTCTGGGACGAGATCGTCTCCATCGAGCAGGGTGTCGAGGAGGAGGTCTACGACGCCACGGTGCTGGGCGGCCACAACTTCGTGGCCGAGGGGATCGCCGTCCACAACAGCATCGAGCAGGACGCCGACATGGTCATGATGATCCACCGCGAGGACATGTACGAGAAGGAGAGCCCGCGGGCCGGCGAGGCCGACATCATGCTGGTCAAGCACCGCAACGGCCCGACGGCGAACGTCACCGTGGCGTTCCAGGGGCACTACAGCCGCTTCGTCGACATGGCGAACTGACCGCCCCGCACCCGACACACCAGGGCCCGGGGACCGAGGCGGTCCCGGGCCCTGGTGCGTCCGGCCGGCGGGCCGCTGGTCCCCGGCGCCGCCCGCTGCGTTCCGGCGCCGCGCCGTGTTCCACGTGGATCACCGCCGGGACGCGCGGGACGGGCCGACGGCCATCACCTCGTGTGACTGAACGGCTGCGAGATTGTGATCCGAGTCTCCGTCGACTAGGAAGAGGCGTCCTCCCCTCCCACCTGGAGATGCCTGTGCAGCAACGACGCTGGCACCGGGCGACCTCGTCGCTCCTCGGTGCACTGACCCTGACGGCCGCCCTGTCGGTCACGGCCACCCCGGCCCTGGCCGCCCCGGACAAGCCCGAGCCGCTCTCGGTCTTCCCCTCCGACTCCCTCACCGTCCGCGACCCCGCGCAGCTCACCGGACGCCGGGTCGCGCTGCCGGCGGAGAGGTGCGGCGCCCCGATCGCCTGCGGTCTGGTGCAGCAGCTCAACCGGCTCGACGGGTTCGACCTCGACCCGCGGATCGCCGTGCGGTTCAGCGGGCCGGTGGACCCGGCCGCGACCGCCGCGCGCATCACCCTGCAGCCGGCCGGCACCGACACCCGCATCGGCGTCGACCGCGTGGTGTGGGACCCGGCGACCAACACGCTCTACGCCCACCCGGCCGAGCAGCTGGCGCCGTCGACGACCTACCGGCTGCGCGTCCAGGGCGGTCCGGACAACAAGGCCACGCACGAGACGTTCACGACGATGAGCGCCACCGACGGCCTGCTCGACCTCCAGCGGCAGATCGCCGACGGCAGCGCGTTCGCCGCCGCGGGGATCGACGACCCGTCCCTGCAGGTGCAGGGCGCCTTCCCGGCACGGGGGACCACGGTCGCCTGGGCCACCGACCGCGGCACGACCGACCCCGCGCCGACGCCCACGCCGGTCCCCACGGCCGCCCTCGGCGGCACCGTCGTCTTCGGCTCGTTCCAGGCGCCGTCCTGGCTCACGCCCGAGGTCACGATCCCGCAGACGCCGACCGGGGACGCCGGTCCCCGCCCGGTCGGGGCCGAGCAGCTGCCCTTCGTCGCCGTCCTGCCGCCGGGCACCCCGCCGCCCGGCGGCTGGCCGGTCGCGGTGTTCGGCCACGGGTTCACCAGCTCGACCAACGCCGTCTTCCTCGCGGCCGTGGAGAACGCGAAGAACGGCATCGCCACCATCGGCACCAACGTGGTCGGCCACGGCTACGGGCCCGAGAGCGACTGGGTCGTCACCAGCGGCGGCACGACGAGGACGTTCGACGCGTACGGCCGCGGGATCGACCAGGACCGCAACGGTGCCATCGAGTCCACCGAGGGGTCCTCGGCCACCGGCGCGGCCGCGGCCCAGTCCTCCCGCGACGCGCTGCGTCAGACCGTCGCCGACAACATGACGCTGATCCGCTCGCTGGGCGGCACCGACGTCGACGGCGACGGGACGCCGGACCTCTCCGGCGAGGACGTGACCTACTTCGGCCAGAGCTTCGGCGGCATCTACGGCACGATGCTGACCGGTGTCGACCCGGCGGTCACCCGCTCGGTGCTCAACGTGCCCGGTGGTCCGGTCACCGAGATCGCCCGGCTCTCGCCGTCCTTCCGCGGGCTCACCACTCTGGCGCTGCAGGCGGCCGGGCTGCTCAACAGCACCGACCCGACCCGCAACTTCTTCCAGGAGCAGATGCCGCTGCGCGGCGAGGGCCCGGTCACGGTGACCGTGCCCGGTGCGGTGGAGATCCAGGAGTACCTGGCCCGGTCGACCTGGCTGTCCCGCCCGGGCAGCCCGGAGACCTTCGCCCCGCTCATCGAGCCGGAGCGGGTGCTGGTGCAGGTGGCGTTCGGGGACCAGACGGTGCCCAACCCGACGTCGTACACGATCGTCGACGCCGGGGACCTGTGGTCGCGGACCAGCGTCTACCGCAACGACCGGGCGACGCCGCCGCTGCCCAACCCGCACTCGTTCCTGCTGGTGCTGCCGCATCCGTCGGCGCCGCAGGGGCAGGCGCAGGTGGCCGCCTTCCTCGGCCGGGGCGAGGTCGTCGACCCCGACGGGGGTGGCACCGTGTGGGAGGTGCCGGTCGAGGACCCATCGGTGCTGCTCGGGCTGAACTTCCCGCAGCCGGCGCTGCGGCCCTGACGGCCGCTGACGGCAGAGGGGCCCGGGACGCGATCCGTCGTCCCGGGCCCCTCGTGCGTCCAGGCTCAGGGCGGCGCTCAGGCCTGCGACGGGGCCAGCGAGCCGGGGTCGAAGTGGTCGAGGAACTCGGCGACCGGGCGGCCGAACCAGCGGTGCGCGCCCTGCACCGCCACCTGCGGCCAGTCCCACCAGGCGACCCGCAGGAGGCGGTCGACGACGTCGTCGGGGAAGCGCCGGCGGATGACACGGGCGGGCACCCCGCCGACGACGGAGTAGGGCGGGACGTCGGCGTTGACCAGCGCCCGGGCCCCCACGATCGAGCCGGTGCCCACGGTGACGTCGCCGAGCAGCGTGGCGCCGTAGCCGATCCAGACGTCATCGCCGACCACGAGACGCTCGCCCGTGACGCCGGCCGGGGGCTCCTCGTAGGGCTCGTCGGGCACGAGGATCCCGATCGGGAAGGTGGAGGCGGTCTCGGGACGGTGCAGGCCGCGCTGGTCGAGCGGGACCTGCTCCCCCGCCGCGTCATACACCCGGCCGCCGGGCAGCACGATGCGGACGTCGTCGGCGATCGAGCAGTAGCCGCCGAGCTCCACCCGGTCCAGCGGCGTGAAGGTCTGCACCAGCGTCCGCTGGCCGGCGTAGGTGCCCGGACCGGCGACGACGCCGGGGCTGCCGCCGAAGGGCCGGCGCACCCGCTCGCGGAGGCTGCCGGCGCCCGCGCACCCGGTGACCGGCACGCCGTCGGCCACCGCGCGGCGCACGAGGTCCGGCACCGGGTCGGTCCCCTCGGCGTCCTCCGGGCCGCCCCACCGCTCCCGGAGCAGGCCGGTGGGCGCGGCGACGTGCGGCGCCGGGTCACCGGGTGCGGCGACGGCGACCCCGCCGTCGCGGGCGGCGGCCTCGGCGAGGGCGGTGACCGCCGTCGGGACGGCACACCCCTCGGTACCGCCGGCCCAGACGACGTCGCCGTCGGCCCGGTCGAGTCCCAGCAGCAGGGCGGTGGCGCGGCCGGCGCCCGGCGCCCGCACGACCTCGGCGCCCTCGACCAGGCGCAGGAAGGCGGCGACCTCGTGGCGGCCGGAGCTGTCGACGACCACCGTCTGGACGGTGTGCCCGGCGGCCTCCGCGGTGCCCACGGCGGCGACCAGCGCCTCCAGCGACGCCTCGACGGCCGGGACCCCCTCCTCGGCGGTCGGTCCGCTCAGGCGGCGGCCAGGGCGGCCTGCTCGCGGAGCAGCGGGCGGCGGACCTTGGGCTTGCCGGTGGTCATCTTCCACAGCTTGACCAGCTGCGAGGGCAGGTTGCGGGCCGTCGTGTTCTGCAGCCAGCCGTTGGGCAGCGACAGCCGGATGATCTTGTGCCAGGCCGAGCCGACCTGCTTCGGCAGCGGCGCGGTGTGGTAGTTCAGGCCGTACCGGTCGAACAGGTCGCGGATCTTCGGCGCGATCTCGGCGTACCGGTTGCTCGGCAGGTCGGGGAACAGGTGGTGCTCGATCTGGTGCGACAGGTTGCCGGTCATGACGTGCATGGCCTTCGAGCCGGAGATGTTGGCCGAGCCGAGCATCTGGCGCAGGTACCACTCGCCGCGGGTCTCGCCGTCGATCGACTTCTTCTCGAAGGTCTCGACGCCCTCGGGGAAGTGGCCGCACAGGATGACGGAGTTGGTCCACAGGTTGCGCACGGTGTTGGCGGTGAAGTTCGCGGCCAGCGTGGCCAGGAAGTTCGGGCCCGACAGCAGCGGGTGGACCAGGTAGTCCTTGCGCACCTGGCGGCCGATCTTGACCAACACCTGCTTCGCCCGCGCGCGGAACTCGGGGTCACCGGTCTGCTTCTTGGCGATGACCGCGCCGAGCTCGAGGTCGTAGGCCGCGATGCCGTACTCGAAGAAGCACGCGTTGACGAAGCTCCACAGCGGTTGGCCGAGGTACATCGGCGTCCAGGGCTGGTCCTCGTCGACGCGCATGATGCCGTAGCCGAGGTCGTTGTCCTTGCCGACGACGTTCGTGTACGTGTGGTGCAGCTCGTTGTGCGAGTGCTTCCACTGCTCGGCCGGGCTGGCCATGTCCCACTCCCACGTCGTGGAGTGGATCTTCGGGTCGCGCATCCAGTCCCACTGGCCGTGGAGGATGTTGTGCCCGATCTCCATGTTCTCGAGGATCTTGGCGATCGACAGGCCGATCGTCCCGGCGATCCAGGCAGGCGGGAAGCCCGAGGCCAGGAGCACGGCGCGGCTGCCGAGCTCGATCTTGCGGTGGACGTCGATGACCTTGCGGATGTAGCGCGCGTCGGACTCGCCGCGGCTGTCGATCACGCCCTGGCGGATCTCGTCGAGCTCCTTGCCGATGAGCTCGATGTCCTCGGGGGTGAGGTGCTCGATCGGGTTGTCGGCCTTCTTCTGCAGAACGGTCATGCGGTGCTCCTGGGGGTCGAGACGGTCAGTGGTCGAGGTCGCAGGCGCCGGCGGCGGCGCTGACGCAGGTCTGGACGAGGACGCCGTCGCCGGGGGCGGCGGTGGTGACCTCGCCGGTGCGCAGGTCGCGGACGGCGCCCTCGCGGAGCGGGAGCACGCAGCCGTAGCAGATGCCCATGCGGCAGCCGCTGGGCATGAGGACGCCGGCCTCCTCGGCGGCGTCGAGGATCGGGGTGGCACCGTCGGCCTCGAGCGAGGTGCCGTTCCTGGTGAAGGTCACCGTGCCGCCCTCACCGGTGACCAGCACCTTCGGGCGGAACCGCTCGGTGTACAGGCGGTCGGCGAGGCCGGCGGCGGCCCAGTGCTCCTCGAGCGCCTCCAGCATCCCGACCGGGCCGCAGGCCCAGGTGGAGCGCTCGGCGAGGTCGGGGACGAGGGCGGCGACCGCGGCGGCGTCGAGCATCCCGGCGGTGTCGGTGTGCTGCTCGACCAGCCGGATGCGGCCGGCCGCGGCCATGTCGCGCAGCTCGGCGCCGAAGACGACGTCGTCGGCGGTGGGCGCGGAGTGCACCAGGACGACGTCGGTGAGCTCGGGGTGGTTGCGCAGGATGCCCATGACGGGGGTGATGCCGGAACCGGCGGTGACGAACAGCGCCTTGGCCGGGTGCTGCTCGGGCAGGCAGAACTCGCCGGTGGCCTGGTCGAGCTGGACGATCGTGCCCGGCCGCGCGCGGCGCACGAGGTGGTTGCTCACCCGGCCGCCGGGGATGGCCTTGACCGTGACGGTGAAGCAGCCGTCGGCGCGGCCGAGGTCGGAGGTGATCGAGTACGCGCGCCACATGCGGACGCCGTCGACGTCGATGCCGATGCGGACGTACTGGCCGGGGCGGTGCGGCCGCCAGTCGGCGCCGGGGCGGATGACGACGGTGGCGGCGTCGCGGGTCTCGGGGAGGACCGCCTCGATGCGCCCTCGCAGGGCGGCGCCGGACCGCAGCGGGTCGACCAGGTCGAGGTAGTCGGCGGGCAGGAGCGGCGTGGTCACGAGCTCGGCGAGGCGGAGCGCGCGGTCGCGCAGCGCCCGCAGGCCCGGCCGGGCCGGGGAGGGGCGCGGAACGGTCGCGGTCATACCTCCACAGTTCCCTGCCGAACGTCTAACTACCTGTGCTCTGGACGTGAACGTGGCGCCGGATACTGTTCCGTGCGAACAACCGAGATCACGAGGAGGTCACGGGTGACACCCGACCAGGGCACGTTCGCGCCGGAGATCGCGGCGGCGATGGTCGCCGAGGTGCCGGCGGTGGCCGAGCGCACGGTCGCGGCGATCGTCGTCGAGGTGCCCAGCTACGCCGAGGCGTTCCGCGGGCCCATGGGACGCAAGATCGAGAACGCCGTCCAGCTCGCCCTCGCCGGCTTCCTGGAGCTGGCGACGTCGGCCGGCGGCGCGGACGCCAGCCGGCCCATCGACCCCGCGATCGAGGGCGCCTACTCCCTGGGCCGCGGCGAGGCGCGCACCGGACGGTCGATGGACGCGCTGCTGGCCGCCTACCGGGTGGGTGCCCGGGTGGCCTGGCGGCACCTGAGCGAGACGGCGGTGGCGGCGGGCATGCCCGCGGCGTCGCTGGCCCGCTTCGCCGGGCTGGTGTTCGCCTACATCGACCGGCTCTCGGCCGCCAGCGCATCGGGCCACGCCGACCACCTGGCCGCCAGCGGCCGCGAGCGGCGGCGGAACCTCGAGCGGCTGGCCGGCCTGCTGGTCGCCGGCGCGCCGCCCTACGAGCTGCTCGCCGCGGCGGAGCGGGCGGACTGGACCCCGCCGCGGACGCTGACCGCCGTCCTGCTGCCCGAGGCGGGCGCGCGCGATGCCATGGCGAACCTGGACGCGCGGACGCTGCAGGCCGGCGAGGACCTGCCCGGCGCCGAGCCGTCGACCGAGCGGGCCGTGCTGCTCGTGCCCGACGCCGAGGGCTTCGCGCGGGCCGGGCTGCTGACCTCGCTGAGCGGTCGCGGCGCCGTCGTCGGGCCGCCGCGGCCCTGGCAGGACGCGCGGTCGTCCTACACGCGGGCGCTGCGGGCGGTGCAGCTGGAGCTGCTGCCCGACGGCGACGGGGCGGTGGACACCGAGCTGCGGCTGGCCGACCTCGTGCTGCGCGCCGACGCCGAGGCGCTGGCCGACCTGCGCGCCCAGGTGCTCGCCCCACTGGACGGCCTGGGCCCCGGCCCGCGGGAGAAGCTGCTCGAGACCCTGCGCTCATGGCTGCTGCACCACGGCCGGCGCGAGCAGGTGGCCGCCGAGCTCTACGTGCACCCGCAGACGGTGCGCTACCGGATGGGGCAGCTGCGCGACCTCTACGGCAAGCGCCTCGACGACCCGCAGACGGTCCTCGAGCTGACCCTCGCGCTCGGCGCTCGCTGACAGAAGACCTGCCCGTCACCCGGGGCGCAGCACCGCGACCAGGAAGTCCGACTCGGCGGTGAACGGGTGCAGGTGCCAGCTCGACAGCAGCAGGTCGGGCTCCAGCCCCGCGGCGCGGGCGTCGGCGAGGAAGACGGCGAAGTCGTAGTCGCGCCCGGCGCCGAACCCGACGACGGCCCGCCCGCCCTCGGCCAGGTGCCCGCGGAACCGGCGCAGCACCTCGCCCCGGGTCGACGGCGCCAGGAAGGTCACCACGTTGCCCGCGCAGACGATCGCGTCGAACCGGTCGGGCAGGTCGAGCTCGGCGAGGTCGCCCACCAGCCAGCGCGGCCCCGGGTGGTCCTCCTCGGCCGCGGCGATGAGCACCGGGTCGACGTCGACCCCGACCACCGTGTGGCCCACCGACGCCAGGTGCCCGCCGACGCGGCCCGGGCCGCAGCCGGCGTCGAGCACCCGCGAGCCGCGGGGCAGCATCGCGTCGACCAGCCGGGCCTCGCCGACGAGGTCCATCCCGCCCGCGGCCAGGTCCCGGAACCGCTGCACGTACGCCGCCGAGTGGCCAGGATCGGCCGCGGTCATCCGCACCCAGGCGTTCTCCGTCACGGCTCCATCGTCGGTGCCCGCCAGTCCGGCGGGTCGCCCGGGTGCAGCGCGGGGTCGTCGGCGGCCAGCGTCCGCACCGGGCCCGGCGGGGTGAGCGGCCCCTCGAACCGCACGGTCACCCGGCCCAGCCCGCGTCCCCACACCCAGCCCGCGCCGAGCTCGTCGTGCACGACGTCCTGCCCCGGCCACCAGCGCCGGTCGGCCGGCGGCTCGGGTGCTGCCGGGCCCGACTCGGCGGCGTCCTCGGGCTCCTCCGTCCCCGCGCCGTCGGCGAACAGCTCGCCCTGCGCGTACTGCGACAGACCGGACACCCCGACGCCGAGCAGCCGCAGGCCGCCGCCGGTGCCGGCCTCGGCGAGCAGCCGCCGGGCGATCGCGGCGACCTGCCGGGCGTCGTCGGTGGGCTGGGGCAGTGTCTGCGAGCGGGTCGTGGTGGTGAAGTCGTAGCGGCGCAGCTTGACCGTCACCGTCCGCCCCGACAGCGCCGAGGCCCGCAGCCGCCCACCGACGCGGGCGGCCATCGCGTCGACCAGCCGGTTGAGCTGGGCCAGGTCGGTGAGGTCGCGCTCGAAGGTCTCCTCCTGCGAGACCGACTTGGCCTCCCGCTCGGCCACCACCGGCCGGTCGTCCTCGGCGCGCGCCAGCTGGTACAGCCCGGAGCCGTGCGCCCGGCCGGCCAGCGCCACGAGGTCGGGCAGCGACTTGGCCGCCAGCTGCGCCACCGTGCCGACGCCGACCTGGCGCAGCCGCTCCGCCGTCGCCGGGCCCACGCCGCCCAGCCGGGTCACCGGCAGCGGGTGCAGCACGTCGAGCTCGCGGCCGGGCGGGACGACGACGAGGCCGTCGGGCTTGTCCAGGTCGGAGGCGATCTTGGCCATGAGCTTGGAGCTGCCGATGCCGACCGAGCCGGTGACCCCGCCGGTGGCCGCGGCGATGCGCGCCTTGAGGTCGCGGGCCAGCGCCGTGACGCCGGCGACGGACAGGTCGTGGCCGGGGCCGGCGGCGAGGTCGACGTAGGCCTCGTCGATCGACACCTGCTCCACCAGCGGCGACAGCTCGCGCAGCAGGCCCATGACGACGTCGGAGGTCCGCCGGTAGGCGCCGAACCGGCCGCCGAGGAACGCCGTCCCGGGCGGGCAGCGGCGCCGCGCCTCCGCCGTCGACATCGCCGAGCGGGCCCCGTAGGCGCGCGCCTCGTAGGACGCCGTGGCGACGACGCCCCGCCCGCCGGTGCCCCCGACGACCACCGGCCGCCCGCGCAGCGAGGGCTTGTCCCGCTGCTCGACGGCGGCGAAGAACGCGTCGAGGTCGAGGTGCAGCACACTCGCCTCCCGCCGCACGCCCCCATTCTCCGACGCCGGGACGACGGGACGGGTCAGGCGGCCGGGAGCGGCACGAAACGCCGCAGCTTGCCCGACGGCGGCCGCGGGATCCGCTCGACGGCGGTGACGCCCACCTCCGGGTCGGGGACGCCGAGCCGGGCGAGCTCGCCGGCGACGGCCGCGGCGAGGGCGTCGCCGTCCAGCGGTCCGGTGGCGTGGACGGCGACCTCGGCCCCGCGCGGGGTCTGGCGCACCTGGTACCCGACGACCTCGCGCCTGCGGGACAACGGCGACCGGAAGAGGTGGGGGTGCACGCGCAGGGCGCCGTAGGTGAAGACGTCGTCGAGCCGGCCCTGGGGGTCCTCGATCCGCCGGTGGGTGCTGCCGCACGGGCAGTCGTGAGCGCGGCGAGCAGGACGACACCCACGACGGCGACCGCGACCACGCGCGCAGGCCAGCCGCGGCCAACCGACCCGCCCCGGCGCCGACGCCCGACCCGCGGCGGGCACCGTCCGGGTGAACCGGCACGGCGCCGTACCCGAACCGGTTGATCACCGCGCCGGTGGCTGTGAGGCTGCAGCTCCCGCCAGCCCGACCGGACAGGAGGACCGTGAGCGCCGTCGCCACCGCGTTCCTCGTCGTGGGCGGGCTCGGCGTCGCCCTGCTCGTGTTCTCCCTGGTCGTCGGGGAGATCGCCCACCTGGGGGCCGCGGACGCCGACGGTCCGGTGTCGCTGGAGGTGGTCGCCGCGCTGCTCGGCGGCGTGGGCTTCGGCGGCGCCGCGGCCACGGCCCTGGTGCCCGCGGACCTCTCGACGCCGGTCACGGTGCTCGTCGCGCTGCTGGTGGGCCTGGTCGCCGCCGTCCCGCTGGCGTGGGGCGCGCTGCGCCTCTCGCGCGCGCTCCGCGACATGCCCACCACCGAGACGCTGACCCGCGACCACCTGGCCGGCGCGCAGGGCGTCGTCGTGTCCCCGGTCCCGGCCGGCGGGTTCGGCGAGGTCCGGCTCACGCTGGCCGGCCAGGGCCTGAAGTACGCCGCCCGCAGCGACGCCCCGCTGCCGGCCGGCACCCCCGTCTACGTCGTCGAGGCGCTCAGCGAGACCGCCGTCCACGTCGTGTCGACCGCCCCCGACCCCCTCCCCGACCTCGGAGACCCCGCATGACCCTGTTGCTCGCCGTGGGCGGCCTCGTCGTCCTCGTCATCGTGCTCGTGCTGTTCGTGCTCAGCCGGATCAAGGTGGCCGGGCCCAACCAGGCCTTCATCGTCACCGGCCGACAGGGCCGGCAGGTCACCGACCCGGCCGGCGTCGTCTCGCGGGACAGCTCCGGCCAGAAGGTGGTCATGGGCGCCAGCGTCTTCGTCCTCCCGGTCGTGCAGAAGCTGCACACCATGGACCTGTCCAGCCGGCGGATCCCGGTGGGCATCCGGGGCGCGGTCTCCAAGCAGGGCGTCAAGTGCGACCTGGAGGGCGTGGCGATCGTCAAGGTCGGCGGCACCGAGGGCGCCATCCGGGCGGCCGCGCAGCGGTTCCTCAACCAGCAGCAGGGCATCGACACCTTCACCTCGGAGGTGCTCGCCGGTGCGCTGCGCTCGATCGTGGGCCGGCTGACGATCGAGGAGATCATCCGCGACCGCGCGGCCTTCGCCTCCGCCGTCGCCGAGGAGGCCGAGTCCTCGCTGACCGGCCAGGGCCTGGTGCTCGACACCTTCCAGCTGCAGGACATCCAGGCCGAGGGCACCTACCTCGCCGACCTCGGCCGTCCCGAGGCGGCGCGGGTGCTCAAGGAGGCGTCCATCGCCGAGGCCCGCGCCCGGCAGGCGGCGCAGCAGGAGCAGCTGCTCGCCGACGAGGCGATCGCGGTCGCGCAGCGGCAGCTGGCCCTGCGGCAGGCCGAGATCAGCGCCGAGACGGACGCGGCCAAGGCGAAGGCCGCCGCGGCCGGGCCGCTGGCCCAGGCCGCGCAGGACCAGGCGATCCTCAGCGAGCAGGAGAAGGTCGCCGTGCGCACCGCCGCCCTGACCGAGCGGCAGCTCGACACCCAGGTCCGCCGACCCGCCGACGCCCAGCGCTACAAGGTCGAGCAGGAGGCCGAGGCCCGCAAGAACGCCGCGATCCTCGCCGCTGACGCCGACCGGCAGGCGACGATCGCCAAGGCCCAGGCCGCGGCCGAGCAGGCCCGGCTCTCCGGTGAGGGCGAGCGGGCGCGCCGGTCGGCGCTCGCCGAGGCCGAGGCGGTCGAGGGCGCCAAGCGCGGTGAGGCCGAGAAGTCGCGCCGGCAGGCCGTCGCCGACGCCGTCGAGCGGGAGGGCGCCGCCGAGGCCGCCGCGATCCTCGCCCGCGGCCAGGCGGAGGCGACCGCGATGGACGCCCGCGCCGAGGCCTTCGAGCGGTACGGCGAGGCGGCCATCCTCGACCTGCTGGTGAAGGTGCTGCCCGACGTCGTCGGCGCGGCGTCGGCCCCGCTGTCGGCCGTGGACCGGATGACGGTCATCTCCGCCGACGGCGCGAGCGCGCTGAGCCGGTCGGTGGCGAGCAACGTGGCCCAGGGGCTGCAGCTGTCCGGCGACCTGACCGGCCTCGACGTCGGCGCGCTGCTGCGCCGCCTCGCGGGTGCGGCCGGCGCGGACGGTCGGACCGGGGAGGGCGTCAGCCGCATCCCGGTGACCTCCGCCGACGGCGACGGCAGCGCCGACGGGCACGGGCCGCGCACCCGCTGACGACGGTCGGCGCCGCCCGGCGCGCCCGTGGGCCGCTACGGCGCCTCGGCGGCCCGGTTCCCGCCGACGCCGTAGCGACGCCGCGCCCAGACGCGGAAGCCGAGCACGACGGCCAGGAGCACCGCGACGTTGACGACGGCGGCCTGCCAGCCCAGCGTGAGCAGACCGATCAGCGCCAGCAGCAGCAGCCACGGCAGCTCCCGGACGACTCCCGGACGACGGTGCGCCACACGGACCCGCCGAAGCGGCGCTGCACCCAGGCGGCGTTCGCCTGCTCCTCGCGGGCGCGGGCGGCTGCGTGGCGCTGCTGCCAGAGGGTGGGCTGTCCGGCGGACATCGACGGGCTCCTCGTGGGACGGAGTCCGGTCCAGCTCCCCCCAGCCGTCGGTCAGCCGGCCGGTTCGGACGATCCGGTGATCACCCTGCGACCGGGACGTCCGCGCGGCAACCGGACGGCGCCGCCGCCGCGTGGGGCCCGAGCGTGTGCGCCCGAGCCACGCTCCGGGCCGGGGACTGCGGCGCCGGCGCACCCGCTCGGTCGGGTGCCCGGGCTCAGCCGGCGTCGGTGAGCGCGGCCGGCGGCAGCCAGTCGGCGTCGAGCAGCTCGGCGATCTCCTGCAGCGACGACGTGTCCGCGCCCGCCGTCGACCCGCTGACCGCCAGCCGCTCGACCATGACCCGCGCCACCTGCTCCTCGACGGTGCCCTCGGCGAAGGCCACCCGCCATGGGGAGACCTGCCCGTCGCGGTGGGTGCGGCCGGTGACCTGGCGGGCCTGGATGCCGGAGAAGCGAGGCTGGTGGAACAGGCCGACCCGCGGCGTGGTCGACGCCGTCGTCCCGGCGGGCAGCAGCTCGCCGGCGTGCAGGCTGATCGACGCGGTCACGGTGAGCACGCACACCGGCGCGGCGCCGGTCTGGAACCGCAGCCGCTCGGCCTCGACGTCGAACCGGTCCCGGCCGTAGATGCTCGCCACCGGGATCCCGGCGTCGAGCAGCGCCTCGCGGATGGGGTCGGCGGCCGTCTCGACGAACTCCACCGACACCGCCACCTGCCGCTCGGCCTCCACCTGCGCCCGCACCCAGTCGACCGTGGCCTGCGCGCGGATCAGCCCCGCCTTCTGCCGGAACCGCAGCAGCGCCGCCCGCCCGCGCGCGCTCTGCCGGGCCCGCCGCGCCAGCTGCATCTCGGCCCGGAACTCCTGCCACTCCGACTCGTAGGCGCACCGCTCGGCCGGGGTCAGCGCCACCGGCGTCCCGGTCACCGACACCGGTCCCCACGGCGCCGGGCGGTGCAGCGTGGCCGGCGGGTCGGCGTCGGTGAGCCAGCCCTGCAGCCGGGCGAGGTCGGTGCGCCGCCGCTCGGCATCCTCGGTCCAGGCCCAGCCGTACCGGCCGCGTTCCACGTGGAACCCGTGCTCGGCGAGCTTCGCCGGCAGGTCCGCCCACGCGCGGAGCGGCTCACCGTGGACCTGGGCGAACTGCGGCGCCAGGTAGGGCAGCTCCAGCGGCGTGTGCGCGGGGGTGGCGGTGGCGGCGATGACGAAGGGGACGTCGGTGGCGCGGGCGCCGCCCGAGACCGCCTTCCAGTGCTTCCACCGCTGCGTCGTCGTGTGCCGGACCATGTGCGCCTCGTCGGCGATGACGACGTCGAACCGCAGCGTCGACACCTTCGCCAGCCGGTCCCAGGTGGTCACGCACCAGCGCAGGCCGCCGTCGCCGAAGCCGGCGATCGAGCGGGTCCAGTGCGGGATGGTGATCGCGGCCGGGCGGTCGGCGACGACGAGCACCCGCTCGCCGCCGCGCAGCTCGCAGATCTCGCGGGCGGCCATGACCGCGGTACCGGTCTTGCCGACGCCGGGGTCGTCGCCGAGCAGGAACACCCGGTGCCCGGCCGCGGCCGAGGCGACGACGGCCTCGGCGCCGGTGCACTGCTCCTCGCGCGGCACCAGGGGACGGGCTCCGGGCAGCGGTCGCGGCGTCGCGTTGAGCTCGTCCTCGAGGAAGCGCTCGAACGTGTACGGCGGCGGGTCGTAGGGCGCCAGCGCCGCGGGCAGGTCCGCGCCGACCCACACGTGCGCCTGCAGCCCGGCGTGCCAGGCGGCGCCCGGCGCGGGCGCCCGGAAGGGGACGGCGAGCACCCACACCCGCTCGCCCGGGCCCGCGGTGGGCAGGTCGGGCACCGCTGGCCGGCGGGCCGGCGTCCGCCGCTCGGTCGTCCGGCGCTTGGTCGTGGTGGCGGCGCGGCGCCGTCCGGGCATCGTGGGACCTCCCCCGTCGTCCCGGGCACGGTAGGTCGCCGGACGCCGGGCATCTGGTGGAATCGCCGGATGGGGCCGCAGTCTGACGAGGGGTTGGCGGCGCGCACCGTCGGGGAGTCCGGACCGCGGGTCGTCTTCGTGCACGGCCTGTTCGGCCAGGGCAAGAACTGGACGACGGCGGCGAAGGGGCTGGCCGACGGTCACCGGGTGACGCTGCTGGACCTGCCCAACCACGGGCACTCGCCGTGGACCGACCGGGTCGACTACGTGGACATGGCCGAGCTGGTCGCTGCGGAGCTGGCGTCGTTCGGTGAGCCGGTGACGCTGGTCGGGCACTCGATGGGCGGCAAGGTGGCGATGCAGCTGGCGCTGCGCCGACCGGAGCTGCTGCGCGCGCTGGTCGTCGTCGACGTCGCGCCCGTGGAGTACCCGGTCTCCGGCGGCCGGACCGACGATCCCGACGAGGAGGCGTCCCCGTTCGGCGCGTTCATCGCCGCGATGCGGGCGGTGGACCTCGGTGCGCTGCGCACCCGCGAGGACGCCGACCGGGCGCTGCGCGAGGCGGTGCCGAGCACGATGGTGCGGTCGTTCCTGCTGCAGAGCCTGGTCCGCGAGGGGGTCGGCTCGGCTCGCTGGCGGTGGCGGCTGAACCTGGAGACCCTCGAGCGCGACCTCGGCGAGCTGCGCGGCTTCCCCGACCCGCCGCCGGGCGCCACGTTCGACGGTCCGGTGCTGTGGATCGCGGGCGCGAAGAGCCACTACGTGCTCCCCGGGGACCGCGGGCGCATGGAGGAGATCTTCCCGCACACCCGGCTGGTGAAGGTCAAGCACGCCGGTCACTGGGTTCACTCCGAGCAGCCCGAGGTGTTCCTGCGGACCCTGCAGGCCTTCCTGGACGCCGTCGAGCGCTGAGCGCGTGGGCCGGACCGTGGCTCAGGCGAGCGGATCGACCCACCGGACGCCGGGGAAGCGGGCGAAGTCGGTGTCCGCCGTCGCCACCGCGAGGCCGTGCTCGATGGCCAGCGCGGCGAGCTGTGCGTCCGGGACGAGGTTGCCCGTGGCGCCGGTTCGACGCAGCAGGTCCCCGAGGATGCGGGCCGTGCGCTCGGTGGCGGCCGGGACCCAGACACCGTCGACCTCGAGCCACTCCGCGACGTAGGACCACGCCTCCTCGGCGGTCAGCGGCCGACGGGTCACCCGCGAGTGGGTCGCGATGCGGACGAAGGCCCCGATCGTCTGCCACGGCAGGCCCACGCGACCCGCGCCGTCGAGCGTCGTCTCCCACCAGGCGCGCGCCGCCTCGTGCTGTGGCGCGGCGGTGCTGACGGCGTAGAGCAGCAGGTTCGCGTCGACCAGCATCAGGTCGTGCCGTCGAGCAGGTCGAGGACGTCCCCGACGTTGCGGACGTCGACGGTGAACTCCAGCTCCGCGGTGCGCTGGCGGAACGGCCGGACGTCACGGCGCGGGACCAGGCCGGCGCGGACGAGGCGGTTGACCGCTTCGCTGACCCCCAGGCCCTCCTCGCGGCGCAGGCGCTCGATCGCTGCGGCGACGTCGTCGTCCAGGGTCACCGTGGTCCGCACCACCCGAGGCTACATCGTGATGCGCCCGCGTCCGCATCACGATGCGCGACCCTCGGCCGAACCGTGCACCTCCGCGGCAGTGCACGCCTGGAGGCCGTCGCCCGCCGCTGCCATCCTGGCGGTGTGACCAGCGACTTCGTGCCGCACCGGCCGCACCCGGCGCTGCGCGGGCTGGTCGCCGGTGCCGTCGGCTACCGGCAGCAGGGCCTCGCGCCGGGCACGCACCGGGGGCTCCCCTCCCCCGCGCTCACACTGGTCGTCACCCTCGACGAGCCGCTCGACGTCGCCGCCCACCCCGACCCGGCGCAGCCGCCCGGCCGCTACGACGCCCTGCTCGGCGGGCTGCACACCACCCCGGCGCTCATCCGCCACCCCGGCCGGCAGACCGGGCTGCAGCTCGCCCTGTCCCCGCTGGGCGCCCGCCGGCTGCTCGGCGTGCCCGCCGGGGAGCTCGCCGCCCTCGACGTCGACCTCGCCGACGTCCTGGGCAGCACGGAGCTGGTCGAGCGGGTGCGCGCCGCCGGGACCTGGGCCGAGCGGTTCGCCGTCGTCGAGGAGGTGCTCCGGCGCACGGCCGTCGACGGCGACCCCGCCCCCGAGGTCGCCGAGGCCTGGCGGCTCACCGTGGCCGGCGGCGGGCGGCTGCGGGTCGCCGAGATCGCCCGCCGGGTGGGCTGGTCCGAGCGGCACCTCACCGGCCGCTTCCGCGCGGAGACCGGCCTCGGCCCCAAGGAGGCCGCCCGGGTGGTCCGCTTCGACCGCGCACGCCGGGCGCTGGTCACCCGTCCCCGGCCCGATCTCGCGGACCTGGCCGCGACCACCGGCTACGCCGACCAGGCGCACCTGACCCGCGAGTGGCGGGCGTTCACCGGGCTCCCACCGCTGCGCTGGCTGGCCGCGGAGTTCGGATTCGTCCAAGACGGCGGTGCCCGGGACGCGGCAGGGTCGGCGGCATGAGCACCCCACCGCCCACCGTGTGGCCCGCCTTCCGCGCCGCCGACGCTCCCGCCCTGATCCGCTGGCTGGTCGACGTCCTCGGCTTCACCGAGACCCTCGTCGTCCGCGACGGCGACCTGGTCGTGCACGCCGAGCTCGCCTGGCCGCCCGGCGGCGGCGTGATGCTCGGCTCTGCCCGCGACGACGGCGGCTGGCCGGTGCGCCCGGGCGGCAGCGGCGCCTCCGTGGTCACCGACGACGTCGCCGCGGTCTGGGCGCGGGTGCAGGCCGCCGGCGCCGAGGTGCTGCGGCCGCTCGCCGAGCCCGGGCACGGCGGCGAGGAGTTCTCCGTGCGCGACCCGGAGGGGAACAGCTGGAGCGTCGGCGACTACCCGGGCGCGCCCCGCACGTGACCGAGCTCGCGAGGTCACGCAGGTACGCAGCACGGCCCGTCACGCTGCCGACGAGCGTCAGCGAGGAGGCAGCGTGACGGAGGACGACGTCCGCGCCCTCGCCCTGGCCCTCCCGGAGGTCACCGAGGCCGAGCACCACGGCCGCCCGTCGTTCCGGCTGGGGACCGCCGTGCTCGCCACGCTCTGGGCACCGGGCATCCTCGACGTCGTGGTCGGGGAGTCGGAGGCGCGCGCGGCCGAGGGCGGCGCGGTGTCGCTGCTGTGGTGGGGCGAGCGGCTCTCGGGCGTGCAGGTCGACCTCGCCCGGGCCGACGAGGCGCTGGTCGCCGACCTGCTCGACGACGCCTGGACCCGCCGGGCCCCGGCCCGGCTGCGGCGGGCCCGCCCGTGACCTTCCCCCGGCCGGTGCCGCTGATCGGCGACGCGACCTCGGCCGAGCAGCGGGCCGGCGACCCCGCCGGGTGGGCGATGCCCGACGACGCCGAGGGCCTCTACGCCGTCGTCGCCGCCCGCCGCGACGTCCGCCGCTTCCGGCCCGACCCGGTGCCCGCCGAGGTCCTCCGCCGGGTGCTGGCCGCCGGGCACGCCGCGCCGTCGGTCGGGCACAGCCAGCCGTGGCGGTTCCTCGTCGTCCGCGACCCCGCGGTCCGCGACCGCGCCGCGGTCCTCACCGACCGCGAGCGGCTGCGGCAGGCCGCCGGGCTCGAGCCCGACGCCGCCCGCCGGCTGCTGGACCTGCAGCTGGAGGGCGTCCGCGAGGCGCCGCTGGGCATCGTCGTCTGCTGCGACCGGCGCACGCCCGCGGCCGGCGTCCTGGGCCGCGCCACCTTCCCCGACGCCGACCTGTGGAGCTGCGCCGCGGCGATCCAGAACCTGTGGCTGGCCGCCCGCGCCGAGGGCCTGGGCATGGGCTGGGTGACGCTGTTCCGCCCGGAGGAACTGGCCGGGCTGGTCGGGCTGCCCGACGGCGTGGCCACGCTGGGCTGGCTGTGCCTGGGCTGGCCCGACGAGCGCCCGCCCGCGCCGGGCCTGGAGCGCGCCGGCTGGTCGCGGCGGCTGCCGCTGGACGCCGTCGTCGTCGAGGACCGCTGGCCGGCCGGCGACGGCGGCCCCGCCGCTCCTCCCTCGCACCTGCGCGCGCCCGCCCGCGAGGCGGTGGTCGGCGCCCGCGACGAGGCCGACCGGCTGCTCACCACCCCCGGCTCGCTGGGCGTGCTCGACCGCGCGGTCGACCGGGTGGTGGCGCTGGGCCGCGGCGAGGTCACCGACGGCACGCTGGTGCTGGCCGCCGCCGACCACCCGGTGGCGGCGCGAGGGGTGTCGGCCTACCCGGCGACGGTCACCCGTGACGTGGTGCGGGCGGCGCTGTCCGGGACGGCGGTGGGCGCCACCGCGGCGGCCGCGGCCGGGCTGGCCACCGTCGTGGTCGACGCCGGGGTCACCGGCGACCCGCTGCCCGGCGCGGTCCACGCCCGGCCGGCCGGTCCCCGCGGCGACCTCGCCGCCGCGCCCGCGATGACGCCCGGCGACGTCGCCCGGCTGCTCGCCGCCGGCCGCGCCGTGGGCACCCGGCACGCGGGCCTGCTGGCGCTCGGCGAGGTCGGCGTCGGCAACACGACCGTCGCCGCCGCCCTCGCCGCCGGGCTGCTCGGCGCCGACCCCGCCGCGGTCACCGGTCTGGGCGCGGGCGCCGACAGCGACGTGCTGGAGCGCAAGCGCCGCGTGGTCACCGCCGCCGTCGCCCGCGCCGGCACGGGCCTCGACCCGCAACGGGCGCTGGCCGAGCTGGGCGGGCCGGAGCTCGCGCTGCTCGCCGGCGTGGTGCTCGGCGCCGCGGAGACGCGCAGCGCCGTCGTCCTGGACGGGTTCGCCGTCTCGGTGGCGGCCCTGGCCGCCGTGCTGCTCGAGCCCGGCGCGCAGGCCTGCCTGGTGGCCGGGCAGCGCAGCTGGGAGCGCGGTCACGACCTCGTGCTGCAGGCGCTGGGTCTCGAGCCGCTGCTGGACCTGCGGCTGCGGGCCGGTGAGGGCGCCGGCGCCGCCCTGGCCGCCGGGCTGCTGCTCGACGGCCTCCGCATCCGCCGCGGCACCGCCCGGGTCGGCTGAGCGGGATCCTCAGGTCGGCGGGAACGGCGCTGCCGGATCCGTGGACATCGGGAAGTGGCGCACGTCGGGGGTGGCCGGCTCCAGCCCGTTGACCTCGGCCACTGCCGCGACGAGGTGGTCGCCGGGACCGATCCCCCGTGCGAACGCCGGTGGGTGCGCATCAGCTCGCCGGCACGCCAGCCGACCCGGTCGGTCACGGGGAAGACCTCCAGGCTGGAGAGGAACCGCGTCACCTCTCGGCGCCCGGCAGACCGCATCCGGCCGCTGACCTCCGTGAGCGTCACCGCGCTCGTGGCCAGTCGCCCGGTCCGCCGGCGGGTGTCGAGCAGCCGGTCCCGGGCGGCGGGCACCCCGCGCAGGTGGGCGGTCACGACGTCGCTGCCCAGCAGGATCACAGGCGGCTGATCCGCTCGAGACGGGCGGCGCGTGCATCTGGACCGCGCTCCCCCGACTCCTCCTCGGCCAGGACGCCGAAGGCCCCGTCGATGGCGGTCAGGTCGGCCTCGAGGTCGGACGGCGCTGCGGACACTCCCCGGTCGTACACCGCGAAGACGGCGCCAGGCCGGTCGCGCGAGCTGCGGCCGCGGGCCAGGATCGGCGGCGTGACCGATCCCCGTGCCGGCCAGCCCGCCTCCCCGTCCGACCTGGTCGACGTCGCCTCGCTGGTGACCGCCTACTACACGCTGGTGCCCGACCCGGCCGAGCCGGCGCAGCGGGTGTCGTTCGGGACCTCCGGGCACCGCGGGTCGTCGTTCGACACCGCGTTCAACGAGGCGCACATCCTGGCCACCACACAGGCCATCTGCGAGTACCGGAAGGCGCAGGGCTACGACGGGCCGCTGTTCCTCGGCCGCGACACCCACGCGCTGTCCGAGCCGGCCTGGGCCAGCGCGCTCGAGGTGCTGGCCGCCAACGACGTGACGGTGCTGGTCGACGCCGCCGGCCGGTACACGCCGACGCCCGCGGTCAGTCACGCGATCCTCACCGCCAACCGGGGGCGGACCAGCGGACTCGCCGACGGCATCGTCGTCACCCCGTCGCACAACCCGCCCCGCGACGGCGGGTTCAAGTACAACCCGCCGAACGGCGGCCCGGCCGACACGGATGCCACCAAGGCCATCGCCGACCGGGCCAACGAGCTGCTCGCCGCCGGGCTCGACGGAGTCCGGCGGGTGCCCTTCACCCGCGCGCACGCGGCCGCGCAGCGCCACGACTTCCTCGGCGCCTACGTCGACGACCTGCCCGCCGTGCTCGACCTCGACGCCGTCCGCGACGCCGGGGTGCGGATCGGCGCGGACCCGCTGGGCGGCGCGAGCGTCGACTACTGGGGGGCGATCGCCGAGCGACACCGCCTCGACCTCACCGTGGTCAACCCGCTGGTCGACCCCACGTGGCGGTTCATGACGCTGGACTGGGACGGCAGGATCCGGATGGACTGCTCGTCGCCGTCGGCCATGGCCTCGCTCATCGGCAAGCGCGCCGACTACGCGATCGCCACCGGGAACGACGCCGACGCCGACCGGCACGGCATCGTCACGCCCGACGCCGGCCTGATGAACCCCAACCACTTCCTCGCGGTGGCGATCTCCTACCTGTTCGCGCACCGGCCGGAGTGGGGCGACGACGTCGCCGTCGGCAAGACGCTGGTGTCCTCGTCGCTGATCGACCGGGTGGTCGCGGGGCTGGGCCGGCGGCTGGTCGAGGTGCCGGTCGGGTTCAAGTGGTTCGTGCCCGGCCTGCTCGACGGCACCGTCGGCTTCGGCGGCGAGGAGTCGGCCGGAGCGTCGTTCCTGCGCCGGGACGGCCGGGTGTGGACCACGGACAAGGACGGCATCCTGCTGGCGCTGCTGGCCTCGGAGATCCAGGCGGTGACCGGCAGCTCGCCCTCGCAGCTGCACGCCGAACTGGTGTCCCGGTACGGCGAGTCGGCCTACGCGCGGGTGGACGCCCCCGCCGGCCGCGAGCAGAAGGCGGCCCTGGGGAAGCTGTCGCCCTCCGACGTCACCGCCACCGAGCTGGCCGGCGAGCCGATCACCGCCAAGCTCACCGAGGCGCCGGGCAACGGCGCGTCGGTCGGCGGGCTCAAGGTGGTCACCGAGAGCGCCTGGTTCGCCGCCCGCCCGTCGGGCACCGAGGACGTCTACAAGGTCTACGCCGAGTCCTTCCGCGGCCCGGAGCACCTCACCCGGGTGCAGGAGGAGGCGCGGGCCGTGGTCGACGCCGCCCTCGGTGGCTGACCCCACCCCGACGGGGGGCGGTACGGCTCCCGGGGGACGGCGCGGGCGGGCAGCGGCCCCAGACTGGGCCCATGACCGGTCAGCCGTACGAGCAGGAGTGGGACGTCGTCCCGCCCGGGTCCGCCACGACGCCGTACGGCACACCTCCCGCTACCGCGTACGGGCAGCCGCTCCCCTACGGTCCGCCGCCCGGCTCCGGGTACGGCCCGCCACCCGGCCACGGCCCCGGTCACGGCTACGGCTACGGCCCCCCGCCCGGGTACGGCTGGGGCCTGCCGCTCGCCCCGCCGACCTGGCCGGCGGGGCCCGGCCGGCCGGGCGTGGCCACCACGGCGGGGGTGCTCGGCATCGTCACCGGGAGCCTGAGCGCGCTGGTGGCGCTGTTCCTGCTGGTCGTCGTCCTGGGCGGCGACGACGACGCGCCGACCCTGGTGCTCGTGCTCGGCCTCCCCTGCGGCGCCGCGCTGGTCGCCTTCGGCATCCGGCTGCTGGGCCGGCACTCCGCGACGCCGCTGTTCGCCTCGGCGCTGGCGGCCGTGGCGGTGCTGGTCCTCGCGCTGGCCGTG
The DNA here is from genome assembly GCF_054050235.1 of Geodermatophilus sp. SYSU D00696. Lineage (NCBI taxonomy): Bacteria > Bacillati > Actinomycetota > Actinomycetes > Geodermatophilales > Geodermatophilaceae > Geodermatophilus > Geodermatophilus sp. SYSU D00696. The sequence continues at coordinate 102,592 of NZ_JBJGYY010000004.1, read as the reverse complement.
GGCGCCGGCACGCTCGACCCCGACGACCTGGTCGGGCTCACCGCGTTCCTCGTCTTCGCGCTGCCCCTCCCGGTGCTCACCGCGGTCTTCGCCCGGCTCCCGGCCACCGTCGGCTGGGCCGCAGGCAGGTAGCCCCCGCGGGCCGGGCCCGCGGCCCGGCGGCTCAGCGGCGGCGGGCCTTGTCGGCGTACATCGCCGCGTCGGCCTCGCGGACCACCGTCTCCTGCGCCTGCTCGGGATCGGTCCCGCCGTCGACCGAGCCGATGCCGATGCTCAGCCCGACCTGCACCGTCGTCGGCCCCACCGTCAGGGTGCCCGGCAGCGCCTCCCGGAGCCGGATGGCGAGGGCCTCGGCGTCGGTGCGCTCGGTGTTCTCGCAGACGACGGCGAACTCGTCCCCGCCCAGCCGGGCGGCGGTGTCGCTGGCCCGCAGCACCGAGGTCAGCCGGCCGGCCACCGCGACCAGGACGGCGTCGCCGGTGGGGTGACCGAACTGGTCGTTGACCGCCTTGAACCCGTCGAGGTCGAGGACCAGCACGCACGTGGGCGTGTGCTCGCGGTGACCGCGCTCGAGGGCGTGGCGCAGCCGGTCGCGGAAGAGCAGCCGGTTCGGCAGCCCGGTGAGCGGGTCGTGGGCCGAGAGGTGCAGCAGGCGGGCCTCGAGCCGCTTGCGGTCGGTGACGTCCTCCACCACCGTCACCAGGTGCGGGATGGTGCCGTCGGGCGAGCCCTCCACCCACGACGTCGTCACCTGCACCGGGACCTCGCTGCCGTCGGGACGGAGGAACCTGCACTCGTACCGCGCCCGGCCGTGGCTCTCCCCGAGGCCGTCGAGCACGGTGCGGGCCCCGGCGACGTCGTCGGGGTGGGTGACCGCGGAGAGCGTGGTCCCGGGGAGCTCCTCCGGGGACCTGCCGAGCAGGTCAGCCAGTGCGCGGTTGCCTGCGATCAGCTCCCCGTCCGGCGTGCACAGCGCGACGCCCATGGGTGAGTTGGTGAAGGCACTGCCCAGGTCGGGGTGCCGCACCGTCCCCATGGACTCGACGTCGTCCACGGACCACCTCCCGTTTCCTCCCCCCGACTCGTGTGGTGACCAGGGTGTTCCCTCCCCGGTTCCACGTGGAACCTCCCATCCGGGCAGGATGGGCCCTGCAACCCGTGCGGACCAGGAGGACGATCATGACGTCGGACTTCGATCTCGTCCTGCCGACCGCGGTCGACGTCCGCGAGGTCGGCATGCGCGACGGACTGCAGCTGGAGGCGCCGGTCCCCCTCGAGGGCAAGCTGGCGATGCTCGACGCGCTGGTGGCCACCGGCGTGCGCCGGATCGAGGTCACCTCCTTCGTCTCGCCCAAGGCGGTTCCCGCGCTGGCCGACGCCGACCAGGTCGCCGCCGAGCTCTCCCGCTGGCCGGACGTGCACTGGTCGGCGCTGGTCGCCAACCCGCGGGGCGCCGTGCGTGCCGTCGACGCCGGCCTCGCGCACCTGGAGCTGGTCGTCTCGGCCTCCGACGGGCACAGCCGCGCCAACGCCGGCCGCTCTACCGCCGAGGCGCTGGCCGGGGTTGCCGAGGTCGCCGGGCTGGCGCACGGCGCGGGCGGGTCGCTCGAGGTCGTCGTCGCCACCGCGTGGGACTGCCCGTTCGACGGCCGGACGCCGATCGCCCGAACCGTCGACGTCTGCCGGGCCGCGGTCACCGCCGGCGCCGACGCACTGTGCCTGGGCGACACCATCGGCACGACGACGCCCGCGCGGGTCGTGCGCCTGCTGCAGGCCGTCCGCCGCGCCTGCCCCGGGACACCGGTCGCGGTGCACTTCCACGACACCCGCGGCACCGGCCAGGCCAACGCGCTGGCGGCGATCCAGGCGGGGGTGACCCAGCTCGACGCGTCCGTCGGCGGCCTCGGCGGCTGTCCGTTCGCCCCTGGTGCCAGCGGCAACATCGCCACCGAGGAGCTCGTCTACTGGCTGGAGGAGTCCGACGTGCGCACCGGCATCGACCTCGACGCGGTGCTGGCCGCGGCGCGGGTCACCGAGTCCGCGGTCGGCCACGAGCTGCCCAGCTCGCTGTACCGGGCCGGCGGCCGGTCGGTGCCGCGCGCGGCCGCCGCCACCCTCGCCTGACCGGTCCCGTGGAGGTCATCGACCCGCGCGTCATGCGCGACGTGCTGGGGCACTTCGCCTCCGGCGTGACGGTGGTGACCGCCGACACCGGCGACGGGCCGATCGGGTTCACCTGCCAGTCGTTCAGCTCGCTGTCGCTGGACCCGCCGCTGGTGGCGCTCGCGCCGGCCCGCACCTCGACGACCTGGCCGCGGCTGCGCGACCTCGGCCGGTTCTGCGTCAATGTGCTCGCCGAGGACCAGTCGGCGCTGTCGGCGGCCTTCGCCCGCTCCGGTGTGGACAAGTTCGCCGGGGTGCGATGGCGGCCCAGCCCGTACGGCTCGCCCGTGCTCGACGGCGTCGTGGCGTGGATCGACTGCACGCTGTGGGCCGAGTACGACGGCGGTGACCACACGATCGTGGCGGCGCGGGTGCTCGACCTCGGCGCCGACCCCGATCGCCGGCCGCTGCTGTTCCACCGCGGCAGCTACGGCCGGGCCGAAGCCAGCAACGAGGTTGCCTCAGGAGAAGCGGACGGCGATGAGCGCGACGTCGTCCCGGCCGTCGAGGGTGCCGCTGACGGCGGCGTCGCACAGCTCCCCGGGTGAGGCCCCGGCGGGCAGCGCCGCCAGCCGCCCGAGCAGCGCCTCGATGCCCTGGTCCAGGTCGGAGCCGGGCGTCTCGACCAGGCCGTCGGTGTAGCCGAGCAGGACCGACCCGGGCGCGAGCTCCACGGTGCGCACCACCCGCTGCGCCTCGGCGTCGACGCCCACCAGCATCCCGGTGGCGCCGTCGACGGGCTGCACCGTCCCGTCGGGCGCGCGCAGCACCAGCGGCGGGTGCCCGGCGTTGGCGACCTGCGCGGTCCACGGCCCGCCCGGCCGGTCCGGGGGCAGCAGGCGGACGTAGGCCATGGTGGCCATCGACGCCACCTGCAGGCCCTGCACCAGCCGGTCGACGCGGGTCAGCACGGCGCCCGGGTGCGGGTCGGGGGCGTCCCAGAGGCAGGCGCGGATGAGCCCGCGCAGGTGTCCCATGGCCGCGGCCGCGGCGACGTCGTGGCCGACGACGTCGCCCACCACCATCGCCACCGAGCCGTCGGGGAGCTGCAGCAGGTCGTAGAAGTCCCCGCCCACGTCGGCAGCGGTCGAGGCACTGACGTAGTGCGCCGCGGCCTCCAGGCCCGGGATGTCGGGCAGCTCGGGCAGCAGGGAGCGCTGCAGCGTGTCGGCGACGGCGTGCTCCTGCTGGTAGAGGCGCACGTTGTCCATGACCAGCGCCGCCCGCCGGGCGAGGTCCTCGACCAGGCTGACGTCGTCGGGGGTGAAGGGGCGCTCGTCGGAGGTGCGCACCAGGGTGATGGCGCCGCGGGTGCGGCGGCGGGCGACCAGCGGGACGCCCAGCGCGCTCACCGCGCCCAGCCGCTGGGCGACGTCCTGGGCGACCGGCGAGGCCATCAGGTCCTCGAGCCGGTCGGGCAGCCGCTCGACGAGGACCGACCGCGAGGAGTCGATGCTGCGCTGCCCCGGGGAGCCGGGCGGGAGGCGCAGGGCGTGCCCGCCGTCGTAGCGGCGCAGCTCGGTGCGCTCCCGCTCGCGGTCGCGGTACACCACCTCGCGGATCTCCCCGGACGGGTCGACCAGGGTGACGAGCACCCAGTCGGCCAGCCCGGGCACGCACAGGGTCGCCAGCCGGTCGAGCACGTCCCCGACGTCGAGGGTGGCGATGAGCGAGCTGGTGGCCTCGGCCATCAGCGCCAGCCGGGCCTGCGCGCCCTCGGCGTCGCGCTGGGCCCGCTCGGCGTCGGCCCGCGCCTGCTCGGCGATCGTGCGGGCCAGCTCGGCCTCCTGCCGGGCGGTCTGCTCGGCGGCGAAGGCCGCCTCGCGCTCGGCCTCCACTCGCACCCGCTCGGTGACGTCGGTCTGCACCCCGACGAAGCTGACCAGCTCCCCCTCGCCGTCGAAGACCGGGCTGATCGCGAGCTGGTTCCAGAAGGCCGTGCCGTCGCGGCGGTGGTTGAGCACCGTGATGGTGAGTGGCTCCTGGGCCGCCAGCGCCCGCCGGATCTCGGCCACGCTCGCCGGGTCGGTGCCCGGGCCCTGCAGGAAGCGGCAGTTGCGGCCGACCGACTCCTCGTAGGAGTACCCGGTGATCCGGCTGAAGGAGGGGTTGACCCAGACCAGCGGGTTGTCGCGGCGGCGGGGGTCGGTGATGGTGAAGGCGATGTCGGTGGCCACGACGGCGCGCTCGCGCAGCGCCTGCAGCTCGGTGTCGGAGTCGGCGGTGCGGCCGACGCTCTCGACCTCCAGCAGCACCACCAGTGACAGCTGCTCGGCGTCGGCGGGCTGGGACAGCGGGAAGCCCGACACCCACAGCAGCCGGTCCACGTCGCCGTCGTCCTCACGTGCCCGGTCGGCGTCGGTGCTGCGGCCCGGCGAGAGGCGGACCGCCTCGCCGGTGACCGGCTGCCCCTGGGCGACGAGCGACAGCGGTCCGCTGGTGCGGGCCAGCGGCGCGCCGCCGAGGTCGGTCAGGCCGGCCGAGGCGCCCCAGGTGTCGATGTCGACCGGGAGCCGCACGTTGCCCGCCATCTCGACGGCCGCGGTGTTGGCGTAGGTGACCGCGCCGGACTTCTGGTCGATGAGCAGGACGGCGACCGGGACGTCGGCCAGGACGGCGGGCAGCGCCGCGGCCGCCGAGCCGCTCGGGCCCCGATCGGACACGACGGCGTTCGCGGCGGTGACGATGCCGGCCTGCCGGTCGCCCGCGGCCCGACCGTCGACGGCGGCCCGTGCGACGGCCCCCCGGGCCTCCGGCGGCACGTCCCCGTGGGCCCCGGACGGGGCTCGCTCCTGCGGTGGCTGGCCTCCCGGTCGCACACGACGAATCTAACCGGCGCCGCAGGTCGGACGCCCGGACAGGGACGGTCGGCGGCCGGCAGGTGTGCCGCGCGCCCGGGCGGGCACCCCTCCCGCAGGTACTCGGGAGGGAGACGACATGGGACTGCTCGACCGGCTCCTCGGCCGCCGCCGCGCGCCGGAGCCCGCGCCCTACGGCGGGTACGACGGCTACGCCGCACCGCCGCCGCCCCCGCCCCCACCCGGCCCGCCGGCGTCGGGGCAGCGTGCTCCGCTCACCGACCAGCAGGCCGTCGAGCGCTACCGCTACCTGCTGCGGACCGCGCCTCCCGACCAGATCGAGCAGGCGCACGCCGAGGCCTTCGGCCAGCTCACGCCGCAGCAGCGGCAGGAGGTGCTCACCCAGCTCGCGGCCGCCGTACCGGCCGCCGAGCGACCGCGCAGCGACGACGCGCAGACCCTCGCCCGGGTGGCCACCCGCGCCGAGCTGCGCCAGCCCGGCACCCTGGAGCGCACCTTCGGCGGCGGCTACGGCCCCGGGTACGGGCCCGGGCCGGGCTACGGCCCCGCGTACGGCGGGGGCTACGGACCGCGGATGGGCGGCTTCGGCGGCTCGCTCGGCGGCAGCCTGCTGGGCACCATCGGCGGCCTCGTCGTCGGGACCGCGGTGGCCGACGCGCTGTTCGACACCGGCCTGGGCGACAGCGGCCTGTTCGGCGGTGGGGACGAGGAGGCCTACGCCGAGGGCTACCAGGACGGCGCCGGGGCCGGCGAGGGCGGCGGCGACTACGCGGCGGGCGACGGCGGCTACGGCGGTGACCCCGGGGCCGACTTCGCCGGCGGCGCCGACAACGGCTACGACGCCGGCGGGGACTTCGGCGGCGGTGACTTCGGCGGCGGGGAGTTCTGACCGCTCAGCGCCCCGGGCCTCCCGGGGTCCCGGGCGCCGCCGTCCGCGCCTGGTGGCGCAGCCACAGCAGACCGAGCAGCGGGAGCACGAGCGGCACGAAGCCGTAACCGCGGCCGAACGCCGACCACACCGTCTCGTCGGGGAACGCCGCCGGGTCGAGCAGGGACAGCGTGCCCACCACGAGCACGCCGGCCAGCTCGACCGCGCAGGCGACGACCGCCGTCCGCCGTCCGCCCCGGCCGCCGCGGGCCAGCCCCACGGTGGCCACCACGTACACGGCCGCGGCCAGCGCGGAGAGCAGGTAGGCGACCGGGGCCTCGTCGAACCGGGTGGCCAGCTGCACGGTGGCGCGGGCGCCCGCGGCCAGGGCGAACACGGCGTAGACGGCGACCAGCACCCGGCCCGGCCCGCTCGCCGTCCCGCCCGGCGCGGTCCCGCCGCGCGGTGCCGCCCGGTCCCGCGCCCGCTCAGACACCCGGGGCCTCCCACAGCTGCACCAGCCGCCAGACCATCACGGCGGTGACCAGGGCGGCGACGGCGAGGACGGTGCCCGCCCAGCGGCTGGGCTCGGTGCGCGACCACAGCACCCCGGCCACCGGGAGCAGCACCACGCCGCCGAGGTAGCCGAGGAAGGTCGCGGTCTCCGGCGGCCGCTCCCCGCCGGCCAGCGCGGCCCCGGCGACGACGGCCTGCACGACCAGCAGGACCTCGAGCACCGCGGCGCCGGCCAGGTGGACCAGGCCGATCCGCCGGCGGGCGAGCGTCGAGGCCAGCCCGGCGACCGCGACGGCGACCGCGACCGCCGTGGCCGCCCACACCAGGGAAGCGTTCATCGGCTCCATGATCGCGCGTCCGGCACGGGAGGCGGTCGCGGGGACGGGGTAGGGAGAGGGACATGACCGTCCGCGACCTGGTGGTGGACCTCGCCGCCGAGCACCTGGACGTCCTCGGTGCCGACCCGGTCTCCCTGCAGACGCTGGTCGGGCTGCTGGCCGCGTGCGGGGTGGCCGAGCCCAGCACCCGCCTGGCCGTGGCCGCCCTGCGGCGGGCCGGGTGGCTGACCGGGTCGCGGCGCGGGCGGGAGACGCTGGTCGCCCCGACGGCGCTGCTGCGGGAGGCGGTGGCCGCCCGTGACGAGCGCGTGCAGCGGCGGCTGGGGCCGTGGGACGGGCAGTGGCGGATGGTCGTCTACAGCGTCCCCGAGACCGACCGGGCGGCCCGCGAGCGGGTGCGCCGCGGCCTGGCCCGCGCCGGGTTCGGCCCGCTCGCGCCGGCCACCTGGGTGTCGCCGCACCGGGCGGCGCTCGACGAGGTGCACGCCGAGCTCGCCGGTGAGCCGACCTCGCGGCTGGACCTGCTGACCGCCAGCGTCGCCGACCCCCGGCTGTCCGACGGCGACCTCGCCGCCCGCTGCTGGGACCTCCCCCGGCTGGCCGCCGCCTGGTCCGGCGTGCTCGACCGGCTGCGCGCTGCCGGCGCCGGGCTGCCCGAGGGCCGGTCGGCGCTCGCGCTGCACCTGCGACTGCGCGCCGAGCTGCGGGCGGTGCTGGCCACGGACCCGCTGCTGCCCGCGGCGCTGCAGCCGGAGGGATGGCCCGCGCGCGAGGTCCGCGAGGCGTGGGCCGACACCGGCGCCCGGCTGGCGGCGGCCGCCCGGGCGCACGTCGCCGACGTGCTGGGGACCGTCGCCGCTCGCGCCGCCGTCCGTCCGGCCCCGCGCACCGCCGTCGCATGACCCGGGTGCCTTTGTCGCGATAAAGGCACCTCTACCGGTGGACGCCGGACATGTCGGGGTAGCGGTCGCCGACGGCGGCGCCGACCGGGGCGGCCTCGTCGAGCCGGCGCAGGTCGTCGTCGGTGAGCTCGACGTCCGCCGCCGCGGCGTTCTCCTCCAGGTAGCGCACCCGCTTGGTCCCGGGGATCGGGACGACGTCCGGACCGCCGCCGCGCCCGCTCTGCGCCATCACCCAGGCCAGCGCCAGCTGCGACGCCGTCGCGCCCCTCTCGTCGGCGATCTCGCGTACCCGGTCCACCAGTCGCAGGTTCTGTTCGAACGCCTCGCCCTGGAACCGCGGGTTGGACCGGCGGAAGTCGTCGGGCGCGAGGTCGTCGACGCTGCGGATCTGCCCCGAGAGGAAGCCCCGGCCGATCGGCGAGTAGGCGACGAAGCCGATGCCGAGCTCGGCGCAGGTCGACAGCACCCCGTTCTCCTCCGGGTCGCGGCTCCACAGCGAGTACTCGGTCTGCACCGCGGCCACCGGCTGGACGGCGTGCGCGCGGCGGATGGTCTCCGGCGCGGCCTCGGAGATGCCGGCCGCGCGCACCTTCCCGGCCTCGACGAGCTCGCGGATCGCCCCCCAGGTGTCCTCGACGGGGACCGTGGTGTCCACCCGGTGCTGGTAGTAGAGGTCGATGACGTCGACACCGAGGCGCTCCAGCGAGGCGTCGCACGCCCGGCGCACGTACTCGGGCCGGCCGTTGATCCCGCGGAAGGAGCCGTCCTCGCCGCGCTCGTTGCCGAACTTGGTCGCCAGCACCACCTCGTCGCGCCGGCCGGCGACGGCCCGGCCCACCAGCCGCTCGTTGGTGAACGGGCCGTACATGTCGGCGGTGTCGAGGAACGTGACGCCGAGGTCCAGGGCCCGCCGGATGGTCGCCTCGGCCTCCGCCTGGTCCCCGGTGCCGTAGAACTCGCTCATCCCCATGCAGCCCAGCCCCATGGCCGGGACGGACAGGGACCCGAGGGTGCGTGTCTGCATGACCCGCTCGGTGCCCTCCGGGTCCCGGCGGCAACCGGCCACTACGGGACCCTGCCGTTCCGTTGCTCCGGTGGGTGTGGCAGGTTAGGCGAGGCTCACTTAGGGCAGCCTGACCTACTCACGTCCAGGAGAACCATGCGCACCGCGACCCGGCCGCCGGCGGCCGCCGCCCTGTCCCTCGCCACGGCGCTCGCCCTGAGCGCGTGCGGCTCCGACGGGCCGGCGGCCGAGGCCGCGACCGACGCGGGGACGGTCACCTGGACCTGGGACCGCAACACCGCCGCCGAGGACCAGGAGCCCGCGTACGAGGAGACGACGGTCGAGGTCCCCGTCGACCCCGAGCGGATCGTCGTGTTCGACATGGCCGGCCTCGACACCATCGGCGCCCTGGGCGGCGAGGTCGCCGGCGCCCCGCTGGAGTCGGTGCCGGACTACCTGCAGCAGTACCTGGCCGACGACGCGTTCGACGCCGGGACGCTGTTCGAGGCGGACCTGGTCGAGATCGAGTCGCAGCAGCCCGACCTCATCGTGATCGGCGGCCGCTCCGCGGCGCTGTACGAGGACCTCAGCGAGATCGCGCCGACGGTGGACCTGAGCCTGCGCGGCTCCTACACCGAGACCCTCGAGCGCAATGCCACCTTCCTCGGCGAGGTGCTCGGCGCCGAGGACGAGGCCGCCGCGGCCGTCGCCGACCTGGAGGCCGGGATCGAGGAGGCGCGGGCCGCCACCGCCGACGCGGGCACCGGCCTCGGCCTCATGGTCTCCGGCGGTGAGCTCAGCGCGATGGCCCCGGCCGGCGACGGCGCGGACGCCCGCGGCGCACGCGGCGGGCTCGTCTACGACGCGTTCGGCGTGCAGCCCGTCGTCGACGACATCCAGGCCGCCACCCACGGCGAGCCGGTCTCCTTCGAGTTCCTGCTCGAGACCGACCCGGACCACCTGTGGGTCGTCGACCGCGACGCGGCCACCGGTGAGCAGGGCGCGCAGGCGGCCGCGGCGGTGCTCGACAACGACGTCGTGGCGCAGACGACCGCCGCCCGCGAGGACCAGATCCACTACCTCGACCCGGTCGCCTGGTACGTCGTCTTCGGGGGCATCGACACCACCCGGATCATGATCGACGACGTCCTGCAGATCGCCGGCTGAGTCCGGCACCTCCTCCGTGACGGCACTCGACACGGGTCCCGCGAGCACCCCCGCCCCGGCGCGCCCCCGGCGCACCGGCGCGGGGGTGCTCGTCGGCGTGCTGCTCGCGGTGCTCGCGGTCGCGAGCCTGTTCACCGGCGTCTCCGACGTGTCCCCGGTGTCGGTGCTGACCGGCGGGTCCGACGGCACCGCCGCCTTCCTGCTCGGGGCCACCCGGATCCCGCGCACGGTCGCGCTGGTCCTCGCCGGCGCCTCGCTCGGCATCGCCGGGCTGATCATGCAGATGCTCGTGCGGAACAGGTTCGTGGAGCCGGGCACCACCGGAGTCACCGAGTTCGCGACGCTCGGCGTGCTCGTGACGACGGTCTTCCTGCCGGGGCTGGCCGTCGTCGGGAAGGCGGGCATCGCCGCGGTGTTCGGCCTGGCCGGCACCTGGGTGTTCCTGCGGGTGGTGCGGGCGGTGCCGGTCCGCCAGCTCGTCCTCGTGCCGCTGGTCGGCATCGTGCTCGGCGGCGTGGTGGGCGCCGTGACGACCTTCGTCGCCTACCGCCTGGACCTGCTGCAGTCCCTCGGGCAGTGGGCGCAGGGCAGCTTCGCCGGCGTCGTCCAGGGCCGCTACGAGCTCGTGTGGATCGCCGGGGTGATGGTCGTCGTCGCCTGGTCAGCCGCCGACCGGTTCAGCGTCATCGGCCTCGGCGAGGAGTTCGCGACCAACCTGGGCCTCTCCTACCGCCGGGTGGTCGCGGTCGGCATGGTCGTCGTCGCGGTGATCACCGCGACGGTGCTCGTCACCGCGGGCCTGGTCCCGTTCCTCGGCCTCGTCGTCCCGAACGTCGTCAGCCTGCTCATCGGCGACAACGTGCGCCGCGCGATCCCGTGGGTCGCCGCGCTCGGCGCGCTGCTCGTCGTCGCCTGCGACGTCCTCGCCCGCGTCCTGCGCTTCCCCTACGAGATCCCGCTGTCGGTCGTCGTCGGCATCGTCGGCATCGTCGGCGCGGCGCTGTTCCTCTGGCTGCTGCTGCGGAGGGGGAGCCGTGCTCACTGACCCCGCTCCGACGACGGCCCGCCCCGGCGTGGCTGTCCGCGCGCGCCGGACCGGGCCCGCGGTGCGCCTGGCCGTGCTCGGTGCCGCCGCCGTCGTCCTGACCGCCGTCCACCTGTTCACCGACGTCCCGGGCTCGCTGTCCTACGCGCTGGAGAAGCGCGGCCTGACCGTGGCCGCGGTGCTCGTCGTCGCGACGGCGGTCGGGGTGTCGACCGTCGTCTTCCACACGATCACCCAGAACCGCGTGCTCACCCCGTCGATCATGGGGTTCGACGCGTTCTACGTGCTGGTGTCGACCGTCGTCGTCTTCACCGCCGGGTCGGCGGCGTTCCTGGCGGCCGACCCGGGGGTCCTGTGGGCCGTCCAGGTCGCGGTCATGGTCGTGTCCAGCGTGGTGCTGTTCTCCTGGCTGTTCGGTGGCCGGCGGCGGTCGATCCACCTCGTGCTGCTGGTCGGCATCGTGCTCGGCACGTTCTTCCGCGCGCTCAGCGACTGGATGCAGCGGATGCTCGACCCGCTGGACTTCCAGGTGCTCTCCGACGCGTTCTTCGCCTCCCTCACCCGCCCCGACGAGGCGCTGCTGGCGCTCACCGCGGGCCTGGTCGTCCTCGGCTGCGCGCTGGTCGTGCCGCTGCTGCGCACCCTCGACGTGCTCACCCTCGGCGAGCCGGCCGCCGTCGGTCTGGGCGTCGACCACCGGCGCGTGGTGATGACGCTGGTCACCGCCGTCTCGGTGATGGTCGCGGCGTCGACCGCGCTCGTCGGGCCGATCCTGTTCTTCGGCCTCGTCGTCGCCAACCTCGCCTACTGGTGGGCGGGCTCGTCCCGGCACGTGTGGACGGTGCCCACCGCGGTGCTGCTCGGCGTGGTCTGCCTGCTGGGCGGCCAGCTCGTGCTGGAACGGGCGCTCGGCTTCGGCGGCACGCTGTCCACGGTCATCGACTTCGCCGGCGGCCTGTTCTTCCTGTACCTCGTCCTGCGGAAGGGGGCGCGGTGATCGCGCTCGAGGGCGTCACCAAGCGCTACGGCGGCCAGACGGTGGTCGACGACGTCACGATCGTCCTCGGCGAGGAGGGGGTGACGGCGCTCATCGGCCCCAACGGCGCGGGCAAGTCGACGCTGTTCGGCCTCGTCGGCCGCCTGGTCCGGCCCGACGCCGGCCGGGTCACCGTGGACGGGATGGACGTCGCGACGACGCCGTCGCACGAGCTCGCCCGGCGGCTGGCCGTGCTGCGGCAGGACAACCACGTCACCGCGCGGCTGACCGTCTCCGACCTCGTGGGGTTCGGGCGCTTCCCGCACTCGCGGGGCCGGCTCACCGGAGCCGACCGCGAGCAGATCGAGCGGGCGATCGCCTACCTGGAGCTCGACGCCTACCGGGACCGGTTCCTCGACGAGCTCTCCGGCGGTCAGCGGCAGCGGGCCTTCATCGCGATGGTCCTCGCCCAGGACACCCGCTACGTGCTGCTCGACGAGCCGCTGAACAACCTCGACCTGCGACACATGGCCGAGACGATGCGGCTGGTCCGGACCATGGCCGACGAGCTCGGCAAGCGCGTCGTCACCGTGCTGCACGACGTCAACTCCGCCGCCGCCCACGCCGACCGGATCGTCGCGATGCGCGACGGCGCCGTCGTCGCGGACGCGCCCGCGCGCGACGTCGTCCGTCCCGAGGTGCTGGCGGCCGTCTACGACACGGCCGTCGACGTCCGCGAGATCGACGGCCGGCCGGTCGCCCTCTACTACGGCTGAGCCGCCCGACGCCGGCCGGTCGCGATGAGTTCCGGCCGGGTCGCGAGTCCCTCCTGGTGACCCTCGCAGGACGTCGGACGATGCCGCCCGGCACGAGATCCCCGCGGAGAACGCCATGACGACCACGCCGGACGACCCGACCACCGCCCTGCCCGGCCGCCCGCCCGTCGTCGACCGGGCCACCTGGCAGGCCGCCCGGGACGAGCTGCTGGTCCGCGAGAAGGCCCACACCCGCGAGGGCGACGCCATCGCCGCGGCCCGCCGCCGGCTGCCGATGGTGGAGCTCGACGGGACGGCCGAGGTCGTCGGACCCGACGGCCCGGTCCCCTTCCGGGACCTGTTCCAGGGCCGCGACGAGCTCGTGGTCTACCACTCGATGTGGTACGACGGCACGCCGCACCAGGGGCAGTGCGAGGGCTGCACCTTCAACCTCTGGCACCTGCGGGATGCCGTGTACCTCAACGCCCGCGGCGTCTCGTTCGCCGTCCTGACCTCGGGCGCGTGGGACGAGGTGGCCCCCTACGTCGAGTTCATGGGCTACACCCAGCCCTGGTACTCGGTCCGGGGCGTGGAGGAGCGGATCGCCACGGAGGAGGGGCACATCGTCTGCTACCTGCGCGACGGCGACCGCGTCTTCCTCACCTACTCCACCACCGGCCGGGGCAACGAGCCGGCCGACGGGACCCTCGGCCTGCTCGACATGACGCCCTACGGCCGCCGCGAGGGGTGGGAGGACGTCCCCGAGGGCTGGCCCGAGCCGCCTGCGGTCGGCTCGCCGGTCGGCGGGCACGGCGCGCCGATCTGCTGGTACTGGCGCTCGGACTCCGAGGGGAACGCCTCCTGGGGCCCGACCAGCCGCCCCGTGCCGCAGTGGACCCGCCCGGGCGTGACCCCCGCGGAGTCCCTCGGCCGGCACGTCCACCACCACTGAGGCGCCGTCGTCGGAGTGGAGGTCGGTCCTGTGGCCCGCTGACCTGCGGGTTCTGTCGTACCCCCGCCGTAGGTTCGGTGTCGTGGAGGTCGCGGAGCACCGGTCGCCGGTGGAGCAGGCGCTGCTCGATGCGGTGATCGCGACGCCCGCGCGGTTCCGCCGGCTGCCGGTGGGACTGCTGTCCCGCGAGCAGAAGGCCGCCGAGCTGCAGCGGGTCGCGGCGCTGAAGGCGATGACCGCGGCCTACGAGGCCGAGCTGGTGCTCGGGCTGGCCGACGACTCGCCCGATGACGACGACCCCGCGCCCGGCACTCCCGGCGCGCGCACGGGTTCGTGGGCGCCGGACACCGAGCTGCCCGGGGTCTCGGAGTTCTTCACCGCCGAACTGGCGATGGTGCTCAACTGCGGCCGGGGCACCGCCAACCACCTGGCCCACCGGGCCTGGACCTACCGGGAGCGCCTGCCCGCCACCTGGGCCGCGCTGGCCGCCGGTGACCTGGACGAGGCCCGCGCCAAGGCGCTGGTCGACGTCCTCGAACACGCCCCGGCGGGGATCGCCCGGCGGATCGAGGCGGCGCTGCTGCCCGCGGCCGCGCAGTGGACGGTGGGCCGGCTCAAGCAGCGGGCCCTCGCCTTGCTGCTCGACCTCGACGCCGACGCCGTCGGCCGGCGCAAGCAGCAGGCGCGGCGGCGCGCCGACGTGCGGGTCGACCCCTCGCCGCTGGCGGGGATGGCCACGCTGGCCGCCGACCTGCCCGCCGAGGTCGCCGCGGCCTGCCACGCGCTGGTCGACTCACTCGCCCGGATGCTCAAGGCCGACGGTGATGAGCGGCCGATCGGGGAGCTGCGCTGCGCGGTGCTCGCCGACCTGATCCAGCGGCCCTGGCAGACCGGCCCGGCGGTGACCGCGCAGCTGACCATCATCGCCACCCTGGCCGCGCTGGCCGGCGACAGCGAGGAGGCCGGGGAGGTCAACGGGCTGCCGATCACCGCCGCCCACCTGCGCGAGCTGCTGCGCGAGTTGGACGCGCTCGGGGTGCGGGCGCCGGAGGGCGGGTCGGTGACGGTGGCGCTGACCGACGCCGACGGCACGCTGCGGGCCACCGGCACGCTGGACCGGCTGCGCCGACTGGCCGCCCGCGGCTGCCCCGACCACCCCGACACCACCGACGAGCCGGACTGCGGGTGCCCGGTGCTAGACCGGCCCGACCCGGTCGACCGCTACACCCCCACGCCCGCGCAGCAGGCGTTCGTGCGCACCCGCGACCGCGCCTGCCGGTTCGCCACCTGTGGGCAGCGGGTGGGCTGGGCCGACGCCGACCACGTCCTCCCGCACGCCCGCGGCGGGGTCACCGACTGCGCCAACCTGTGCTGCCTGTGCCGGAGCCACCACCGGCTCAAGACCTTCGCCCGCGGCTGGCGCTTCACCATGAGCGACGACGGCACCCTGACGGTCACCACACCCTCCGGCATCACCAGGACCACCCGCCCACCGGGCACGCGTCCACCACCGGTAGCCGAGCCACCGCCGGACGACACCGGATCACCACCGCCATCCGTCGAGCCGGACGACGACCCCCCCGTTTTGACCGAGGGTCAGCCCGTCAGGGGGTCCGCCTACGCCCAGCGGGCCAGCGCGGTCCGGGTCCCGGAGGCGACCACGGTGAACCCGGCGTCCCTGACCTGTACCGGCGCGGAGGTGACCAACTGGGCCCACCGGTCGGCGTCGGGGTGCTCCACGACCACGGGGAAACCGGCACCCGCCCAGGCGGCCAGGCGTGCGGGCGGCATCCGCATCGCGGTCAGCTGCGCGGCGTGGCCGCAGGCCGCGGCGGCCTTGCCCAGCGGCAGGAAGGGCTCCGGGCAGACCGACACCACGACCGGCCCGCCCGGCACCGGGTCGGCCGCCGCGCACGCGTCCGGGTCGTCGAGCTCGCTGCCGGTCAACTGCAGCCGCCCGACCTCGGGAGGCAGCTCGTCGAGGGCCGCCGGCACCAGCGCGCGGACCTCCGCCCCGCCCACCTGTGCCGTGACACCCGGCAGCGCGGCCACCCGCTCCCAGGCCACCCCGCGCGCCCGCCGACAGTGCTTGCGGATCGCCCCGTCGGTCCACCGGCGGACCTGCGGGGACCACTCGCCGCCGGGCTGCGCCCGGTCGTCGGCCAGCAGTCGCACCACCGCGACCGCCGCGGCCGCGCACACGGCCGTCCGCGTCGGCGGGTCCCGCCGCTCGACGCGGGCCACCAGTTGCAGCGCCCAGGGCGACTCCCCCTCCGGATCGGCGTGCACGCCCCCACCCTGCCCGGTTCCACGTGGAACCGAGCCGTGTGACGTCGGTGTGACGATCACGTAGCGGCGTCGCGGCTGCCAGGTCCGTGGGGTTGGATCGATCCCATGTGCGGCCTCTCCGGCGAGATCAGGTTCGACGGCTCCCTGGCCGACACCACCGCGGTGGCGCGGATGGTCGAGGCGCTGGTCCCCCGCGGTCCCGACGGCCAGGGCCAGTGGAGCGCCGGCCGGGTGGCGTTCGGCCACCGCCGGCTGTCGGTCATCGACCTGTCGGCCAGCGGCTCCCAGCCGATGATCGACAGCGAGCTCGGTCTCGAGGCGGTCTTCAACGGCTGCATCTACGACTACAAGGAACTGCGCGCGGAGCTCGAGGGCCACGGCTACCGGTTCTTCTCCACCAGCGACACCGAGGTCCTGCTCAAGGGCTACCACCACTGGGGCGTCGACTTCGTCGACCACCTGCACGGCATGTTCGTCGTGGTCATCCACGAGCGCGACACCGGCCGCGTGGTCATGGCCCGCGACCGGCTGGGGATCAAGCCGCTCTACCTCGCCGAGACGCCGGGGCGGCTGCGGTTCGCCTCCTCTCTGCCGGCCCTCCTGCGCGCCGGCGACGTCGACACCTCCATCGACCCCGTCGCGCTGCACCACTACCTGACCTGGCACGCCGTCGTCCCCGCGCCGCGCACGCTGCTCAACGGCGTGCGCAAGCTGCCGCCGGCCACCGTCCGCGTCGTCGAGGCCGACGGCACCAGCCGCGAGCACCGCTACTGGGAGCCCAGCTACGAGCGCCGCCCCGAGCACTCCGGCTGGTCGGCCCGCGACTGGGAGGACGCGATCGAGGAGGCGCTGCGGGTCGCCGTCCGCCGTCGCCTCGTGGCCGACATCCCGGTGGGGGTGCTGCTGTCGGGCGGCCTGGACTCCAGCCTGATCGTCGGCCTGCTCGCCCAGGAGGGGCAGACCGGCCTGGCCACCTACTCGATCGGCTTCGAGGCCGTCGGCGGCCACGCAGGCGACGAGTTCCGCTACTCCGACGTCATCGCCGAGCGGTTCGCGACCGACCACCACCGCATCCGGGTGTCCTCCGACGAGCTGGCCGCCGCGCTCGGCCACGCCATCGGCGCCATGGCCGAGCCGATGGTCAGCCACGACGTCGTCGCCTTCGACCTGCTCTCGGAGCGGGTCAGCCAGTCGATCCGGGTGGTGCAGTCCGGGCAGGGCGCCGACGAGGTGTTCGCCGGCTACCACTGGTACCCGCCGCTGGCCGACGTCGGCCGCGAGGAGGCCGTCGAGCGCTACGCCGCGGCGTTCTTCGACCGCGGCGCCGACGACATGCGGGCGCTGGTCGGCGAGCGGTACGCCCTCGACGGCGACCCGAGCCTGGACTTCGTCCGCGACCACATGTCCCGGGCCGGCGCGCAGACCGCCGTGGACGCCGCGCTGCGCCTCGACAGCGAGGTCATGCTCGTCGACGACCCGGTCAAGCGGGTGGACAACATGTCCATGGCCTGGGGCCTGGAGGCCCGGGTGCCCTTCCTCGACCACGACCTGGTGGAGCTGGCCGCTGCCTGCCCGCCGGAGCTCAAGCTCGCCGACGGCGGCAAGGGCGTGCTCAAGGCCCTCGGGCGCCGGATCATCCCGCCGGAGGTCATCGACCGGCCCAAGGGCTACTTCCCGGTGCCGGCGATCACCCACCTCGAGGGCAAGGTCCTCGGCCTGGTGCGCGACGCGCTCTCCAGCGATGCGGCGCGGGAGCGGGCGCTGTTCCGCCCGGAGTACGTCGCCCGGCTGCTCGACGACCCCAACGGCGAGCTGACGCCGTTGCGCGGCAACAAGCTCTGGCAGCTGGGGCTGGTCGAGCTGTGGCTGCAGAACCACGGGGTCTGAGGAGGGCCGACCGTGTCACCCCGGCTCGCCGGTCACCGTCGTCGCACGCCGGTGGCCGGCACACCCGACCTCACCGGCCGCAACTGGACCCGGCCCGCGCCGCACCAGCTCGAGGGCATGGGCACCGACGTGGTGCTCGACCTGGCGTGGGGGCGCCTGGTCTTCGGCCAGACCTTCCCCGAGATGCACAACATCCTCACCGCGCTGCGTGCCGAGGAGACCGGCCGGCGCGACATCTGCATCTACGCCCGTGACCCGCACGTCCTGGTGGGCCTGGCGCCCGACGAGCTGTTCATCGACCCCAGCTACACCTACCGCCTGGACCTCTACCGCTACCGGCCGCGACCCGAGCTCATCCGCGGCGTCTTCGTCCGCACGGTGACGGCGCTGGAGGAGATGCAGGCGATCAACGAGATCTACGCCCGCAACGGCATGGTCACCGGCGACCCCGAGACCATGTGGGCCAACCACCGCACCCGCTGCTTCACCTACCTCGTCGCCGAGGACACCCGGACCCGCCGGATCGTCGGCACGGTGACCGGCGTCGACCACGTGCTGGCCTTCGACGACCCGGAGAGCGGCACCAGCCTGTGGTGCCTGGCCGTCGACGGGCAGAACGCCCCCGCGGGCACCGGCGAGGCGCTGGTGCGGGTGCTGGCCGAGCGCTACGTCGGCCGCGGCCGCTCCTACGTCGACCTCTCGGTCATCCACGACAACGCCGCGGCGATCGCGCTCTACCGCAAGCTCGGCTTCGTCCGCGTGCCCGCCCTCTGCGTCAAGCGCAAGAACCCGATCAACACCCCGCTGTTCGCCGCCCGGCCGCCCGGCCTCGACCAGCTCAACCCCTACGCGCGGATCGTCGCCGACGAGGCGCTGCGCCGCGGCATCCGGGTCGAGGTCACCGACGCGGAGTCCGGCGAGCTGCGGCTGTCCCTCGGCGGGCGCCGGGTGCTCACCCGGGAGTCGCTGTCGGAGTTCACCACCGCCGTCGCCATGAGCCGCTGCGACGACAAGCGGGTGACCCGCCGCATCGTGGCCGACGCCGGCGTCCGGGTGGCCCGCGGCGTCTCGGTCCCCGAGGACGACCTCGGCCCGGCCCGCGAGCTCCTCGCCGTGTGCGGGGAGCTGGTGGTCAAGCCGGCCCGCGGCGAGCAGGGCAAGGGCATCACCGTCGGCGTCACGACCGAGGAGGACCTGGTCCGGGCCGTGGCCGCCGCCCGGCAGTTCTGCCCCGACGTGCTCGCCGAGGAGCTCGTCCCGGGCGAGGACCTGCGGGTGGTGGTCATCGACCACGAGGTGGTCGCCGCCGCGGTGCGCCGGCCGGCCGAGGTGGTCGGCGACGGCCGCCGCACGGTCACCGACCTGGTGCGGGCGGCCAGCCGGCGGCGGGAACGCGTGACCGGCGGGGAGTCGCGGATCCCGCTGGACGACACCACCGCCGACGTCGTCCGCGCCGCCGGCCACGCGATGGACGACGTCCTCCCCGACGGCGAGCAGCTGCAGGTGCGGCGGACGGCGAACCTGCACACCGGCGGGACCATCGAGGACGTCACCGACCGGCTGCACCCGGACGTCGCCGAGGCGGCGGTGCGGGCGAGCCGGGCGATCGGCATCCCGGTCACGGGCATCGACTTCCTCGTGCCCGACGTCGAGGGGTCCGAGGCGGTGTTCGTGGAGGCGAACGAGCGCCCGGGGCTGGCCAACCACGAGCCGCAACCGACCGCCGCGCGGTTCGTGGACCTGCTCTTCCCGGAGACCCGCGCGCGATGAAGGACCTCCCTGCCCCCCACCGCTCGCAGGTTCGCGGCGGGCCCCTGCAGGGAGGCCGTTCCAGCACGTCGCCTACTGGCATCAACAGGTGAAATCTGCTTCACTTGTCGGCGGGAGGGGAGTATCCCCGCAGCGCTGCCGTCGTCAGTACGGCCCCACAGGAGGGGTCCGGCGGAGCGGGCCCCGCGTGGGCCGGGAGAGACCTCCGGTTGGTGCACCACCGACTGGAGGCTCTTCGTGGACGTCCCCTTCTGGCTCTGGCTGGCCGTGCTCGGCGTCATCGTCGGCATGCTGGCCGTCGACCTGTTCGCCCACCGCCGCGCCCACGTCATCGGCGTGCGGGAGGCCGCCCTGTGGTCGGCGGTGTGGGTGGCCATCGGCGTCGGCTTCGGCGCCTGGGTGTGGTGGGCATACGGCGCCGAGTTCGGCCAGCAGTACTACGCCGGCTACCTGATCGAGAAGTCGCTCGCCGTCGACAACGTGTTCGTGTGGGCGATCATCTTCACCTTCTTCGCGGTACCCCGGGAGTACCAGCACCGCGTGCTGTTCTACGGCGTGCTCGGCGCGCTCGTGCTGCGCGGGGCGTTCATCGCCGGCGGCGCGGCGCTCATCGAGAGCTTCGAGTGGGTGCTCTACCTGTTCGCCGCGTTCCTGCTCGTCACCGGCTGGCGCATGCTCCGCCAGCGCAACGAGCACATCGACCCCTCGCGGTCGCGGACCCTGCAGCTGTTCCGCCGCTTCGTGCCGATGACCGACGCCTACCACGGCCAGCGGTTCTTCGTCCGGCGGGGCGGCGTCCTGCTGGCCACTCCCCTGCTCGCCGTGCTGGTGCTCGTCGAGGTCACCGACGTCGTCTTCGCCGTCGACTCGATCCCGGCGATCTTCGCGGTCACCGACGAGCCGTTCCTCGTCTTCACCGCCAACGCCTTCGCCATCCTGGGCCTGCGGGCGATGTACTTCCTGCTCGCCGACCTGATCCACCGCTTCGTCTACCTCAAGGTCGGCCTGGCGCTGGTGCTCATCTGGGTGGGCGTCAAGATGCTGCTCAAGATCGACCTCTACTACATCCCCACCACCGTCAGCCTCGCGGTGATCGCCACCATCCTGGGCGTCGCGGTGTGGGCCAGCCTGCGCGCCACCCGCGGTCAGGGCCGCCGCGCCGTCGAGGCGCCGGCCGCTCCCCCGTTCCGGCTCGCCACCGAGGAGGAGTTGGCCGAGGTCGAGCCGCTGTGGCGGCGGGGCAGCCGGCGCGACACCCCGGAGCCGACCCGCACCTCCTGACCGGGGGCCGGGCATAGGAAGCTCTCCCCACGTCCTCAGCCCCGAGACGTGGGGAGAGCTTCCTATGCCTGCGGGGGGTGCACGGGTGGGGTACCTCCTCGCCGCGATCGGCGGCGCCCTCGGTGCGCTGGCCCGCTGGGGCGTCGCGGAGGCCCTCCCCGCCCGGGACGGCGGCTGGCCCTGGGCGACGCTGCTGGTCAACCTCACCGGCTGCCTGCTGATCGGCGTCCTCGTCGGCGCGCTGGCCCGCCGCTCCCCCGAGCCTGCGTGGGCCCGTCCGTTCCTCGCCGTCGGCCTGCTCGGCGGGTACACGACCTACTCCGCGTTCGCCGTCGAGGTCGTCGGTCTCGCCGACGCCGGCCACGTCCTCGCTGCCGTGGCCTACGTGCCGGCCTCGGTGCTCGGTGGGGTGCTGGCGGTGGCCGCCGGTGTGCTCGCGGTGCGGCGGAGCGGCCCGTGACGCCGCTGCTCGTCGCCGCCGGTGCGCTGGCCGGCGCTCCCCTGCGGCTGCTGGCGACCCGGCTCGCGGCCCGGTCCGGCCGCGACCCCGCGCTGGGCACGCTGGCGGTCAACGTCGCCGGCGCGGCCGTGCTGGGCGTGCTGCTCGGGCTCGGCGGCGTGCCGGCCTGGGTGCTCGCGCTGGTCGGCACCGGCTTCTGCGGCACCCTCACCACGTTCTCCACGCTCGGCGCCGACGTCGTCCGGCTGGTCGAGGAGCGTGCCCTCGGCCGCGCGCTCGGGTACCTGGCCGCCACCCTGGTCCTCGGCCTGGGCGCCGCCGCGGCCGGCTGGTTGCTGGCGGGCTGACCGCCCCGGGGGTGCCACGGCGACGGCCGGTCGTTAGGGTCGGGGCGTATGGCCGGGGCAGACGCGGGAGACGTGCAGGCGGACAGTCCGGTCGTCGTCGTGGCCAACCGGCTGCCGGTCGACCAGGTCACCGACCCCGACGGGACGACGCGCTGGCAGCGCAGCCCCGGGGGCCTGGTCACCGCCCTGGAGCCGTTCGTGGCCGGGCGCGGCGGCGCCTGGGTCGGCTGGTCCGGCTCGGCCGGCGAGGCGCCCGAGCCCTTCGAGTCCGGCGGCATCTCGCTGGTCCCGGTCGAGCTCTCCGAGGAGGAGGTCGACCGCTACTACGAGGGCATGTCCAACGCCTCGCTGTGGCCGCTGTACCACGACGTGGTCGAGAAGCCCGAGTACCACCGCACCTGGTGGGACACCTACGTGCGGGTCAACCGGCGGTTCGCCGACCGGGCCGCCGAGGTCGCCGCCGAGGGCGCGATCGTCTGGGTGCACGACTACCAGCTGCAGCTGGTCCCGGCGCTGCTGCGCCAGCGCCGCCCCGACCTCACGATCGGCTTCTTCCTGCACATCCCGTTCCCGCCCTACGAGCTGTTCACCCAGCTCCCGTGGCGCTCGGCGATCGTCGAGGGGCTGCTCGGCGCCGACCTGGTCGGGTTCCAGCTGCCCAGCGCGGCGGCCAACTTCGTCCAGCTGGCCCGCCGGCTGCACGAGCTGCCCACCCGCGGCGCGACGATCGAGTACGACGGCCGGGTGGTGACCGCCCGGGCCTTCCCGATCTCCATCGACGTCGCCGCCTTCGACCGGCTGGCGAACTCGCCCGATGTCCTGAAGCGGGCCGAGGAGATCCGCACCGAGCTCGGCGACCCGCAGAAGATGATCCTGGGCGTCGACCGGCTCGACTACACCAAGGGCATCAGCGTCCGGCTCAACGCCTTCCAGGAGCTGCTCGAGGACGGCGCCGTCGAGGCGCCCGGCACGGTCATGGTGCAGGTGGCCACGCCCAGCCGGGAGCGGGTCGAGCACTACGTGCACATGCGCGAGACGATCGAGCAGCAGGTCGGGCACATCAACGGGGTGTTCGGCACGATCGGCGGGCCGGCGGTGCACTACTTCAACCAGTCGATGCCGCGCGAGGAGCTCGCCGCCCTCTACCGCGCCGCCGACGTCATGCTCGTGACGCCCTACCGCGACGGCATGAACCTGGTCGCCAAGGAGTACGTCGCCGCCCGAAGCGACCTCGGCGGCACGCTGGTCCTGTCCGAGTTCGCCGGCGCCGCGGCCGAGCTCCGGCAGGCGTTCCTGGTCAACCCGCACGACATCGCCGGGGTGAAGAACCAGCTGCTGCGCGCGCTGCGCCTCGAGCCCGCCGAGGCCGCCCGCCGGATGCGGGCCATGCGGCGGCACCTGGCCAAGCACGACCTCGACCACTGGGCGTCGTCGTTCTTCGACGCGCTGCAGGCCCAGGCGTGAGCCCCGTCCCGGACGCGCTGGCGACGGCGATGGCCGGGGCGGCCGCCCGCCGCCCGCTGCTGGTCGCCACCGACTACGACGGCGTCCTGGCGCCGCTGGTCGACGATCCCTCGGCCGCGGTCCCCTTCCCCGGCGTCGCCGAGGCGCTGGCCCGGGTCGCCGCGGCCGACGGCGTCACCGTCGCGCTGGTCAGCGGGCGCGGCGTCGACGACCTGGTGCGGGTCAGCGGCCTCGCCGGCCCCTACCGGTTCGTCGGCAGCCACGGCGCCGAGTACGGCGGGCCGCTGACCGGTGAGCTCGCCGACCGCCGCGACGCCCTGGCCGAGCGGATGGCGCCGCTGGTGGCCGCCGTCCCGGGCGCGTGGCTGGAGGTCAAGCCGGCCAGCGTCGCCGTGCACGTGCGGCAGGTCGCCGACCGCGCCGCGGCCGCCGCGCTGCTGGCGGAGGCCGATGCGGCGGCGGATCCGTCACTGACGAAGAAGCCGGGCAAGGACGTGCTCGAGCTCGCGGTCACCGACGCCGACAAGGGCACCGCGGTGACGCGGCTGCGGACCGACCTCGGCGCCGCCGCCGTCGTCTACCTCGGCGACGACGTCACCGACGAGGACGTGTTCCGCCGGCTCGGGCCGGCCGACGTCGGCGTCAAGGTCGGCGAGGGCCCGACCCTCGCCGGTCACCGGGTGACCGACCCCGCCGCCGTGGTCGCCGTCCTCGGGCTGCTCGGCGACCTGCTCGGCTGACCGGCCGGGGCGCGTCGCCCCCCGGCCCCGGGTGACCGGCGGCCGGCCGGACGGCGACCGCTCCCCCGGCCGTCGACACGTCGACGGCTCCTCCCCGCCACCTGCGCGGACACGCCCGCCGCCCACCGCGGCCGGCGGGTCGCCGGGGCGGCCGGGTCGACCTGACGACGGCGCTGCGGGCGGTCACCGCCTCCTGCACAACGATCCGCCCGCGGACCTCCCGCGCGTCCGGGCGCGGCGCCGCCGCGGCTCCACCATTCCTCCTGCACGCCCGCCACATCCGTCCCAGCGGGCACACGCACCCAGGAGGCCCCACCGTGAACGCCGCGTCCCGCCCGCACGCCGGCCCGTCCGGCTGGTTCGCCGATCGCTCCCTCACCGTCAAGTTCGGCACCCTCGTCGCCGTGGGCGCCCTGGCCGTGGGGGGCCTGCTGGGGACGACGATGATCGGCAACTCCGCCGTCCTCGACGCCGAGCACCGCCTCACCGACCTCAACCACGCCGAGGAGCTCGTCCTCCAGCTCGACACCCGCGCGAGCGAGCTCAAGGTCGACGGCTTCAAGGCCCTCGTGCGCGAGGACCCCGCCGCGCAGCTGCCCGAGCTGGCCGACGACGTGGCCACCCCCGAGGCGCTGCTCGACGAGCTCTCCGGCGTCGAGCTCACCGGCGACAGCGCCGCGGCGGTCGAGGAGCTGATGGGCACCTACGGCGAGTACACCGCCGCGATCACGGCCTTCGTCGAGAGCGCCGTCGCCGACCAGGCCGGGGCCCGGGCGCGGTGGGAGGACATCCAGGCCGCCAACGACCTCACCGACGCGGCCATCGGCACGGCCAAGGACACGCTCATCCGCGAGGTGGACACCGCCACGACCGAGCTCGAGGACGTCACCACGCGGTCCGAGACCGTCGCGATGGTGGTGGCGGGGCTCGGGCTGCTGCTCCTGGTCGGCCTGAGCTGGCTGACCGCCCGCTCGGTGGTGCACCCCGTCCGCGCCGTGCAGGCCTCCCTCGAGGCGCTGGCCCAGGGCGACCTCACCCGGGAGAGCGGGGTGCACTCCCGCGACGAGGTGGGCCGGATGGCCGACGCGCTGCACCGGGCCCAGACCGGCCTGCGCGAGGTCATGGGGGCCGTCGTCACCTCCGCGGACGCCGTCGCCGCGTCGTCGGAGGAACTCAGCGCGAGCTCGGCGCAGATCTCGGCGTCGGCCGAGGAGACCTCCGCGCAGTCCGGCGTGGTGGCCGGCGCGGCCGACGAGGTCTCCCGGAACGTGCAGACGGTCGCGGCGGGGGCCGAGCAGATGGGCGCCTCCATCCGGGAGATCGCCTCCAACGCCGCCGAGGCCTCCGCCGTCGCCGCCCGCGCGGTCGCCGCCGCCGAGACCACCACCGCCACCGTGGCGCGGCTGGGGGAGAGCTCCGCGGAGATCGGCAACGTCGTGAAGGTGATCACCTCGATCGCCGAGCAGACCAACCTGCTCGCGCTCAACGCGACCATCGAGGCGGCGCGCGCCGGCGAGGCGGGCAAGGGCTTCGCCGTCGTCGCGAACGAGGTCAAGGAGCTGGCCCAGGAGACCGCCAAGGCCACCGAGGACATCGCCCGCCGCGTGCAGGCCATCCAGGGCGACACCACCGCCGCGGTGACCGCCATCGGGGAGATCAGCTCGATCGTCGCGCAGATCTCCGACCGGCAGACCACCATCGCCAGCGCGGTGGAGGAGCAGACCGCCACGACCAGCGAGATGTCGCGGTCGGTGGCCGAGGCCGCCCAGGGCTCGGGTCAGATCGCCGACAACATCTCCGGCGTCTCCTCGGCGGCGGACTCCACGACGCAGGCGCTGACCCAGACCCGCATCGCCGTCGACGAGCTCGCCCGCATGGCCGCCGGCCTGCGCGCCACGGTCGGCCGCTTCACCCACTGATCCCGGACCACCCTGCCCCCCACGCCTCGCAGGCGGAGGGGTCCTGCAGGGCGGCCGGTCCCGCACCTCACCACCGAAAGGCACGACCGTGTCCCTGTCCTGGCTCTCCGACCTGCGGGTCGGTCTCCGCCTCGCCCTCGCCTTCGGCGCGGTCGGCCTCCTCGTCGTGGTCTCCGCCGCGACCGGGCTGTCGGCCGTGGCCCAGCAGCGCGACCTCGCCGAGGAGCTGAGCCGTGCCGACGCCGTCCTCGCCGACGCCGAGACCGCCCGCTTCCAGATCGCCGACGTGACCGGCTGGCAGGGCCTGGTCGTCGCCGACGCCGTCACCTTCGGCCCGGAGGTCGCCCTGGCGCCGGACTCCTACAACCGGGCCGGCCTGCTGGACAGCAAGGACGCCGTCTACGCCTGGCTGGACGAGGTCGACACCGCGGCGATGGACGCCGACGAGGCCGCGGCCTTCGCCGAGCTGCGGCCGGCCTGGGACAACTACTTCGCCTGGGACGACCGGGTGGTCGAGTGGCTGTCCACGGGCACGCCGGAGGACGCCCGGGCGGCACTGGAGAGCATCAACGGCGGCGAGGCCGGTGAGGGCTACGGCATGGTCCTCGACCTCGCCGACCGGATCCAGGCCTCGGCCACCGAGCGGGCCGACCGGCTGCGTGCCGAGCAGGCGGACGCGCAGCGGAGCGCGACGGTGCTGCTGAGCGCCGTCGGCGTGCTCGCCGTGGTCCTCGCCGGCCTGTGCGCGGTGCTGGTCGGGCGCTCGGTGGTCCTCCCCCTGCGCCGGGTGCAGGCCCTGGCCGTCCGGCTGGCCGCGGGGGACCTGACGGAGGGCACCGGGATCCGGCAGCGCGACGAGGTCGGCCGGGTGGCCGAGGCGCTCGACGCGGCCCAGGACGGCCTGCGCACCGTGATGGCCTCGGTCGCGGCCTCGGCGGACGCGGTCGCGGCCAGTTCCGAGGAGCTGTCGGCGTCGGCGGCGCAGATCTCGGCGTCGGCGGAGGAGACCTCGGCACAGTCCGGCGTGGTGGCCGGTGCCGCCGAGGAGGTGTCGCGGTCGGTGCAGACCGTCGCCGCCGGGGCCGAGCAGATGGGCGCCAGCATCCGGGAGATCGCGACCAACGCCGCGGAGGCGTCGGCGGTGGCCGCGCGGGCGGTCACCGCGGCAGAGGCGACCACCGCGACGGTGGCGCGGCTGGGCGAGTCCTCGGCGGAGATCGGCAACGTCGTCAAGGTGATCACGAGCATCGCCGAGCAGACCAACCTGCTGGCCCTCAACGCGACCATCGAGGCCGCCCGCGCCGGCGAGGCGGGCAAGGGCTTCGCCGTCGTGGCCAACGAGGTCAAGGAGCTGGCCCAGGAGACCGCCAAGGCGACCGAGGACATCGCGCGGCGGGTGCAGGCCATCCAGGCCGACACGGGCGCCGCCGTGGGGGCGATCGGCGAGATATCGCAGATCGTCGCGCAGATCTCCGACCGGCAGACCACGATCGCGAGCGCCGTGGAGGAGCAGACGGCGACCACGGCGGAGATGAGCCGCTCGGTGGCCGAGGCCGCCCAGGGCTCCGGTCAGATCGCCGACAACATCTCCGGCGTCTCCTCGGCGGCGGACTCCACGACGCAGGCGCTGACCCAGACCCGCATCGCCGTCGACGAACTGTCCCGCATGGCGGCCGACCTGCGCACCGGCATCGCCCGTTTCACCCACTGATCCGGAATGGCTCCGCCCGGCCGCTGTCCTGCGGTCGGGCGGAGCCATTCCCGAATGGCCGCACCTCCTCCTGGCGCGTGGAGGGAAACGGCCCAGAACGTCCCCCGAGCGGCGTGTGTGCCCATGTCGACAGAGCAATCGCGCCGACCGCCGCTGCTCGGCACCGTGTCGACAAATGATGCGGAATGGCGCCCCGACCCGGTTCCGTCGACCAATTCCGGTCGTACCCGGATCGTTACCGACACGCCATTTCCGGACGGGCGCGGTCCCCATTCCCGTCCGTCACAGTCCGTGCCGACGGATCGCCCGGCCCGCGGCCGATCCCCGCCCGTCACCCCGACCGCCCCACCCCGAGATCCAGGAGCACACCCCATGAGCACCTCCCGCGCCGGCCGCTCCGGTGGCTGGTTCGCCGACCGACCGGTCGCCGTCAAGATCGGCGCGGCCGTCGCCGTCCTCGCGGTCGTCGCCGTCGCCATGACCGTCCTCGCCGTGAGCCGGCTGGCCGCGGTCGAGGCGGCCGCCACCCGGATCAACGGCAACGTGGTCACGCTGGCCGACCTCGCGGACATCCAGCGGTCCTGGCAGGGCGACCGCTCGCGCTACAACACCTACCCGATCGCCGACGGGCAGACCCGGGCCGCGCTGCGGGCCGACCTGGCCGAGCGCCGGGAGACCATCGACGGGCAGCTCGACGCCTACGCCGAGGTGACGGTCAACCGGGCCGCCTTCGACGAGTTCCGCGCCGTCGTCGAGGACTACTACGCGGTCGCGGACGGGCAGCTGGTGCCGGCCGCCGACGCGGGCGACCTGGCCACCGCCGCCGCCGTGATCACCGGTCCGCTGCAGGACCGCTCCGACTCCCTCATGGACCAGTACGCCGCCATGCAGGACCGCCGGGTCGCCGCCGGCCAGGCCGACACCGACGACGCGGTGGCCACCGTCTCCTCGGCCACCACCACGCTGTGGCTGTCCCTGGTCGCCGGCATCGTCGTCGCCGGCGGGCTGACCGTCCTCGTCGTCCGGCGCCTGGTGGGCACCGTCCGCTCCGTGCAGCGCTCGGTCGAGGCGCTGGCGCAGGGCGACCTGACCGTCACGCCCGAGGTCCGTGGCCGCGACGAGCTGGGCCGGATGGCCGCCGCGCTGGGTGCCGCCCAGGAGAACCTGCGCTCGGTGCTGTCCTCGGTGGCGGCCTCCGCCGACGCCGTCGCCGCGTCGTCGGAGGAGCTCAGCGCGAGCTCGGCGCAGATCTCGGCGTCGGCCGAGGAGACCTCCGCGCAGTCGGGCGTCGTCTCGGGTGCCGCCGAGGAGGTGTCGCGGTCGGTGCAGACCGTCGCCGCCGGGGCCGAGCAGATGGGCGCCTCGATCCGCGAGATCGCCTCCAACGCCGCCGAGGCCTCCGCCGTCGCCGCCCGCGCGGTCACCGCCGCCGAGACCACCACCGCCACGGTGACCAAGCTCGGGGAGTCCTCGGCGGAGATCGGCAACGTCGTCAAGGTGATCACGAGCATCGCCGAGCAGACCAACCTGCTCGCGCTCAACGCGACCATCGAGGCCGCCCGCGCCGGCGAGGCGGGCAAGGGCTTCGCCGTCGTGGCCAACGAGGTCAAGGAGCTGGCCCAGGAGACCGCCAAGGCGACCGAGGACATCGCCCGCCGCGTCGAGGCCATCCAGAAGGACACCGGCGCCGCCGTCGGGGCCATCGGCGAGATCTCGCAGATCGTCGCCCAGATCTCCGACCGGCAGACCACCATCGCCTCGGCGGTGGAGGAGCAGACCGCCACCACCGCGGAGATGAGCCGCTCGGTGGCCGAGGCCGCCCAGGGCTCGGGTCAGATCGCCGACAACATCGCCGGGGTCTCCAGTGCCGCCGACTCCACCACCCAGGCGCTGACCCAGACCCGCACCGCGGTCGAGGAGCTGTCCCGGATGGCGGCCGACCTGCGCACCGGCGTCGCCCGCTTCACCTACTAGGAGGACCCCTGCCCCCGCCGCTCGCAGGCTCGCGTCGGGCCCTGCAGGGGGCCGACCCCGCGGGGGGGGGGGGGGGGGGGGGGGGGGGGGGGGGGGCGCCCCCCCCCCCCCCCCCCCCCCCCCCCCCCCCCCCCCCCCCCCCCCCCCCCCCCCCCCCCCCCCCCCCCCCCCCGCGCGCGGGCGCGGCGGGGGCAGGCCGCCGGCCCGCGCCCGCGGCGCGCGCGGCCGCCCCCCCCCCCCCCCCCCCCCCCCCCCCCCCCCCACCGCCGATGACCCATCGGGGACCCCTCGGTCCCCTCGCACTGAGAGAGAAGGCAGCGGTGGACGGTCTGGACGACATCGTCGAGGAGTTCCTCGTCGAGAGCCACGAGAACCTCGACCAGCTCGACACGGACCTGGTCGCCCTCGAGCAGGAGCCCGACTCCCGGGAGCGGCTCTCGAGCATCTTCCGCACCATCCACACGATCAAGGGCACCAGCGGCTTCCTCGCCTTCGGCCGGCTCGAGGAGGTCACCCACGTCGGGGAGAACATGCTCTCCCGGCTCCGCGACGGCGTCCTCGCGCTGACCCCCGAGCGCACCAGCGTGCTGCTGCGGATGGTCGACACGGTCCGCTCGCTGCTGGCCTCCATCGAGGCCACCGGCGGCGAGGGCGGGGTCGACGTCTCCGCCGTCGTCGCGGAGATCAGCGCGGCGATGGAGGACCGGCCGGCCCCGGCCGCCGCCCCCTCCCCCGCGCCCGCCGAGCCCGCCGAGCCCGCCGAGCCCGCCGAGCCCGCCGCCGCGATCGTCCCCGAGCCCGTCGTCGTCGAGCCCGTCGTCGAGCCCGTCGCCGAGGTGGTGGCGGAGGAGCTGCCCGACTATGCGCACGAGGAGCACCTCGACGAGCACCCCGACGAGCACGCCGAGCCCGGCTCGCCGGCCGGTGCCGCGCGGCCCGAGGGCCCCGGCGGCCAGCAGGCCCGCCGCGGCGTGGCCGACAGCACGATCCGCGTCGACGTCGACCTGCTCGACTCGCTGATGCTGCTGGTCGGCGAGCTGGTGCTGACCCGCAACCAGATCGTCCAGTACGTGGGCCGCTCCACCGACACCGACCTGGTGCGCGCCTCGCAGCGGCTCAACCTCATCGCCAGCGAGCTGCAGGAGGGCGTCATGAAGACGCGCATGCAGCCGATCGACCACATCTGGTCCAAGCTGCCGCGCGTCGTCCGCGACCTCGGCATCCAGTGCGGCAAGTCCGTCCGGCTGGAGATGGAGGGCAAGGACACCGAGCTCGACAAGACGCTGCTCGAGGCGGTCAAGGACCCGCTGACCCACCTGGTCCGCAACTCCGTCGACCACGGCATCGAGTCCCCCGACCGCCGCCGCGCCGCCGGCAAGCCCGGCGAGGGCGTGCTCACGCTGCGCGCCCGGCACGAGAGCGGCCAGGTCGTGGTCGAGGTGGCCGACGACGGCGCCGGCATCGACCCGTCGCGGATCGGCGCCAAGGCCCTCGAGCGCGGCCTGGTCACCGGCGAGCAGCTGGCCCGCATGAGCCCGCAGGACGTGCTGCAGCTGATCTTCCTGCCCGGGTTCTCGACGGCCGCCGCGGTCACCAACGTCTCCGGCCGGGGCGTGGGCATGGACGTCGTCAAGACCAACATCGAGGCCATCGGCGGCACCATCGAGGTGGAGTCCGAGCCCGGGCGCGGCACCGTCTGCCGGCTGCGCATCCCGCTGACCCTCGCGATCGTCCCCGCGCTCACCGTCGAGTGCGCCGGCGACCGCTACGCCATCCCGCAGATCAGCCTGCAGGAGCTGGTCAGCCTCGACGCCGAGAAGGCCGCCAACGCCGTCGAGGAGGTCGGCGGCGCGCCGGTCTACCGGCTGCGCGGCGAGCTGCTCCCCCTCGTCCGGCTCACCGATGTCCTGGGCCTCGCCTCCGACCGGCACGACGGTCACGTCGTCATCGCGGTGCTGCGCTCGGAGGGCCGGCGCTTCGGCCTCGTCGTCGACCGGGTCATCAACACCGAGGAGATCGTCGTCAAGGCCGTCGGCGGCCAGCTCAAGGCGATCGGCCTGTACTCCGGCGCGACCGTCCTCGGTGACGGCGCCGTGGCGCTGATCCTCGACGTGCAGGCGCTGGCCCGCCGGGCGCTGCGCACCGAGACCACCGAGCGGCAGGAGGCCCGCGAGGCCGCGGAGCGCACCGCCGCCGCCGAGACCGAGCGGCAACGGATGCTGCTGGCCGCCATCGGCGAGGGCCGGCGGGTGGCCATCCCGCTGGACACCGTCACCCGCCTGGAGCAGGTGCGGGCCGACGCCGTCGAGCGGGTGGGCAACCGCGAGGTCGTGCAGTACCGCGGCGCGATCCTGCCGATCGTCCGGCTCGACCGGCACCTGGGCGCCTTCGGCTCCGGCGAGCGCGAGGTGCTCGAGGTGATCGTCTACAGCGACCACGGCCGCAGCGTGGCGATCGTCGTGGAGGAGATCCTCGACATCGTCGACGGCGGCGCCGCGGTGCGCAGCGACATCGACGACCTGGGCCTGCTCGGCTCCGCCGTCCTCGGCGACCGGGTGACCGAGCTGCTCGACGTCCGCGCCGCGATCCTCGCCGCCGACCCGGCCTTCTACGCCGGGCTGCCGGCCCCCGACCACTCCCCCGCGTCCGCTCGGCTGGAGGCCTGACGTGACGACCCCGACCGACACCCCCACCCGCGCCGCCAGCGGTCAGCTGGCCACCTTCCGGCTCGACGGCGACCTGTACGGCGTCGAGGTCGAGCACGTGCAGGAGGTGCTGCGCAGCCAGAAGCTGACCCGGGTGCCGCTCGCCCCGCCGGCCGTCGCCGGGCTGATCAACCTGCGCGGCCAGGTGGTGACCGCCATCGAGCTGCGGGAGCGGCTCGGGCGCCCGCCGCGGCCGGCCGGCACCGACGCCGTCGTCATCGTCGTGCGCCTGCACGGCGAGGCGGTGAGCCTGCTGGTCGACTCGATCGCCGACGTCGTCGACGTGGACGCGGCCGACTTCGAGGCCCCGCCGGACACCCTCGACGGCCAGGCCCGCGAGCTCATCCGCGGCGCCTACAAGCTCGACGGCTCGCTGCTGCTCGCCCTCGACGTCCAGAAGGCGGTCGGCGCCTAGCGTGTCACCGCGGGCGCAGGCGGGCGACGAGCAGGGCGGCGTCGTCCTCGGCCGGGCCGGCACGGAACCGCTCGGTGGCGGCCAGGACGAGGTCGGCGAGGTCATCGGCGGTGCGTGAGCGGCCGGGCGGCCCGGCGAGGGCCGCGACGAGCCGCTCCTCCCCGAACAGGCCCTCGCGCCCCCGGGTCTCGGTGATGCCGTCGGTGTACATGACCAGGGCGTCGCCGGGCCCGAGGACGAGCTCCTGGGTCTCGACGGTCACCTCGGGGAGGATGCCGAGGAGCTGCCCGGCCGGGGCCAGCAGCGTGGCGCTGCCGTCGGCCCGCACCAGCACCGGGGGCTCGTGGCCGGCGCGGGCGAGCTGCACCGCGGCGGTGCCGTCGGGGCGCGGGGTGACCCGGGCGCAGGCCGCGGTGAGGAACCGGTTGGGGGAGGTCTGCGCGCGCAGGGCGTCGTTGAGCCGCACCAGCGCGGCCGCCGGGGGCAGGTCCCGCGCGACGGCCTCCAGCGTGTGCCGGGCCAGCCCGGTGGTGCTCGCGGCGTCGATGCCCCGTCCGCAGACGTCGCCGATCGCGAGCACGAACCCGCCGCCGTCGAGCGGGACGACGTCGTAGAAGTCGCCGCCGACCTCGACCGCCTCCTCCGCCGTGGCGTAGCGGGTGGCCAGCTCCACGCCGGGGACCTCGGGCAGCCGGGCGGGCAGCAGGCCGTCCTGCAGGCGGCGGGCGATCCGGGTCTGCCGGCCGTAGAGGTGGGCGTTGTCCAGCGCGACCGCGACGCGCGAGGCGAGGTCGCCGACGAGCTCCTGCTGGTCGGTGAGCGGCCAGCCGCCGGCGGAGGCGCCGACCAGCGACAGCACGCCGGTGCTCCGGCCGCGCACCACCAGCGGCGTGAGCAGACCCGGGCCGGGGCCGGGGCCGAGCAGCCGGGCGAACCGGGCCACCTCGGGCGGGCCGCCGTCCTCGGTCAGGTAGGGGAGCGCGTCCTCGACCACGAGGGGCCGCTGGGAGCGGAAGACCCGCGCGGCCGCGCTGCCTCCGTCGATGCGCAGCGGCCGCGCCGCCAGCAGCTCCTGCGCCGCCGCGTGGATCCCCGGGTCGGCGTGCACCGAGCACCGGGGCACCAGCTGCCCCGGCCGGCCGGCGAGCAGGACCACCAGCCAGTCGGCGTGCTCCGGAACCAGCAGGGCGGCCAGCTCGTCCAGCACGGCCGACTCGTCGAGGGAGCGGCTGAGCACCTCACCGGCCCGGGCCAGCAGGTCCAGCCGCTGCTGCGCCCGCTCGGCGCCGAGCCGGGCGTCCTGCTCGGCCCGGTAGAGGCGGGCGCGGTCCATCGCGGTGGCGCACTGGTCGGCCAGCGCGGTGAGCAGCTCCACGTCCTCGTCGGCGAAGGTGCGCGGACCGTCCCAGCCGAACGCCACGATCCCGGCCGGCCGGCCGTGGCTGCACAGCGCCAGGTTGGCCCAGGCCTGCTGCCGCACGCCCGAGCCCGCCATGTCGGGGTACCGCTGGTCGCGCTCGGTGGTGCTGCCCACCAGCACCGGGCCGTCCCCCTCGAGGACGTCGCGCACCAGTGGCGGGAGGGGAGCCGGGATCACCTGGCCCGGTCGGGCCACCTCGGGCGGCAGGCCGGTCACCGCGAGGACCGACAGCCCGGTGCCCGGCTCGTACTCGTTGAGGGTGGCGGCGGTGGCGCCCAGGATCCCCGGGGCGAGCTCCACCATCGTGGCGGCCACGTCGCGCACCGTGGTCGCCCGCGCCAGGGCCGACGTCAGCCGGTGCAGCCGCTCCTGCTGCTGCAGCGCGTGCCGCACCCGCGCCGCCGCCGTCCGCTCGGCCTCCAGCAGCCGGCGACGTTCCTGCTGCTCCTCGTGGCGGGCGGTCTCGTCGGTGACGACCACGCCCAGGCCCTCCGGCGGCCCCGCCCCCGGCGTCGCCCGCACCGGGTAGTAGCTGACCCGCCAGTGGCGGCGGCGGCCGGGCTCGCCCGGGGTGGGCCCGCTCTCCAGCTCCAGGCCGGTGATCGGCTCACCGGTGGCCAGTACCCGGCGCAGCAGTGGCTCGGCCTCCGGGGCCACGTCGGGGAGCACCTCGGCCACCGACCGGCCCAGGTGGTCGGCCACCGGGACGCCGTTGACCGCCGCCAGCGTCTGGTTGATCCGCACGTAGCGCAGCTCGGTGTCGAGCACCGCGAAGCCGACCGGCGCACCGGCGAGCAGCATCCCCACGGCGGCCTCGACCAGCGCCGCACCTCCGGGTGCCGCCGACCCGGCCTGGCCACGGGGTCGCCGCGCTCCTGGGGTGGGGACCTCGGCCTGCATGGCGGCGTCAGTATGGAGGCGGCGCCCCTCCCCTGGTAGGGCCCCCGGTGTCCCGGGACCGCGGCCGACGGCGCCGTCGGCCGGGTGTCCCCGACGGACAGTCACCCGCCGTGATCGTTCCCTCGCCCGGCGGCGCTCGACACGCGGTGGTCGCCCTTGACGCCTCCGGCGATCGGGTGACGGCCGCGTGGCGTCACGGGGTGATCACCCCCAGCATGGACGGGCCGCCTGCTCCAGGGCGGTGCCGTCGGAGGGGGAGACGTGCCGTACACGCTGGTCAGTGCCGCGACGCTGGGGTTCGACCTGGTGCGCCTGCCCGGGGGCCGCGCCGCCGCCGACGTGCTCCTCACCGGCCTGACCGCCGGACCGGCCGAGCTGTCCGCCCTGGCCGCCGCCAGCCGCACCCGCGGCGCAGACCGCGAGCAGCGTGCGGTGCTGGCCGTGCGCGCCCGGCGGGCCCGCGAGCTGGCCGCCGCCGTCCCGCAGCTGCGCTCGGTGACCCCTGGCGAGGGCGAGCGCACCGCCGTCCTCGTCGCCCAGCTCGAGCGCGGCACGATCGGCACCGCCGCCGCCGTGGAGCGGGTGCTGCGCGAGGACGTCCTCGGGCCCGAGCACGCCGCCTTCCTCCAGGCCGACGACGACGTCCGGGAGCAGGCCGCCGAGGTCCTGGCCGACGCCGTGGTGGGGGAGTGGGCCGCCGGCGTCCTGCCGCCGCTGGTCCGCCGCGAGCTCGTGCAGCCCTTCGCCACCGCCGTCCCGGACGCCCCCACCCGCGGCGCCGGCGCCGACCTCGGTCCCGCCACGCCCGAGCTCGCCTCCCTGTTGGCGACCGTCTCCGGCCTCGACGCCCGCGGCCGCGACCGCTGGCGCACCGCCGTCGACGAGGGCCGCGCCGAGCAGCGCCCGTGGGCCACCGCCATGCACGAGGCCTCCTGGGCCGCGCACGTCTCCGGCCGCACCCGCACGCTGGCCACCGCCCAGCTGCTCGCCGTCCGCGCGTTCGCCGCCGGCGGCTTCGACGCCCGCGACGGCGCCTCGGGCTCGTGGAACGCCCTCGCCGGCGTCGTCCAGGGGCTGGCCATGGGCGACCTGCTCGACGGTGGCGCGCTCGGCGTCCTCCTCGCTCCCTGGCGCCGCGTGACGGGCCGCTGAGACCCCGCTCCTGCCCCGTCGACTGTCGGGTTGGTGCCGCCGGCACGCGAGGACACGCCGCGACGAGCGACGACGAGCCGCATCTCGAGCCACCGCCCACATCCCGAACCGCAGGTGAGCGCGCTGCCGGCCCCGGCAGGTCACCGTGCGGCGGGTCGACATGTGCCCGCGCCCGCGGCGGTCACCGGCCGGTGCCGTAACGGTTGGGCGCTCCGCGTCAACCCGGCGGCTGGGGCGGCCGAGAACTCCTGTGACAGGCGATGCGGGTGGGGCTGCCCGGGGCCGATCCCACCGGCCCGCCCCGCTGCCGAGACCCCCGACGCACGGCCGACCGGCCGGGCGCCGCCGGAGCAGGAGGACGTGTGGACCCGATCCGGGTGCTGGTGGTCGACGACTCGGTCGTCGTCCGCAAGATCGTGACCGACGTGCTGTCCTCCGACCCCGCGATCGAGGTCGTCGGGACGGCGGTCAACGGCAGGCTCGCCCTGGGCAAGGTCGACCAGCTGCGGCCCGACCTCGTCACGATGGACATCGAGATGCCGGAGATGAACGGCATCGAGGCGGTCCGGGCCCTGCGCGCCCAGCGCAACCGCGTGCCGATCGTCATGTTCAGCACGCTCACCGAGCGCGGCGCCGCGGCCACCCTCGACGCGTTGTCGGCCGGGGCCAACGACTACGTCACCAAGCCGGCCAACGTCGGCAGCGTCGCGGCGTCGATGGAGAGCGTGCGCGAGCAGCTCATCCCGCGGATCAAGGCCCTCACCGGGCGCCCGGCCGGTCCCGCCACCGCCCGTCCCGCCGCCGCGCCGCCCGCCCCGCGCACGGCGGCGCCCCGCACGGTTCCCCACAAGGCCCCGGCCGTGCTCGTGATCGGCTCCTCCACCGGCGGGCCCGAGGCCCTGGCCAGGGTGCTGCCGGTGCTGCCGGCGAGCCTGCCGGTGCCGGTCCTGCTCGTGCAGCACATGCCGCCGGTCTTCACCCGGCAGTTCGCCCAGCGCCTGGACCGGCTCTCGGCCCTGCGCGTCGTCGAGGCCGTCGACGGCTCGCCGCTGCTCCCGGGCACCGTGCACCTGGCCCCCGGCGACCACCACCTCACCGTGCGCGGCAGCGGCCGCGGCGCGACGACGACCCTGACGCAGGGCCCGCCGGAGAACTTCTGCCGTCCCGCCGTCGACCCGCTGTTCCGCTCCGCGGTGACCGCCTACGACGGCGCCGTCCTGTCCGTGGTGCTCACCGGCATGGGCGCCGACGGTCGCGCCGGCGCGGCGGCCGTCCGCGACGCCGGCGGCACCGTCGTCGTCCAGGACCAGGCCACCTCGGTCGTCTGGGGCATGCCCGGCGCCGTCGCCGCCGCCGGCCTGGCCGACGAGGTCCTGTCCCTCGACCGCATCGCCGAGGCCATCACCCGCCACCTGTCCCGCGCCGTCCCGCCGCGCCCGGCACCTCCGACCCTCGCGACGGGAGCCCTGCGATGACCCTCACCGCCACCCGCTTCGACTGGGTCCGCCAGCTGGTGCACCGGGAGAGCGCGATCGTGCTCGCCCCGGGCAAGGAGTACCTGGTCGAGGCCCGGCTCCTGCCGCTGGCCCGCAAGATGGGGCTGGCCGACGTCGACCAGCTGGTCGACACCGTCCGCAGCCGCCCGCGGCCGGACGACACCCGCCTGATCGTCGAGGCGCTCACCACCAACGAGACCTCGTGGTTCCGCGACGGCGACCCGTTCACCGCGCTGACCTCCACCGTGCTGCCGGCCCTGCAGGCCGCCCGCGGCCCGGCGGAGCGGCTGCAGATCTGGTCGGCGGCCTGCTCCAGCGGCCAGGAGCCCTACACGATCGCCATGCTGCTCGACGACGCGCTGCCCGACGCCGTGACGCGGGTGTCGATCACCGCCACCGACATCTCCCGCGAGATGGTCGAGCGCACCCGCACCGGCCGGTTCAGCCAGCTCGAGGTCAACCGCGGCCTGCCCGCCCCGATGCTGGTCCGCCACCTCCGGCGGGCGGGCAGCGAGTGGGAGGTCGCGCCGGACCTGCGCCGCATGGTCACCGCCCGCGAGTGCAACCTGGCCGCGCCGCTGCCGCGGATGGGCCCGTTCGACGTCGTGTACCTGCGCAACGTCCTCATCTACTTCGACCTGCCCACCAAGCAGGCGATCCTCCGCCGGGTGCGCGAGCTCATGCGCCCGGACGGCTGGCTGCTCCTCGGTGCCGCCGAGACCACCCTCGGCGTCGACGACTCCTGGAGCCGCGTCGTCCTCGGCCGGACCTCCGCCTACCGCCCGCTGAAGGGGGCATGACCGTGCGCGCTCTGGTGATCGACGACTCCCGCGCCATGCGGCGCATCGTGACCGGCATCCTCGAGGGGTTCGGCTACGAGACCCGCCAGGCCGAGCACGGGCAGCAGGCGCTCGACGTCCTGCACGAGGGCTGGGCGCCCGACCTGTGCACCGTCGACTGGAACATGCCGCTGATGGACGGCCTGCAGTTCGTCAACGCCGTCCGCGCCAACCCGGCCTGGCGCGCGGTGACCCTGATGATGGTCACCTCCGAGAGCGAGCACGGCCAGATCGTGCGCGCGCTGGCCGCCGGCGCCCACGAGTACGTCATCAAGCCGTTCACCGCCGATGCCATCCGCGACAAGCTCGCGTTGCTCGGCCTGCTCCCGCAGGAGGTCTCGCTGTGAACCGACCGGGCGACACCGGGCTGCGCCGCCGCGCCACCGACCGGCCGCCGGCCGTCGGCGACCTGCTCGACGAGGCGACGCTCCAGCAGATCACCGAGCAGGCGTGGCTGGCCCTCGTCGGCGAGGACGAGGTGCTCGTCCCGCTGCCGGCGCCGCTGCCGGCCGCGACGCGCAGCTCCTGGGTCGAGATCGTCGGCCCGTGGACCGGCGCCGTCGTGCTGACCTGCGGCCACGACACCGCCGCCGAGCTCACCGCCGCCCTGCTCGGCGCGCACGCCCCGCCGGTGCTCGAGGACGAGGACGTCGACGACGCCCTCGGCGAGCTCGCGAACGTGGTGGGCGGCAACGTCAAGGCCGTCCTCCCCGGACCGTCCGTCCTCGGCCTGCCCGAGGTCGGCGCCACCCCACCCGCCGGCTGCGAAGC
Source organism: Geodermatophilus sp. SYSU D00696 (assembly GCF_054050235.1). Classification (NCBI taxonomy): domain Bacteria; kingdom Bacillati; phylum Actinomycetota; class Actinomycetes; order Geodermatophilales; family Geodermatophilaceae; genus Geodermatophilus; species Geodermatophilus sp. SYSU D00696. The sequence continues at coordinate 63,548 of NZ_JBJGYY010000004.1, read as the reverse complement.
CGACACCCGCCGCGTCGCCGTCCTGTGGCGCGGTCAGCCGCTGACCGTCTCCGTGCAGTCCCCGCTGCACACCGAGCGAGAGAACGAGGTGCCCCTGTGAAGATCCTGGTCGCCGACGACAGCCGCGTGATGCGGCAGATCGTCATCCGCACCCTGCGTCAGGCCGGCTACGACGACCACGAGGTGGTCGAGGCCGAGGACGGCCGCGACGCCTACGACAAGGTCCGCTCGGAGAACCCCGACCTGGTCCTGTCGGACTGGAACATGCCGAACATGACCGGCCTGGAGTGCCTGCAGGCGCTGCGTTCCTCCGGCTCGGCGGTGCCCTTCGGGTTCGTCACCTCCGAGGGGTCGGCGGAGATGCGGGAGAAGGCCGCCGACGCGGGCGCCCTGTTCCTCATCGCCAAGCCCTTCACCGAGGAGTCCTTCCGCGAGAACCTCGACGGGGTGCTGGCGTGACCGCCGCCCTGACCGTCTCGCTGCCCGACGCCAAGGCCGTCAAGGACATCCTGTCGGGCCTGGTCGGCAAGCCGGTGGGCGTGACGCCGGGCGACCCGGTCACGCCCACCGCGACCGACCCGGTCTCGGTGGCGGTCTACGTCAGCCCGACGATGGCCGTCAACGCCCTGTGCGTCATGGACCTGCCGCTGTCGGCCTGGACCGGCGGTGCGCTGGCCCTGCTGCCGCCCGGCGGCGTCCAGGACGCCGTCGAGGAGGACGGCGAGCTCACGTCGATGCTCGCCGAGGCGCTGCACGAGGTCGTCAACGTCGTCTCGGCGCTGTTCAACGTGCCCGGCGCCCCGCACTCGAAGCTCTACCGGCTGTACGTGCCGGGGGAGGACCTGCCCGGCGACGTCGCCGGGATGCTGGCCGCCTTCAACCGCCTCGACCTCGCCGTCGAGGTGCCGGGCTACGGGAAGGGCCGGCTCTCGCTGGTCGTCCCCTCGTGAGGACTGCCCCGGGGCGGCGCGACGATCGTCACGCCGCCCCGGGCGCACTCAGGCGGAGTTGACCGCGCACTCCTCGACCGTCGTCGGCAGGCACGCCCAGACGTGCTTGGAACCGTCGTCGACGTACCAGCCGTGCGCCACGGACAGGCGGGCCACCAGGTAGAGGCCCAGGCCGCCCTGGGAGGGGTCCCGGCCGACCGCGGGCGAGGGCATCGTGTCCGCGTCCCGGTCGCTCACGTCGAGCAGCCAGCCACCGGTGCCCGCGACCACCGTCGCGACCACCGGCGACCGGCCGTGCCGCAGCGCGTTGGAGGCCAGCTCGTCGAAGGCCAGCACCAGCCGGTCCGACGCCGGGTCGTCGGGGTCGCGGGGGAAGCCGAGGGAGCCGAGGTGCTCGCGGAGTCCCGCGCGCGCCGCCGGGAGCTCGGCGATGTCACCGAGGTCGAAGCGCCACAGCTCGCCGCGCCCGTCGGGCAGGGGCCGCAACGGCCACGTCAGTCGGCCCATGTCCTCTCTCCGTCGTGGTCCCGTTCTCGGACGGTCCCGGGGTGCCCAGCCCACCGGCGGGTCAATCGTGTCCGGCCCCGCCGGGTGAGGCGGATCTCGCGCCCGGTGACGGCCGCGGTCAGGGCCGGGGAGGGGCGACGGTCAGCGCGACCAGGGCGACGTCGTCCTGCGGGGTGCCCTGCAGCAGCCGCGCCAGCAGCTCGTCGCACAGCACCGCCAGCGGCCGTCCGGCCAGCTCCGCGAGCGCCCGGTGCAGCCGCGCGGTGCCCTCGTCGAGGGTGCTCGCGCGCCGCTCCACCAGACCGTCGGTGTGCAGCAGCACCGTCGACCCCGGGGCCAGCGGGACCACCGCCTCGCGGCGTTCCGCGGTCGCGTCGACCCCGAGCAGCAGGTCGGCCTTGTCGTGGGCCAGCGCCTCGACGCCGCCGTCGGGGCGCAGCAGCACCGGCGGCGGGTGACCGGCGTTGGCCCACCGCAGCCGGGTGCCGCCGGCCTCCAGCCGCGCGACGGCGGCCGTGGCCAGCGTCCCGGCGTGCATGGTGGACATCGCCTCGTCCAGGCCGCGCAGCACCTCGGCCGGCCCGCCCCGGCTGGAGTGCGCGATGCCGCGGACCAGGCCGCGCAGCTGTCCCATCGCGGCCGCGGCCGCGGTGTCGTGCCCGACCACGTCGCCGATGACCACCACCGCGTCGCCGTCGGGGTGCCGGAAGGCGTCGTACCAGTCCCCGCCCACCCGGGCCGCCTCGGCGGCCGGCACGTAGCGCACCTCCACCTCGACGCCGGGGAAGGCAGGGGGCGCGGTGAGCAGGCTGCGCTGCAGCGCCTCGGCGAGCTGGATCTGGCGGCTCTGCCGGCCGACCCGGTCGATGGCGCGGCCGGCCTGCACCGCGACGGCCCGGGCGGTGGCGAGGTCCTCGGGGGAGACCTCCCGGCCGGGGTCGAGGTAGAGCGACAGGACGCCGACGGTCCGCGACTCGGCCGGCAGCGGCAGCACCAGCACCGACTGCGCGCGCAGGTCCCGCAGCATCTCCCGCGTCCGGTCGTCGGACATGAGCGCCAGGACGTCGGTCACCGGGGCCGCCACCGGCGCGCCCGTCCGCAGCGCCCGCCCGACCGGTGAGGACGGCGGGAGGGTGTCCAGCCGCACCATCGCGTAGCGGGCGAGCAGGTCGCGGCGCTGCGGGTCGGCGTGCCACGAGCCGACGTCGCGGGTGCGGCCCTCGCGGTCGACCACGGTGACGACGCAGCCGTCGGTGAGCACCGGCACGACCAGCCGGGCCAGCCGGCCGAGCGCGGACACGCCGTCGAGCGCCCCGGACAGCTCCGCGGCGACCCGCACGAGCAACGTCGCGCGCGCCGCGGCCCGGTCGGCGCGCTCCTGCACCGTCCGGCGGCGGGAGACGTCGGAGACGGTGAGCGCCAGCCCCTCGGCCGCCCGCGCGGCGCGGACCTCGTACCACCCGCCGCCGGCCAGCACGGTCACGGGCTCGCCGGAGTCGGCGGCCTCGGCACCCGCGGAGGCCAGCGCCGGACCCGCCGTGCCGGGCACCTCGGCCAGGACCTCGCCGAGCAGGTCGGACTGCAGGTGCCCGAGCAGCCGCTCGGCGGCGGCGTTGAGCCAGGTCAGCCGGCCCCCGGGGTCCAGCGCGAGGACGGCGGCCGGCAGCCGGTCGACCAGCGCGGCCAGCGCCGCCGGGTCACCGAGCGGGGGAGTGCGGCGCGGGAGCGGCACGGTGGGCTGGGGACCGGGTGGCAGGCCGCGTACCGGCCCCGGCCCGGTGAGCGGATCGGCCATCGTCCTCGGTCCTCCCGGCACCGTCGGGGCGAGGCTGGCTCCCGCGGACACCACCGTGATCGTGGCGCCTGCGGGCCCGGCTGCCAACCGCCCGGCGCGCCGTGCCCTCACCTGAACGGGGCGGTCCGGTACCGGAGGTGCGGCCCACCGGGACGGATGCGGCAGCATGTGTCCCCGTGACCCCGGACGGCCTGGCCCCGCCGCCGAGCGACCTGCTGGTGCAGGCCGTCGAGGGCATGCAGCGGCCGCTGTTCGTGCTCGACGAGGGGTGGCGCTTCGCCTACGTCAACCCCGCGGGCGCGGCGGTCCTCCGCCGGACCGTCGCCGGCCTGACCGGGAGGGGCATCTGGGAGGAGTTCCCCGAGGCCGTCGGCGGCCCGTTCGAGGAGCTGTACCGCCGCGTGCGGGGCACCGGCGGGGCGGGGTCCACCGAGGCCTTCTTCGCGCCGCTGGACGCGTGGTTCCGCGCCGAGGCCTTCCTCACCGGGGCCGGGCTGGTGGTCACCTACGACGACGTCACGGTGCACCGGCGGGCCGACGAGGAGCGCGCGGCGGCGATCGCGGCCCGGGAGCAGGCCGCCGCCTCCGCCGCCGCGGCCGCCGAGCGGGCCGAGACCGCCGCCCGGCACCTGGTCCTCCTGGGCGACATCAGCCAGGCCATGACCGCCACCACCGACGTCGACGAGGCGGTGGCCCGGCTCGCCGCGCTCGTCGTCCCGCTGCTGGCCGACTGGTGCCTGGTCAGCGTCGTCGACCCCGACGGCACCCGCCGCGACGTCGGCCGCGCGCACAGCGACCCCGCGATGGTCCCGGCGATGCACCGGTACGCCGACCTGCGGGTGCGCAGCAACCGGCCCACCGCGCCGGTCCCGACCGCGCTGGCCCAGGGCCGGCCGGTGGTGCTGACCCGGGTCACCGACGACGACGTGCGGGCGATGGTGGCCGACGAGGAGAGCCGCGCCGCCCTCTCGCCGCTGCGGGTCGCCGCCGTCGCCACCTTCCCGCTGGTCGCCCGCGGCGAGACGTTCGGCGCGTTCACGCTGGTCAACGGCCCCGAACGCGGGCCGCACACCGACGCCGAGCTGCGCACCGCCGAGATCGCCTCCCGCCGCGCGGCGCTGGCCCTCGACAACGCCCGCCTGGCCAGCGCCGCCCAGCAGGTGGCCGAGCGGATGCAGCACAGCCTGCTCTCACCGCCGGTGCAGCCCGACCACCTCGAGCTCGCCGTCCGCTACCGGCCGGCCACCCGCGGGGTGTCCATCGGCGGCGACTGGTACGACGCGTTCCTCCAGCCCGACGGCGACACGGTGCTCGTCATCGGGGACGTCATGGGCCACGACATCGAGGCCGCCGCGGCCATGGGCCAGGTCAAGACGCTGGTCCGCGGCATCGCCTTCGACCGGCTGGAGGAGCCGGCCGGGGTGCTGCGCCGGGTCGACCACGCCCTCGTCGGTCTCGCCGTCCCGGCGATGGCCACCGCGCTGGTCTGCCGGGTCGAGCAGGACGAGGTCGAGCGGGTGACGGGAGAGCGCCGGCTGCGGTGGTCCTCGGCCGGGCATCCCGACCCGATGCTGCTGCTGCCCGACGGCACGGTGCGCGACCTCAGTGCCCCGGTGGGCCCGCCGCTGGGCATCGGCTGGCGGGGTCCACGGGCCGACGGCGAGGCCGTCGTCCCCGAGGGCGCCACGCTGCTGCTGTTCACCGACGGGCTGTTCGAGCGCCGCGGGACCCCGCTCGACGAGGGCCGCGACGCCGTGCGCACGCTGCTGGCCGCCTCCGCCGGCAAGGCGCTGTCCGCACTCTGCGACGACCTGCTGTCGAGCATGCTCGGCGAGGGCGTCGAGGACGACGTCGCGGTGCTCGCCGTGCGGGCCCACCCGGTGCGGGGCGAGCGGCCGGCCGAGGCCGGTCCCGAGGTGCTGCCCCCGGTGGTCGGCCGTCCGGCCCGAGGTCGCCCGGCTCGCTAGGTGCGGGCGGCCGCGGTGCGGGCCGCCTCGGCGACGGCGGCCACGCCCTGCTCGGACCACAGGATCGAGTAGTGGTCGGTGTCGGGCACCTCGCGGGCGGTGATGCCCGAGGGCTCCAGGCCCAGGCCGGCCAGCCGGACCTCGTCGTAGAGCCCCGGCCGCTGGCCGAGCAGCCCGCGGGTGGCCCACAGCAGCGTCGCCGGCACCGGCAGCGAGGCACTGGCCTCCAGCACCCGCTCGTTGAGCAGCACGTCGCCGCCGTCGACCCGCACGGCCTCGGGCACGCACGCGCTGCGCAGCGGCACCGCGCCGGGCACGAGGTCGCGGGCGAGGTAGGCGGCCACCGCGGGGACGTCGACCCACGGGCCGACGGCGGGGTGCTGCGCCCAGAACGCCCGGACCGCGGCCAGGTCGGGGAACGACGTGCCCAGCCGGTCGAGGGAGGGGCCGAGGAGGGCGGCGAGCTTGGCCTCGACGTCGGCCCCCGGCGGCTCGGGCAGGGCCAGGCCGCCGTCGACGAGCACCAGCCCGTGCACCCGGTCGCGGGCCGTCCCGGCGGCGGCCAGCGCCGCGACGAAGGCGCCCATCGAGTGGCCGACCAGCACGGTGGCGTCGGCGCCGGCCTCGGCGTCGGCGCCGAACCGGTCCAGCAGGGTGGCGACGTCGTCGGCGTGCCGATCGAGGCCGTAGGGGCCGGGCAGGTCCGCCGAGGCGGCGCGGCCGCGCAGGTCGGGTGCCAGCACCTCGAACTCCCCGGCCAGCGCCGCGGCGACCGGCGCCCAGGCCATCGCGTTGGCGGTGATGCCGTGGACGAGCACGGCGATGGGGGAGCCGGGCGCGTCGGCGGCCCAGTGCAGGGCCGCGAGCTCCCCGCCGTCGACGGGGACGCTGATCTGCACGGGCTCGGTCATGTCGCCACCCTGCCCGCTCACGCGCTCAGCCGCTCGATCGCGAACGCCACGAGGAACCCGACGCTGGTGACGACGCCGGTCCAGGTGCCGGTCCGCTCGAACGCCTCGGGGATCATCGTGTCGGCGACCATCGTGAGGATCGCGCCCGCGGCGACGGCGGTGATGACCGCGACCACCTCGGGTGACGCGTCGCCGAGGGCCAGGTAGCCGACCAGGGCCGCGACGCCGCTGGCGACCGCGATGCCGCCCCACACCCCGAAGACGTAGCCCGCCCGGCGCCCGCTGGCCTTCATGCCCGCAGCGCTGGACAGCCCCTCGGGCACGTTCGAGATGAACACCGCGGCCAGCACCGACGGGCTCACCGAGCCGCCGCCGAGCAGGCCCAGGCCCAGGACCACCGACTCCGGGACGCCGTCGAGCAGCGCCCCGACGGCGATCGCCGCGCCGCTGCCGGCCTGTTCCTCCTCCGAGGGCTGCTGCTGGGACCCCTCGCCGCCGGACCGCTTGCGGTGCCGCGCCCCGCGGCGGGCCAGCAGGGCGTTGGCGCCCACGTAGGCGAATGCGCCGCCGAGGAACCCGAGCGCGGTCGGGCCCAGCCCGCCGGTGTCGGCGGCCTCGGCCACGAGGTCGAAGGCGACGGCGGAGACCAGCACGCCCGAGCCGAACGCCATGACCGACGCGATGACCGTCCGGGGCACCCGCACGAACCAGGCGACCGCGGCGCCCAGGACGAGGGCGGCGCCGCCCAGCAGACCCCACAGACCCGCCTCGACAGCTCCCGGCACGGGGCGGTCCCTGCCCGATCCCCGCCCCGCCAACCGTCGACGGAGGCCGGTCGTCACCGGCACAGTCGGCGTGCCCGTGACCGTTCCCGCCGCCGAGGAGGCCACCGTGCCCGTCACCCACACCGCGCTGACCGTCCCGGCCTGACGTGCGCGCTCTCGTCTCCACCGGGCCCGGCCGCCTCGGCTGGGAGGAGGTCCCCGACCCGGAGGTCGCGCCGCACGGCGCCCTCGTCCGGCCGCTGGCGGTCGCCCGCTGCGACCTCGACGCCCCCATGGCCGCGCTCGGCCTCTTCCCCGGCCCCGTCCCGGTGGGCCACGAGCTGGTCGCCGATGTCGTCGAGGTGGGCGCCGACGTCGCGCTGCGCCCCGGTGCCCGGGTCAGCGTCCCGTTCCAGGTCTCGTGCGGCGGCTGCGGGCCGTGCCGGGCGGGGCGCACCGTGGCCTGCACCACCTACCGGGCCCCGGCGGGTGCCGCGTACGGGTTCGGCGTCCGGGGCGGGGGTCACGGCGGCGCGGTGGCCGAACTGCTCGCCGTCCCGCACGCCGACCACGCGCTCGTGGCCGCGCCGCCGGCCCTGTCCGACGTGGCGCTGGCGACCCTGCCGGACAACGCCGTCGACGCCTGGCGCGCGGTCGGGCCACAGCTGCGCGAGCGCCCGGGCGCCGAGGTGCTCGTCCTGGCCGGCGCGGTCCCCTCCATCGGGCTCTACGCCGTCGCGCTGGCCCGTGCCCTCGGTGCCGGGGGCGTGCGCTACGTCGACGACGACGAGCAGCGGTGCGCGGCCGCGACGTCGCTGGGTGCCGAGGTGACCCGGCGCGAGGGCGGCTGGCCGCGCCGGTACGACCGGGCCGACGTCGTCGTCGACGGGTCCGCCGACCCCGCCGGGCTGGCCTGCGCGGTGCGCTCGACGGAGGACCAGGGGCTGCTCACCGTGGTCGGCATCCTCTTCGGCGAGGCCGCCCTGCCGCTGCTGGAGATGTACACCCGCGGGATCACCGTGCACCTGTCCCGCGCGGACTCCCGCCGGCACCTGCCCGAGGTGCTCGGGCTCGCCGCGTCGGGCGCCTTCGACCCGCTCGCCGTCCCCACCACCACGGTGCCCTTCGACGCCGCCGCCGAGGTCTGGCTGCAGCCCGCGACCAAGCTCGTCCTCGCGCGCTGACGCCCGCCCGCGGCGCGGTGTGTGCACGGATCGTCGTCCCCGGGCCACCGCGGCCGCGTCGTGTGCACGGGACGCGGTCACGAGCCGGTCCCTGTCCCGCCGGACACCGGCTCACGGCCGGACCGGTTCCCCCGCCGGCGGCCACGGCCCTACCGTGGTCCCGCACGGGGGCCGACCTCCGGAGGAGCCGTGCCCGGGACGACGCAGACGCTCCGCCACCGCACCGTCCTCCTCCCCGGGGCACTGCGGCTGGACGCCGTGGAGCAGGGGGACCCGGCCGGTCCGGCGGTCGTCCTGGTCCACGGCTGGCCGGACTCGTGGTTCTCCTGGAGCCGCGTGCTCCCGCACCTGGACCCGCGGCTGCGCGCCGTCGCCTACAGCCAGCGCGGGTTCGGGGACTCCGACCACCCGGCGACCGGCTACGACCTCGACCGGTTCGCCGACGACGTGGTGGCCCTCTGCGACGTGCTCGGCGTGCGCCGGGCCCACCTCGTGGGCCACTCCTTCGGCACCTTCGTGGTCCGCCGCGTGGCCCAGGAGCACCCCGACCGCGTCGACCGGATGGTGCTCGTCGGCTCGGCCGACCGCATGGGCGACCGGCTCGTCCGGGAGGTGCGGTCGGCGATCGCCGACCTCCGCGACCCGGTCCCGGTGGAGTTCGCCCGGGAGTTCCAGTCCGGCACGGTCCACCGCCCCCTCCCGCCGGACTTCTTCGACGCGATCGTCGCCGAGAGCCGCAAGGCGCCGGCGCACGTCTTCCGGGACGTCTGGGAGGGGCTGGCGCGCTCCCACGACCGCGACCGGCTCGGCGACGTGACCGCGCCCACGCTGGTGCTCTGGGGCCAGGCGGACGCGTTGTTCGACCGGGGTCAGGAGGACCGGCTCCTCGCCGCTCTCCCGGACGCGCGCCTTCGGGTCTACCCGGACACCGGGCACTGCCCGAACTGGGAGCGTCCCGAGGAGGTCGCCGCGGACGTCAACGCCTTCCTCCTGCCCGGGTGATCCCGGGCGCCCAGGCATGGGAAGCGATACGCACGTCCCACGTCCGGGAACGGGTGTAGAGCTTCCGATGCCTGGCTGGTCATCAGTCGGGGTGGCGCAGCAGGTAGCGGCCGAAGTGCGGCACGGTGAAGGCGATCTGGCCGCGCTCGGCGGAGTACACCAGCCCCTTCTTGATCAGCGAGTCGCGCGCGGGGGACAGCGACGCGGGCTTGCGGCCCAGCGCCGCGGCCACCTCCGACGTCGCGACCGGGGCGCCGGCCGGGCCGCCGAGCTCGGCCATGGCGTGCATGTACTCGCGCTCGGCCGGGGTGGCGCGGTCGTAGCGGGAGCCGAAGAAGCCCACCGCGAGCTCCGCCTCGGCCACCGGCGCGGCCATCGCGACGTCGGCCGCGGTGATCGGGGAGGCGGCCGCGACGTCCCAGGTGACCTTGCCGTAGGCCTGCACGAAGTACGGGTAGCCGTCCGCGGCCTCGTACAGGGCGTCGAGGGCGGCCTGCTCGTACTCGACGTCCTCGCGCTCGGCGGGGGCCAGCAGCGCGCGGTCGGCGGCGGGCCGGTCGAGGCGGTCGATGCGCAGGTAGCGGAACAGCCGCTCGGAGTAGCTCTTCGAGGCCGACAGCACCGCCGGCAGGTGGGGCAGGCCCGCGCCGACGACGATCAGCGGCGCGCCCTGCTGGGACAGCTCGTGGCAGGCGGCGCAGATGGCCGAGACGTCGGGGGCCTGCACGTCCTGCATCTCGTCCACGAACAGCGCGATGCCCTTCCCGACGTCGGCGGCCAGCCCCGCGGCGTCGCTGAGCAGCTCGACCAGGTCGATCTCCATGTCGCCGGAGTCGGCCCGGCCGGTGGTCGCCGCGACGTCGATGCCCGGCTGCCAGCGGTCGCGGAGCTTCCCGTCGGCCGGCGCCAGCCGCTGGGCGAACGCCTTGAGCGTCCCGAGGACGGCGTCCATCGACTCCTGGTCGGGGTGGCGCAGCTCGCGCAGGGCCATGTGCAGCGCCGAGGACACCGGCCGGCGCAGCGACTGGTCGGGCCGGGCCTCGATCTTGCCGGTGCCCCACCCGCGGCCGATCGCCGCCGAGCGCAGCTGGTTGAGCAGCACGGTCTTGCCCACGCCGCGCAGCCCGGTGAGCACCAGCGAGCGCTCCGGCCGGCCCCGCGCGATCCGCTCCAGGACGACGTCGAAGGCCGACAGCTCGTCGTCACGGCCGGCCAGCTCCGGCGGGCGCTGGCCGGCGCCCGGAGCGTAGGGGTTCCGCACGGGGTCCACGTCGAGCACCGTATGACCCCGTCTAGCCCTCGCGGTAGAGATCAGTAGAACCTCCTACGCCGTGTCGCCACCCGGGCACGTCCGCGGAAGCGCCCGGGATCGACCGGCGTCTAGGGCTCTCTGGCGCCGACCCGAGACGGGCCTAGAGGCGGCGAGAGCGCGGGGGCTCCCAGGGAGCGCCGTTAGCGTGGCCGCCGTGATCAGGTTTGCGCTCAAGGTCGTCGTGATGGCCCTGGCCTTCTACGCCCTCACCCGGCTGCTGCCCGGCATCGACGTGGAGGGCAACGAGGAGGGCACGTTCGGCGTCAGCGGCACCTTCCTGTGGGTGGCGCTGCTCTTCGCGGTGGTCAACGCCGTCGTCGGGCCGCTGCTGCGGTTGGTGTCCTTCCCCGCGATCGTGCTGAGCCTGGGGCTGTTCCTGCTCCTCGTGAACGCGGCGCTGCTGGGGCTCACCGCGGCACTGTCCGACCGGCTGTCGGTCGACGGTTTCGGCACCGCGGTCCTCGGCGGCCTGGTCCTCGCCCTCGCCGGGTGGGCGGCCGACCAGGTCCTCGACCGCGGCTGATCCCGGACGGCACGCCGATCGGGTGGCCTCCCCCTGACGTGGGCCCCCGGCCGCAGTAGTTTCGCTGTACATGAGCACCATCGGCGTGGACACCGTCGTCCCCGGCCGACCGGAGGACGAGGTCCCGCCCGGACTGGTCGCCCTCGAGGCGGCCAACGACCGCAAACGGGCGCTGCTGGCCGAGGCCGCCGCCGTCGCCGCGGACGGCCTCGACGACGGTCCCGGACTGCCCACCGGCTGCGGCCGGACCGACCTGCCGGCGCTGCTGCAGCGCTACTACTGGAGCGAGCCGGCCGCCGAGGTGCTGGGTCACGCCCCGGCCGACCTCGCCGCGCTGGCGCTGCGCCACCTGCGGATCGCCGCCATCCGCGCGCAGGGCGCGGCCACCGTCGTCGTCGAGCGGCTCGACGACGGGCGGGGGCTGCTGCTCACCGTCACCGACGACATGCCCTTCCTCGTCGACTCCGTCACCGCCGAGGTGGTCCGCCAGGGCGTCGGGCTCCAGCACGTGGTCCACCCCGTGGTCGTGGTCCGCCGCGACGTCTCCGGCGGGCTGCGCGCGTTCTGCAACAGCGGCGGCACCGACGTCGCCGCGTGCGGGCCGGACGCCCTCGCCGAGTCCTGGATGGCCGTCGTCCTCGACGGGCCGCTCGACGACGAGGCCGCCGACGACCTGGTCGCCGGGCTGCGCACGGTGCTGGCCGACGTCCGCGCCGTCGACGAGGACGCGCCCCGCATCGCCGCCCGCGCGCTGGAGCTGGCCACCCGGCTCGAGGAGATCGGCTCGCTGGACACCGCCGACCCCGCCGACGACCCCGCGGAGGTCGCCGCGCTGCTGCGCTGGCTGGCCGACGGCAACCTCGTGCTGCTCGGCGCCCGCGAGGTGGAGGTCGGGACGACGGCGCGCGCGGTCCCCGGCAGCGGCCTGGGGGTGCTGCGCAGCGACAGCGGCGCGGCGCTGCCCGAGGCCGCCGGGCCGCTGGGGCCCACGCTGGTCACCGTCACCAAGGCCGACATCCGCTCGACGGTGCACCGGCGGGCCTGGCTCGACCTGGTCGCGGTCACACTGCCGGGCCAGGACGGCGGCCCGGCCCGCCAGCACCGCCTGGTCGGGCTGTTCCCCACCACGGCCGCCGCCACCGGCGTGCGCGACGTGCCGCTGGTGCGCCGCCGGGTGGACGAGGTGGTCGAGGGCTCCGGGGTGCCGGCCGACAGCCACACCGGCAAGGAGCTCGTCGGCGTGCTGGAGACCCTCCCGCGTGACGAGCTGTTCCAGGCCGCCGCCGGGGAGCTGCTGCCGGTGGCGATGGCCGTCCTCCACCTGCAGGAGCGCCGCCGGACCCGGCTGTTCCTGCGCCGCGACCCCTACGACCGGTTCTGGTCGGCGCTGGTCTACGTGCCGCGGGACCGCTACACGACCGAGGTCCGGCTGGCGATGCAGCAGGTCCTGCTGTCCCGGCTCGGCGGTCGCGAGATCGAGTTCACCGCCTACTCCACCGAGTCGGTGCTCACCCGGCTGCACTTCGTCGTCCGGGTGCCGGTCGGCCGCGGCGGCACGCCGGCGCTGCCCGGCGTCGACGCCGACGGGCTGCAGCGGGAGCTGGCGGCCGTCGCCCGCAGCTGGACCGACGACCTCGCCGACGCGCTCGCCGAGCGGTACGGCGCCGAGGCCGAGCAGGTACTGGCCCGGGTGGCCGACGCCTTCCCGGCCGCCTACCAGGACGACTTCCCGGCGACGACGGCCGTCGAGGACCTCGCCCGCCTCGACGCGCTCGCACCGGGCGAGCTGGGCCTGCGGCTGCGGCGCCCGCGTGGCGCCGACGCGGCCGAGCCGCGGCTGACCGTGTACCGGGTGGGGGAGCGGCTGCTGCTCTCCGACGTGCTGCCGGTGCTGCAGCACATGGGCGTCGACGTCATCGACGAGCGGCCCTACGAGATCGACCGGATCGGCGCCCGGCAGGCCTGGATCTACGACTTCGGCCTCACCGCGCCCGGCGGGGAGCTGCCCTTCCCCGGCTCGCTGCCCGAGCGGTTCACCGAGGCGGTGGCCGCGGTCTGGCGCGGGGACGCCGAGGACGACGGCCTGGGCGCGCTGGTGCTGCTGGCCGGGCTCAACTGGCGGCAGGTCACGGTCGTGCGCGCCTACGTGCAGTGGCTGCGCCAGGCCGGGCTGCCCTTCGGCATGTCCTACGTCGAGTCGGTGCTGGCCGGGCACCCCGACGTCGTCGCCCGGCTGGTGGCGCTGTTCGAGACGCGGTTCTCCCCCGAGCGGGAGTCCGGCCGCGCCGCCCGGCAGGAGGACCTCGCCGCGTCGCTGCGCGAGGCCATCGGCCGGGTCGAGTCGCTCGACGCCGACCGGGTGCTCACCAGCCTGCTGGCCGCCGTCCTCGCCACCCAGCGCACCACGTACTACACGGTGTCCGGCGCCACGCCCGCCCCACCGCTGGCGATCAAGCTCGACCCGCACGCGGTGCCCGACCTGCCCGAGCCGCGCCCGGCCCGCGAGGTGTTCGTCAGCTCGCCGCGGGTGATGGGCGTGCACCTGCGGTTCGGCGCGGTCGCCCGCGGCGGGCTGCGCTGGTCCGACCGCCGGGAGGACCTGCGCACCGAGGTGCTCGGCCTGGTCAAGGCGCAGATGGTGAAGAACACCGTCATCGTCCCGACCGGCGCCAAGGGCGGCTTCGTCGTCCGCAACCCGCCGCCGGAGGGCGCCTCCCGCGAGGAGGCGCTGGCCGAGGGCCAGGCCTGCTACCGGCTGTTCATCGGCGCGCTGCTGTCGCTCACCGACGACCTGGTCGGCGGCCGGGTGGTGCCCCCGCAGCGGGTGGTCCGGCACGACGGCGACGACGCCTACCTCGTCGTCGCCGCGGACAAGGGCACGGCCACGTTCTCCGACCTGGCCAACGCCGTAGCGATCGAGCGCGGGTTCTGGCTGGGCGACGCCTTCGCCTCCGGCGGCTCGGTGGGCTACGACCACAAGGCCATGGGCATCACCGCCCGCGGCGCGTGGGAGTCGGTCACCCGGCACTTCCGCGAGCTCGACGTCGACGTGCAGAGCCAGGACTTCACCGTCGTCGGCATCGGCGACATGTCCGGCGACGTGTTCGGCAACGGCATGCTGCTGTCCGAGCACATCCGGCTGGTGGCGGCCTTCGACCACCGGCACGTCTTCGTCGACCCGACCCCGGACGCCGCGACGTCGTTCGCCGAGCGACGGCGGCTGTTCGACCTGCCGCGCTCGTCGTGGGCCGACTACGACCCCGCGCTGATCAGCGCCGGGGGAGGGGTGTGGCCACGGACGGCGAAGGCGATCCCGGTGAGCGAGCCGATGCGCGCCGCGCTGGGCCTCGACGACGACGTCGACACGCTGACCCCGGTGGAGCTGGTGCGCGCGGTGCTGCTCGCCCCGGTGGACCTGCTGTTCAACGGCGGCATCGGCACCTACGTCAAGGCGGCCACCGAGAGCCACGTCGACGTCGGCGACAAGGCCAACGACACCGTCCGGGTCGACGGCGGGCAGCTGCGGGTGCGGGTGGTCGGTGAGGGCGGCAACCTCGGCCTCACCCAGCGGGGCCGGGTCGAGTACGCGCTGGCCGGCGGCCGCGTGAACACCGACGCCATCGACAACTCCGCGGGCGTGGACACCTCCGACCACGAGGTGAACATCAAGATCGCCCTGAACGGGGTGGTCGATGCCGGGCAGCTGGACGCCGAGGGCCGCGCGGCGCTGCTGGAGCAGATGAGCGACGAGGTCGCCGCCGCCGTCCTCACCGACAACCACGCGCAGAACGCCACCCTGGCCGAGGAGGTGACCGGGGCGCGCAGCCTGCTCGACGCGCACGAGCGGTTCATCCGGCACCTCGAGCGCTCGGGCCGGCTGGTGCGCGCGGTCGAGGCGCTGCCCGACGACCGGGCGCTGGCCCAGCGGCGCCGCGACGGGCACGCGCTGACCAGCCCGGAGCTGTCAGTGCTGCTGGCCTACGCCAAGCTCGAGGTCAACGACGCCGTCCTGGCCTCCGACCTGCCCGACGACCCCGCGCTCGCCCGGCTGCTGCGTGACTACTTCCCCGCGCCCCTGCGCGAGCGGTTCGCCGCGGCGGTCGACTCCCACCCGCTGCGCCGGGAGATCGTCGCGACGGCGCTGACCAACCGGGCGGTGAACACCGCCGGGGTGACCGGGCTGTTCCGGCTGGCCGAGGAGACCGGCCTGGACCTCGCCGCCGTCGTGCGGGCGCACGCGGTGGCCCGGGCGGTGTTCGACGTCGACCGGCTGTGGGACGCGGTCCGGCCGCTGGACAACCGGGTGCCCGCGCCGGTGCAGGTGGAGCTGCGGACGGAGGCGACCCGGCTGTCCGAGCGGGCCGCGCGCTGGCTGCTGCGGCTGCCCGAGCTGGCCGGCCGCCCGCCGACGGGGATCACCGCGGTGACCGAGCGGTTCGCCGCGCCGGTGGCCGCGGTGCGCGCCGGGCTGCCGGGCTGGCTGCTCGGCGACGAGGCGGCCGCCTACGCCGCGCGCGCCGAGCGGCTGCGGGCCGGGGGCGTGCCGGCGGACCTGGCCGGGGAGCTGGCCGCGGCGGCGCTGCTGCCCGCCGCGCTCGACCTGGCCGTCGTCGCCGAGCGCACCGGGGCGCCGATCGACCTGGTCGGCCGGGTGGCCCAGGAGCTGGCCGACCGGCTGTCGCTGGTGCCGCTGCGCGAGCTGGTCATCGCGCTGCCGCGGGACCGGCGCTGGCCGTCGATGGCCCGGGCCGCGCTGCGCGACGACCTCGCCGCCGAGCAGGCCGAGCTCGCCGTGGAGGTGCTGTCCGGGCGGGGGAGCGGCGACGCCCGGCAGCTCGTGTCCGACTGGGTCGCGGGCTGGGACACCCCGCAGCGCCGGGCGGCCGCGCAGCTCGCCGACATCGCCGCCGGCGACCGGCACGAGCTGCCCGAGCTGGTGGTCGCCGTCCGCACCCTGCGCGGCCTGCGCGGCCGCTGAGGGGCGCCTCTACCGAGCCGATCATCGGGTGCGTGCCGCTCGCACCGGCGTGTCCGCGCGCGTCGCGTGCACGCATCCGATGATCGACTCGGCGACGGCGGCCATCCGCGTCGGCGTCACCCGCAGGACACCTGAGCCCCCGACCCTGGGCGCCGGAACACCGGCCCACCCCGGGAGGCCCCGATGGACCCGTCCGCCCCGACCACCGCCCCGACCGCCGTCCGCCCGGCGCTGACGCCGGTGCTGGCCCGCACCGCCGTCCGCGCCGCCACCGCGACCTGGGGCGGTGACCGCCGCCGCCAGCGGCTGCTGGTCTGCACCGCCGCCGAGCTGCTCACCGCCCGGGGGCTGCGGGTGCGGGTCGTGTCCCCGGCCGTGGCCTGGCCGCGCGGCCCGCGCCTGGTCGTGGCCAACGCGGCCGGCTGGGTCGACGTGCTCGCCCTCGCCACCGCCGTCCCCGGCACGCCCGTGGTCGACGCCGCCCTCGTCGACACCCCGCTGCTGCGCTCGCTGGCCCGCCGCGGCGGACTGCTCGTCGACGACGGCAGCGGCGCGGTGCGGGGGGAGGTCGCCGAGCTGCTGCGCCGCGGCGCCACGGTGACCACGCACCCCGGCGGCGCGGCGGCCGACGGCGAGCCCGGCCGGTTCCGCGCCCGCGCGGTCGTCCCCGCCGTCGACGCGCAGGCCGTCGTCTGCCCGGTCGCCCTGCGGCACACCGACGGCGGCCGCATCGTCGAGGTGCACCTGCTGCCCGCCCTGCAGCCCGGCGCCGACGCCCGGCCGCTGGCCGCGCTCGCCGAGTACGCGGTCGCCCACGTGCTGGAGGCCGGCGGGGCCACCCCCGCACCGCCCCCGCGCCCGGCGCCGTCCCGCCGGCGCAGGACTGTCCGCGCCCGCCCCGGGTACGACCGCGGACGTCCCTGACCCGACCGGGAGGAGGCTCCCGTGCAGCCCGACGCCCTCGTGGACCGCACCGAGACCGACCGCGACGACACCGGGGACGGCAGGCCCCCGGTCCGGGTGCCGGCCAAGGCCGAGGTCCTCGACCTGTCCAAGTGGCGGCTGAACTCCCTCCCGGACGAGGACAGCGACGAGGACTGGGACGACGACCGCGAGCTGTTCGGCCCCGACGGCCTGCGCGTCGAGACCTGGCGCGAGGGCTACCCGTACACCGAGCGGATGGAGCGCCGGGAGTACGAGGTCGAGAAGCGCCGGCTGCAGATCGAGCTGCTCAAGCTGCAGGGCTGGGTGAAGGACACCGGCCAGAAGCTGGTCATCGTCTTCGAGGGCCGCGACGCCGCCGGCAAGGGCGGCACGATCAAGCGGTTCACCGAGCACCTCAACCCCCGCGGCGCCCGCGTCGTCGCCCTGGACAAGCCGTCCGAGCGCGAGCAGAACCAGTGGTACTTCCAGCGCTACGTGCAGCACCTGCCCGCGTCGGGCGAGATCGTGCTGTTCGACCGCTCCTGGTACAACCGCGCCGGCGTCGAGCGGGTCATGGGCTACTGCACCGAGGAGCAGTACCAGCAGTTCCTCGTCCAGGCCCCCGAGCTCGAGCGGATGTTCGTCGACAGCGGTGTCCTGCTGTTCAAGCTGTGGTTCTCGGTCTCCCGCGGCGAGCAGCGCTCCCGGTTCATCGTGCGGCAGATCGACCCGGTGCGGCAGTGGAAGCTCTCACCGACCGACCTCGCCAGCCTCGACAAGTGGGACGCCTACACCGAGGCCAAGGAGGCGATGTTCCTGCACACCGACACCACGCACGCGCCGTGGACGGTGATCAAGAGCAACGACAAGAAGCGGGCCCGGCTCGAGGCGATGCGCCACGTGCTGGACCGCCTGGACTACGCGGACAAGGACGGCGACGTCGTCGGCGACCCCGACCCGCTCATCGTCGGCTCGGCCGCCGACGTGCTCGAGGAGTCCTCCGACACCCCGGTCGCCCCGCCGCTGCCCCGCTACGCGCGCCGCTGAGGGCGTCGATCGTGCCGTCTGCGGCTCTCTAGCGGGGAGCCTAGAGAGCCGCAGACGGCCTCAGAGGGGTGGACGGTGGCGGCCGAACCCGGTGGCCTGCTCGATCGCGTGGGCCGTCTCGAGCAGGCGCCGGTCGGCGCGCGGTGCGGCGACCAGCTGCAGGCCCACGGGCAGCCCGTCGTCGGTGAACCCGCCGGGCAGCGACAGCGCCGGGCAGCCGGTGGCCGACACCAGCGTGCAGGAGCGCATCCAGCCCAGGTAGTCGGCCTGCGGCACCCCGGCCACCTCCGCGGGGTACTCCTGCTCCACCGGGAACGGCAGCACCTGCGTCGTCGGCGCGAGCAGCAGGTCGTACTCACCGAAGAACCGCACGACCTCCTCGTGCAGCCGGGTGTGCGCCGCCTCCGCGCGCGCGACGTCGGCCCCGGTGAGCGCCGCCCCGACCGCCGCGTTGCCGCGGATGGCGGCCTTGACCCGCTCCGGCGAGCGGCGGACGAGCTCGCCGTAGGTGGCCTCGAACAGCCATCCCCGCAGGGTGCCGAACACCTCGTCGGCCTCCCGCAGGTCGGGGCAGGCCTCCTCCACGACGCCGCCCAGCGACTCGACCACCGGCAGCACCCCGCGCAGCACCGCGGGGATCGCCGGGTCGACCGGGACCAGGCCGCCGAGGTCGGGCGTCCACGCCACCCGCAGGCCGCGCAGGTCCTCCGGCAGCGGCGCGGCGAACCCGGCGGGCTCGTCGGACAGCGAGATCGGCACCCGCGGGTCCGGCCCGGCGATCGCCGAGAGGGTCAGGGCGACGTCGGCGACCGTACGGCCCATCGGCCCCTGCACCGACAGCGTCGACCAACCCAGCGCGGCCGGCCAGGTGGGCACCCGGCCGGGCGTGGGCCGCAGCCCGACGACGTTGCAGAACGCCGCCGGGTTGCGCAGCGAGCCGCCCATGTCGCTGCCCTCGGCCAGCGGCACCAGGCCGGCCGCCAGGGCCGCGGCCGCCCCGCCGCTGGAGCCGCCGGCCGACAGGCCGTGCCGGTACGGGTTGTGCGTCGCGCCGAAGAGGGTGTTGAAGGTGTGCGAGCCGGCCGCGAACTCCGGCACGTTGGTCTTGCCGACCCGGACCGCGCCCGCCCGCCGCAGCCGCTCGACCACCAGCTCGTCGCGCTCGGGCACCGTGTCGGCGTGCAGGGGCGAACCCCAGGTGGTGCGCATCCCGCCGGTGGCGTGGGTGTCCTTGTGCGCCACGGGCAGCCCGTGCAGCGGGCCGACCTGCTCGCCGGCGGCCAGCGCGGCGTCGGCGGCGTCGGCGGCGGCCCGGGCGCCCTCGGCGTCGAGGGTGACGATCGCGTTGACCTGCGGGTCGACCCGCTCGATGCGGGCCAGGTGCGCCTCCAGCAGCTCGCGCGCCGACACCTCGCGCTTCCGCACGAGGGCGGCCAGCTCGGTGGCCGGGCGCAGGCAGAGGTCGTCGTCGCCGGCGGGTGCCGGGGTGTCGCGGGTCACCGGGGGAGGGTGCCACGTCGGTGGCGCGGGGGACATGGCCGACACTGGGCGGGTGGACGGCGAGACGACGCAGGTGGACGAACGCGACGAGACCAGCGCCTTCGCCGACCTCGGCCTGCGCCCGGAGCTGCTGGCGGCGCTGTCCCGGCTCGGCTACGAGGAGCCCACCCCGATCCAGCGCGAGGCCGTCCCGCCGATGGTCGAGGGCCGGGACCTGCTCGGCCAGGCCGCCACCGGCACCGGCAAGACGGCGGCCTACGCGCTGCCGGTGCTGCAGCGGCTGCCCGACGACCGCCCCGGCGGCGACCCGCTGGCGCTGGTGCTCGTGCCGACGCGTGAGCTGGCCATCCAGGTGTCCGAGGCGCTGCACCGCTACGGCCGCGACCTCGGCGCCCGGGTCGTGCCGGTCTACGGTGGCCAGCCGATCCCGCGCCAGCTGCGCGCGCTGCAGGCCGGGGTGGACGTCGTCGTCGCCACCCCGGGGCGGGCGCTGGACCTGCTGCAGCGCGGCAGCCTGCACCTGGGTGGCGTGGCCACGGTGGTGCTCGACGAGGCCGACGAGATGCTCGACATGGGCTTCGCCGAGGACCTCGAGGCGCTGCTCGAGGAGGTGCCCGAGGAGCGCCAGACGGTGCTGTTCAGCGCCACCATGCCGCGCCGGCTCGACAGCATGGCCCGCCGGCACCTGCGCGACCCGCTGCGCATCCAGGTGGCCCGCGAGGTGCCCAGCGAAGGGGAGGCGCCGCGGGTCCGGCAGACGGCGTTCGTCGTCGCCCGGGCGGCCAAGCCCGCGGCGCTGGGCCGGGTGCTCGACGTGGAGAGCCCGACGGCGGCGATCGTCTTCTGCCGCACCCGCGACGAGGTCGACGACCTCACCGAGACGCTCAACGGCCGCGGCTACCGCGCCGAGGCGCTGCACGGCGGCATGAGCCAGGAGCAGCGCGACCGGGTCATGGGCCGGCTGCGCGGCGGCACCGCCGAGCTGCTGGTCGCCACCGACGTCGCCGCCCGCGGCCTCGACGTCGAGCAGCTCACCCACGTGGTCAACTACGACGTCCCCGCCTCGCCGGAGACCTACGTGCACCGCATCGGCCGGGTCGGCCGCGCCGGCCGTGAGGGCGTGGCGATCACGCTGGTCGAGCCGCGGGCGCACCGGATGCTCAAGACCATCGAGCGGGTCGCCGGGTCGCGGATCGAGGTCCAGCGGGTGCCCACCGTCGCCGACCTGCGCGCCCGCCGGCTCGAGCTCACCCGCGCCGCGCTGCGCGAGAGCCTGCTCGGCGACGACCTCGAGCGCTTCCGCGCCGTCGTCGAGACGCTCACCGACGAGTTCGACGTCGTGGAGGTGGCGCTGGCCGCGGTCAAGCTGGCGCACGAGGCCACCGGCGGGCCCGACGACGAGGAGGAGATCCCCGAGGTCGCCCTCCGGCCCGAGCGGCCGCACCGGGACGGCGACCGGGGCGACCGCGGGCAGGGGCGCCCGCCGCGCTCCCGGTCGGGCCCCGGCGGGGACACCGAGCGGCTGTTCATCGGCGCCGGCCGCAGCGCCGGCGTCCGCCCCGGCGACCTGGTCGGCGCGATCGCCGGGGAGACCGGGCTGCGCGGCCGCGACGTCGGGGCCATCGAGATCGCCGAGCGGTTCAGCCTGGTCGAGGTGCCCACCGCAGCCGCGGAGGAGGTCATCGCCGCGCTGCGGGCCAGCAGCGTCAAGGGCCGGAAGGTCACCGTCCGCCGCGACAAGCAGCGCGACTGAGGGGCCCGGTCCGGGTCAGGAGGTGGCGGCCCGGACCAGGGCGACGACCCGCTCCTCCACCTCCGGGCTCCAGGCCCGCAGCGCGAACGACGTCGGCCACAGGTCGCCGTCGTCGAGCGTCGCGGTGTCGTTGAAACCGAGGGTGGCGTACCGGGCCTTGAACTTGGCCGCGTCCTGGAAGAAGACGTCGACCTTGCCGTCGGCGTCCGCGTAGGCCGGCATGCCGTACCAGGTCCTGGGTGCCAGCTGTGGGGCAGTCGTGGTGACCACGACGTGCACCCGCTCGGCGAGCGCACGGTCCTCGGGTGCCATGGCCGCGATCGCGTCCAGGGCGGCCTGCAGCCCGTCGGCCCGCTTGACGCCCTTCCTGCCCTCGGCCCGCAGCTCGGCGGCGCGCTGCCTCATCGCGGCGCGCTCCTCGGCGGTGAAGCCGGTGGCCTCCTGCTCGACGTCCTTCGTGGGCATCGCTGCCTCCCTCTCGCTCCAGGGCCCGGCGTGGTGCCGGCCTCGGGGAGGACGCTAGGCAGGGGCGCGGTGCGCGGGCTTCTCGATTCCTGACCGGATCGGGCGGCCGGGTGAGGTGATGGAACGGCCCTCCTGCAGGGTCCCGCCGCGAGCTCGCGAGTGGCGGGGGGCAGGGGGGTCCTTCAACTGGCGGGGTCCTCGGGGACGACGTCGGGTACCCGGTTGGGCCCGGCGACGGCGGGCCGCGGGCGGTCCTGCCGGTGCAGCCGGACCGCGACGAGGGCGACGTCGTCCTCCGGCCGGCCGTCCACCAGCCGCTCGAGCACCTCGTCGAGCAGGTCCTGCAGCGGCCGGTCGGCGAGCTCGCGCAGCGCCTCCCGCAGCCGGGCCATGCCGGCGTCGAGGTCGGCGTCGCGTCGCTCGATGAGGCCGTCGGTGAACAGCAGCACGGTCGCGCCGCGGTCGAGGGTCACCACCGACTCCTCGCGGCGGGCGTCCGGGTCGACGCCCAGCAGCAGGTCGCCGCGCCAGGTGGCGAGCTCGGCCACGCTGCCGTCGGGGTTGGTGACCAGCGGCGGCAGGTGGCCGGCGTTGGCCCAGCGCATGCGGGTGACCCCGCGGCGGCGCTCGTCGTCGGTCTGCTCGAAGCGGGCGACGGTCGCCGTCGCGAGGACCCGGGTCTGCAGCACCGCCATCGAGGCGTCCAGGCCGCGCAGCACCTCGCCGGGGCCGGCGTCGCTGTAGGTGGCGATCCCGCGCAGCAGCCCGCGCAGCTGCCCCATGGCCGCGGCGGCCTCGGTGTCGTGGCCGACGACGTCGCCGATGACCAGCATCGTGGCTCCGCCGGGCTGCAGGAACGCGTCGTACCAGTCGCCGCCGACCCGGGCGGCCTCGGCCGCCGGCAGGTACCGCACGGCGATCTCGGCGTGGTCGGGCTCGGGCGGCTCGGTGAGCAGGCTGCGCTGCAGGCCCTCGGCCAGCGCCCGCTGCTGCCCGTAGAGGCGGGCGTTGTCCAGCGCCAGGCCGGCCCGGTCGGCGACGTCCTGGGCGGTGGCCAGGTCCTCCTCCCGCGGCGTCCAGCCGCGGCGGAAGTACAGCGTCATGACGCCGAGGGTCCGGTCGCGGCCGCGCAGCGGGAGGGAGATCGCGGACTCCGGCATCAGCGCGCCGAGCAGGTCGCGGGCCTCACCGTCGGCGAGCAGCGCGGCCACCGCCTCGCCGCGCTCCATCACCGGCTCGCCGGTGAGCAGCGCCCGCATGAGCGGCGCCGTGGCCGGCATGGCGTCGAGCCGGAGGGCGACGTAGCGCTCCAGCAGCGGCCGGGCCGAGGCGTCGGCGTGCCAGTGCCCGACGTCGCGGGGGCGGCCGTCGGGGTCGACGACGGTGACGATGCACCAGTCGGCCAGCGCGGGCACCACCAGCCGGGGCAGGTGCGCCGTCGCGGTCTGCGCGTCGAGCGCGCCGGCCAGCTCGGCGCTGACCTGGGCCAGCAGCGCCAGCCGCTGCGCGCCGCGCTCGGCGCGGTCCTGCACCCGGCGGCGCTCGGTGACCTCGAGGAAGTAGACCGACAGCCCCTCGGGGCTGGGCCAGGCGCGCAGCTCGTACCAGCCGTCCAGCGGCGCGGGGTAGTAGGCGTCGAAGTGCACCGGCGTCCCGGTGCGGACGGCGGTGCGGTAGCTCTCCTCGAAGACGCTGTTGAGCGCCGCGGGGAACGCCGTCCACAGCTCCTGCCCGAGGAGCTCCTCGCGGCTGCGGCCCAGCAGCCGCTCGGCCTCGGCGTTCACGTGGGTGAAGCGCCACTCCCGGTCCAGGGAGTAGAAGCCGGCCGGCATCGACTCCAGGACCCGGGTGACGCGCATGCCGGCGGCCCGCTCGGCGGTGGTGTCGTAGGCGGCGCCCAGGACGCGGGTGGCCGCGCCGGTCGTGTCGGCGAGCGTGCGGCCACGGGCCTGCACCCAGCGGGTCTCCCCGTCCGGCCAGACGACCCGGTACTCGGCCTGGTACTCACCGCGGGTCTCGATGCTGGCCTGCAGCGCGTCGGTCACCCGCGGCAGGTCGTCGGGGTGCACGCGGTCGTTGAAGGCCTCGATCGTGCCGCCGAAGGAGTCGGCGTCGTAGCCGAACATCCCGATCAGCCGGGCGTCCCAGGTCAGCTCGCCGGTGCGCAGGTCCCAGTCGAAGGTGCCGATGCCGGCCGCGTCGATGGCCAGGCCCCAGCGCAGCCGGTCGCTCTCGTACGCGGTGCGCAGCGCGGCGAGCTCCAGCTCGGCGACGGCGGCCGCGGCGAGCTCACGCAGCACGGCGACGTCGGCGTCCGACCAGCTCCGCGGCGTGGGCGCGGCGACGCAGAGGACGCCGACGGCGAACCCGTCGGAGTCGATCAGCGGTGCGCCCAGGTAGGCGCCGACGACGCCCGCGCGGACCTGCGGCAGGTCGGCGGCCCGCGGCTCGGCGCGCACGTCGGGGACGGCGAGCGGGGTGCCCTCGGCGGCGGGGACGGCGCAGGCCGTCGCGTCGAGCGGGGCCTCCCGTCCCACGGTGCCCGGCGGCAGACCGGCGCCGGCGACGACGACCTCGACGTCGTCGAGCAGGGAGATCTGCGCGATCGGGACGCCGAGCAGCCGGGCGGCCAGCTCGGCGAGACGGTCGAGGGCGGCACTGGCGTCGCGGAGGCGGAGGCGGCGCGCCGCGTGCACGCGGGGTCGGTCGGCCTGCAGCTCCTTGGCTGCGGCACGCGTGCTCGCGACCGGCCCCACCGCGTGGGGGCGGGACGTGTCGTCCACCGAACCTCTCTGCCCGGCTCGTGGCCGACTCGGGTCGTCACCGCAGGGGCCGTTCCTGGACCTGGGCGGGGTGTACATCGTAAGCGACCCCCACGTGGGGTCGACAGACCTGACGAGAGGTGCGTCGCATCTCACGGAGGGTGAGAACCCGCCGCTCTCAGGTCGCGGGCAGCACCAGGGTGAGGGCCGTCCCGCCGTCGTGTTCCACGTGCAACCCCGCTCGCCGCAGCAGCGCCCGCAGCCGGACCACCCCGTCGGGCTCGGCGGTCGTGGTGGCCAGCAGCCGGGCGATCCGCCCCTTGTGGGCCTTGTTGGCGTGGCTGACCACCGTGCGGCTGCCGTCCGTGCGCTCGCTGAGGACGTCGACGGTCACCGCGCCGGCCACGGGGGCCAGCGCCCGGTAGGCGCCGCTGCGCAGGTCGACGACGAGCTCGCCGGTGGCGGCGAGGACCGGGCCGAGGAGGGGGCGCCACAGCGCGCGCAGGGTGGGCAGCCCGGGCAGCGCCGAGCCCGCCGAGAGCCGGTAGGCGGGGATCGGGTCACCCGCGCGGACCAGGCCGAACAGCGCCGACCCGACGGCCAGCCGCCGGTCGGCCCGGGACCGCTGCGCCCGGGTCATCGTGCGCACCCCGAGCGCGTCGTAGAGGACGCCGGTGTAGCGCCGGACCGCCGGCGTGGTCGGGCTGGTGCACAGCGCCGCGTTGCGGGCGAGTTCGGCGTCCTGGCCGGGGGACAGGCCCAGCGCGGCGCGGGCGGCGGCCGGGTCGGCGGCGAGCGTCACCAGCGCGGAGACCAGCCGCTCGCGCACCGGGGTCAGCTCGGGGACGGAGAGCGCGCCGAGGTCGAGCGGGGCGCCGTCGCCGTCCGGGGCCTTGGTCTCCGACGGCGGCAGCAGCACGAGCACGACGAGCCAGGCTACGTGGCGCTCGGGCTCGGCATGGGAAGCAATCCGCACGTCTGCCGCTCGGGAACGTGCGTAAGGCTTCCTGTGCCTCGCCCGTCACGTCCAGTAGAGGAGGCGGGCGCCGGGGAGCCGCTCGGCCACCTCGCGCTCGAACCAGGTGCGCAGCTCGGCCATCGTCTCCTTGCGGTAGACGTGCTTGACCGAGCCGAACTTCCCCCGCTTCGTGGTGCGGCGCGACTCGTCCATCTCCAGCTTGGTCCGCGGGTACCAGTCCAGCAGCGTCTCCTTGCTGCCCGGCGTGAACCGGTGGGTGATGCACTCGACGGTGAGGTCGTGGCCGGCCGGGACGGCCGCGGCGACGCCGTCGAGCAGCTCGGCGTACTGCTCGCGCCAGCCCTCCACCGGCATGATCGGCGCGATCGTGACGCCGACCGGGTAGCCGGCCGCGGCCACCGCCGACAGCGCGCGCAGCCGCCCGGGCACCTTGGCCGTCGCGCCCTCGAAGCGGCGGTCGACCGACGCCGCGTTGACCGAGAACCGCAGCCGGGTGCGCCCGCCGTGGGGGAGGGCCAGCAGCCCGGCGACGTCGTCGAACTTGGTGGTGGCGCGCAGCTGCACCGGGCCGGGCCAGGCGTGGGTGCCGAAGTGCTCGACCATCCGCGCCAGGCCGCCGGTCAGGTGCTCGATCGCCAGCGGGTCGGTGTAGCAGGAGGCCTCGAACGTCGTCCCCTCGCCGCCGCGCTCGAGCGTGCCGGAGGTGACCGCGCCGCGGCCGACGCAGCCGTCGAGGTCGGCGAGCACCTCGTCGAGGTCGGCCCACACGCGGGTGATCGGCGGGCCCGACAGCGAGCCGGCGAGGTAGCAGTACTGGCAGTGCGCCGGGCAGCCCTCGGCCAGGTCGAGCCGGAAGTCCGCCGACGGCGGGATGGGCTGCAGCTTGCGCTTGGACGGCGGCGGCACGACGAGCGCCATCGTGTCCTTGGCGGCCATGAAGGCGGCGCGGTCGTCGTCCCCCCGGAGCGAGGGCAGCCGGTCGCCGGGCAGCAGCTCGATCGCGTCGACGCCGGCGGCCTCGAGGCGGGCGAGCACGCGCTGCCCGTGGGGGCGCTCGGCGGCCGAGCGGGTGACCAGGACCCGCTCGGGGGTCCACAGCCGGGACGGGGCGGGGACGTCGGGCGGGGCGGGCGGTCCGAGCAGCGCGGTCATCACCGCGTACAACACCGCGCACCCCGCGCCGATGCCCCGGGAGCGCGCGTCCCCGCAGGTCAGCCCGTGAGGTGGGCCACCGCGGGGACGGGCCCGTCGCCCCCGCCGTTCCGCCCGCGGTGAACAGGACGACCGGCGGCATGGACCTGCACCCCGTCCGCGCGGGACGATGCCTCACCGCTATCGGCCCCGCTATTGGACAGCCCCGACCCGCGTGGTCAGGCTCCGGGGGGCAACGCCAAGGAGGCTCGAGTGCCGCGACGAGCTCACCGGTGTCACACCCGACCGGTCCCCGATGTCGGCTGACGACCGGCCGGCCCCGGGCGCCGCGGTGCGTCCCTCACTGCCGGAGGCGGGCGGCCTGCGCATGGGCACCCCCCGGGCGCGCTGGGTGCTGCTGACGACGGTGCTCGGCTCCAGCCTGGCGATGCTCGACGCCACGGTCGTCAACGTGGCACTGGAGCGGATCGGCGCCGACCTGGACGCCGGCTTCAGCGGCCTGCAGTGGACGGTGAACGCCTACACGCTCACGCTCGCGTCGCTGATCCTGCTCGGCGGCTCGCTCAGCGACCGCTTCGGCCGGCGGCGGATCTTCGTCCTGGGGGTCGTCTGGTTCGCCGCGGCGTCGCTGCTGTGCGGGCTGGCGCCCGACGTCGGGACGCTGGTGCTGGCCCGGGCGCTGCAGGGGGTCGGGGGCGCGCTGCTCACACCGGGGAGCCTGGCGATCATCTCGGCGTCCTTCGCCGGCGAGGACCGCGCCGCCGCGGTCGGCGCCTGGTCGGGCCTGGGTGGGGTCGCCGGGGCGGTGGGGCCGTTCCTCGGCGGCTGGCTGGTGGAGTGGAGCTGGCGCGCCGTCTTCCTCGTCAACCTGCCGGTCGCCGTCCTCATCGTGGTGGTCGCCGCCCGGCACGTGCCCGAGACCCGCGACCCGGACGCCGCGCCCCGGCTGGACTGGGCGGGGACCGCGCTGGTCGTCCTGGGCCTCGGGGGGCTGACCTACGCGCTGACCGCCGCGGGCTCGGCCGGCCGCGCCACCGAGGTGGCCGTCTGGGGCACCGTCGGCGTGGTCGGGCTGGTCGGCTTCACCGTCGTGCAGCGGCGCTCGACCCACCCGCTCGTGCCCCCCGCGCTGTTCCGCAACGCGCAGTTCAGCGCGGCCAACGGGGTCACGCTGCTGGTGTACGCCCCGCTCGGGGTGGTGTTCGTGCTCCTGGTCCTGCAGCTGCAGGTCGTGTCGGGCTACAGCCCGCTACTGGCCGGCACCGCGCTGCTGCCGGTGACGGTGCTGATGCTGCTCTTCTCGGCCCGGGTCGGGGCCCTCGCGCAGCGGATCGGGCCGCGGTCGCTCATGACGGCCGGCCCGCTGCTCGCCGCGGCCGGGTTGCTGCTCCTGCGGGAGGTCGGGCCCGAGGCGTCCTACGCCCTGGACGTGCTCCCGGGCGCCCTGCTGTTCGGCGCCGGGCTGACGCTGCTCGTCGCGCCGCTCACCGCGACCGTGCTCGACTCCGCGGAGGACCGCTTCGCCGGGGTCGCTTCGGGGGTCAACAACGCCGTCGCGCGCGCGGCGGGCCTGCTGGCGGTCGCGGTCGTCCCGGTCGCGGCGGGGATCGGCGGGGACGACTACACCGACCCGGCCGCCTTCGGGGCCGGCTTCCGGACGGCCATGCTCATCTGCGCCGCGCTGCTGGTCGCCGCCGCGCTGGTCGCCGTGCTGGCCATCCGCCGTCCGCTGGCCCGCGCGGCCGCTCCCGGGGCGGGCGCCGAGCGCACCCGGCTGCACGTGGAGGACTGCATGCACTGCGACGTCGACGGCCCCCGGTTGCACCCGCGGGAGCCGGCCCGCACCCCCCGGGGCGGTGCCGCGTGAGCGACGGCAGCGTCCCGGCCGTGCGGCCGTCGCCCGGCGCGGGCGGGCCGGACGGTCAGTCCAGCCCCGGGGGCGGTGGTGGCCTGCTGGCCCGCGTCGCGCCGCTGCGCCGGTCGCTGCGCACCGAGGCCGGCAGCGCCGGGCTCCTGCTGGCGGCCACCGTCGTCGCGCTGCTGTGGGCCAACTCGCCGATGGGCGACAGCTACGAGGCCTTCTGGCACACCGAGCTCGCGTTCCGGCTGGGCGGCATGGAACTCGCCCTGGACCTGCAGCACTGGGTCAACGACGGGCTGATGGTGTTCTTCTTCTTCGTCGTCGGCCTGGAGATCAAGCGCGAGCTGGTCATCGGTGAGCTCACCGACCGGCGGCGGGCCGCCGTGCCGGCCCTGGCCGCCGTCACCGGCCTGGCGGTCCCGGCGCTGGTCTACGTCGCGTTCAACCTCGGCGACGAGGCGGCCTCGGCGTGGGGGGTGGTGATCTCCACCGACACCGCCTTCCTGCTCGGCGTGCTGGCGCTCGTGGGTCCGGCCTGCCCGGCCCAGCTGCGGCTGTTCCTGCTCACCCTGGCCATCGCCGACGACGTCGGGGCGCTCACCGTGATCGCGCTGTTCTACACCGAGGACCTGCGGTTGCTGCCGCTGGCCGTCTCCGTGCTGGGGCTGGCGCTGATGGTGGGGTTGCGCTACCTCAACGTGTGGCGGGGCCCGGCCTACCTGGTGCTGGGCGTGGGCGTCTGGGTGGCGATGTACGAGTCGGGGGTGCACCCGACCCTCGCCGGGGTCGTCATCGCGCTGTTCACCCCGGCCTACGCGGCCCGGCGCGACGAGGTCGCCGACGCCGCCCGGCTGATGCGGGCCTACCAGCAGTCGCCCAACCCCCAGTTCGCCCGGGCGGCGCGGCTGTCGATCGACCGGTCGGTGTCGGCCAGCGAGCGGCTGCAGGCGCTGTGGCAGCCCTGGACGAGCTTCGTCATCGTGCCGGTGTTCGCCCTGGCCAACGCCGGTGTCCCGCTCACCGGCGAGACGCTGCGCGACGCCGCGACCTCGCCCGTCACCATCGGCGTGGTGGCGGGCCTGGTCGTCGGCAAGCTCGTGGGCATCCTCCTCGGCACCGGCCTGGCGGTCCGGCTGAACCTCGGTCAGCTCGCCCCGGGGCTCACCACGATGCAGCTGGCCGGCGGCGCCGCGCTCTCGGGCATCGGCTTCACCCTCTCGCTGTTCATCGTCGACCTGGCGTTCGGCGAGGGCGACGAGCGGACCGCCGACCAGGCGCGGGTCGGCGTGCTGGCCGCGTCGGTGCTGGCGGCGCTGCTCGGCTGGGCGCTGTTCCGGCTCGCCGACCGCCGCCGTCCGCCCGGGGACGCCCGGCCGGTGCTGCTCGACCCGCCGGTCGACCCGGCCCGCGACCACGTGCGGGGGCCGGTCGACGCGCCGCTCACGCTGGTCGAGTACGGCGACTTCGAGTGCCCGTTCTGCGGGCGGGCGACCGGCGCGGTCGACGAGCTGCGCGAGCGGGTCGGCGACCGGCTGCGCTACGTCTTCCGGCACGTGCCGCTGTCCGACGTCCACCCGTACGCCCGGCTGGCCGCCGAGGCGGCCGAGGCCGCCGGCGCCCAGGGCCGGTTCTGGGAGATGCACGACCGGCTCTTCGCCCACCAGGACCGGCTCACCCCCGGCGACCTGCTGGAGCACGCCGCGGCCCTCGGGCTCGACGTCGCGCGGTTCTCCCGGGACCTCGGCTCGGGCCGGTACGGCCGGCGGGTGGAGCGGGACGTCGAGTCGGCCGAGGCGAGCGGGGTCGAGGGCACGCCGACCTTCTTCGTCGGCGGGCGGCGGCACACCGGGCCCTACGACGCCGACAGCCTCGCCGCCGCGCTGCTCGCCGCGGCGGGGAAGGACGCGGCACCCCCGCCGCCGGCCGACGACGGGGCCGCCCGCGTCGTCCCCGCGCTCGGGCCGCGGCGCATCGGGACGCCCCCGGCCGCCGCGGAGGTGGCCGTCGTCCTGCCGCCCGACCTCCCTGAGACCCCGGACACCGACGGCGCCTTCCCCCGGCTCGACCACGACCAGCTCGCGGTGCTGGAGCGCCACGGCGTCCGCCGCCACTACGAGCCGGGCGAGACCCTCTTCCGCGAGGGCGACCCGGGCTACGACTTCCAGGTCGTGCTGTCCGGGGCCGTGGCGGTGGTCGAGCACCACGGCCGCAGCGACCAGCGGCTGGTGTCGGTGCAGGGACCGCGGCGCTTCCTCGGCGAGCTGGACCTGTTCAGCGACCGCCCGGTGTTCCTCACCGCCGTGGTCATCCGGCCCGCGGAGGTCCTCACCATCCCCGACGCGCGGATCAAGGAGGCCCTCGGCTCCGACCACGCGCTCAAGGAGCTGGTCCTGCGCGCGTTCCTCATCCGCCGGTCCCGGCTCCTGGAGCTGGCCGCCGAGCTGCGCATCGTCGCCCACGCCGGCTCCGACCACGCCGCCCGGCTGCAGCGCTCCGCGGCCGAGCGCGGCATGTCCGCGGTGGTCATGGACATCGAGGAGGGCGAGGACGTGACCGGCCTGCTCGACGGGCTCGGCGTGACCGAGGAGGACCTGCCGGTGGTCGTCTGGCGGTCCGAACGCGTCCTGCGCCGTCCCACCGAGGCCGAGCTCGCCGAGCTCGCCGAGCAGGCCGGCATCCCCGACGGCTCTCCCGACGGCTCTCCCGACGGCTCTGCCGACGGCATGGCGGGCCGACCGCGACCTCTGGCCCAGGAGGGCACATGACCGAACCAGCCGGCACCGCCGACCGCACGCCCGGGCAGGCCCGGCCGGTCCTGCTGACCGTGGACGACGACCCGGGGGTCTCCCGCGCCGTCGCCCGGGACCTGCGCCGCGAGTTCGGCGGCGAGTGCCGCGTCGTGCGCGCCTCCTCCGGGGAGGAGGCGCTCACCGCGCTGCGCGAGCTGAAGCTGCGCGGGGACCCGGTGGCGGTGCTGCTGGCCGACTACCGGATGCCGCAGATGAACGGCATCGAGTTCCTCGAGCAGGCGATGGACCTCTTCCCGTCGGCCCGGCGGGCCCTGCTGACGGCCTACGCCGACACCGACGCCGCCATCCAGGCGATCAACCTCGTCGACGTCGACCAGTACCTGCTCAAGCCGTGGGACCCGCCGGACGAGAAGCTCTACCCGGTCGTCCGGGCGATGCTCGAGACGTGGCGGGCCAGCCCGGACGCGCCCGTGCTCGACGTGCGGATCGTGGGGCACCGCTGGTCGGCGCCGTCCTTCGCCGCGCGGGACTTCCTCGCCCGCAACGCCGTGCCCTACCAGTGGTACAGCGTCGAGGAGCCCGAGGGTCGCCGGCTCCTGGAGGCCGCGGGGGCCGGGCCCGACGACCTGCCGGTCGTGGTGCCACCGGACGGGGACCCGCTGCTCGCGCCCTCCCAGGCCGAGCTGGCCGCCGCCGTGGGGCTGACCGTCGAGCCGAGCACCGACTTCTACGACCTGGTCGTCATCGGGGGCGGTCCGGCCGGGCTGGGCGCGGCGGTCTACGGCGCGTCCGAGGGGCTGCGCACGGTGCTCGTGGAGCGGCAGGCCACCGGCGGGCAGGCGGGGCAGAGCAGCCGGATCGAGAACTACCTCGGCTTCCCCGACGGCGTCTCCGGCGGGCAGCTGGCCGACCGGGCGCGGCGGCAGGCGGCCAAGTTCGGCGCCGAGGTGCTCACCACCCGCAAGGTCACCCGGCTGGAGGTCCAGGGATCGGCGCGCGTGGTGCACTTCGCCGACGGCGGGAGCGTCGCCGGCCACGCGGTCGTGCTGGCGACCGGGGTCGCCTACCGGCAACTGGACAGCGACGGCGCGGAGCAGTTCACCGGGCGCGGGGTGTACTACGGCTCGGCGCTGACCGAGGCGGCCGCCTGCGCCGGCAAGCACGTGTACATCGTCGGCGGGGCCAACTCCGCCGGGCAGTCGGCGGTCTTCTTCTCCAAGCACGCCAGCTGCGTGACGCTGCTGGTCCGCGGGCCGTCGCTGGAGGCCTCGATGTCGCACTACCTGATCCAGCAGCTGGCCGCCATCCCCAACGTCGTGGTGCGGACCGGCACCACGGTGGCCGCCGTCCGCGGCGGGGAGCACGTGGAGGAGCTGGACCTGCGCGACGCCACGGGCCGGGTGGAGAGCGTCCCGGCCGAGCACCTGTTCGTCTTCATCGGCGCGGCGCCGCGGACCGAGTGGCTCGACGGCGTGCTCGCCCGGGACGGCCGGGGCTTCGTGAGCACCGGCCCCGACCTGCTGCTCGACGGCGCCCGCCCGCAGGGCTGGCGGCTGCACCGCGACCCGTACTTCCTCGAGTCCAGCGTGCCCGGGGTGTTCGTGGCCGGCGACGTCCGCGCCCAGTCGGTGAAGCGGGTGGCGTCCGCGGTGGGGGAGGGCGCCATGGCGGTCACCCTGGTGCACCGGTACCTGGAGGAGCGATGACGACCACCACCCCGGCGGCCCCCGGGACGCCGGCCCCGGACGCGACGCTGACCCGCGAGCGGCTGCGCGGGCTGTTCCTGTTCACCGACCTCGACGACGACCAGCTCGACTGGGTCCTGCGCACCGCCGACGTCGTCAGCCACCCGGCGGGCAGCGACGTCTCCGTCGAGGGCGAGCCCGCCGAGTGCTTCTTCGTGCTGCTGTCCGGGACGCTGAGCATGGTGCGCCAGGTGGGCCGCGACGAGGTGGAGACCGTGCGCAGCGACTCCCCCGGCGTCTACAGCGGCGCGGTGCAGTTCTACCTCGGCGACCAGATCGACCAGGTCTACCCCGCGACGGTCCGCGCGGTCACCGACTGCACCTTCCTCGCCCTCCCCGCCGCCGAGTTCGCTGCGGTGTTCCGCCGCTGGTACCCGATGGCCGTGCACCTGCTGCAGGGCCTGTTCCTCGGGATCCGCAACTCCGAGGAGCTGGTGGGGCAGCGCGAGCGGCTGCTGGCCCTGGGCAAGCTCTCCGCCGGGCTGACCCACGAGCTCAACAACCCCGCCGCGGCGGCGTCCAGGGCCACCGCGGCCCTGCGCGAGCGGGTGGCCGGGATGCGGCACAAGCTGGCGCTGCTGTCGGAGGGGACGATCTCCGGCGACCAGCTGCGCCGGCTCACCGACCTGCAGGAGCGCTTCGTCGCGCGCATCGGCACCACCGGCGAGCTGTCGGCGCTGGAGCGCTCGGACCGCGAGGACGAACTGACCGACTGGCTCGACGACCACGGCCTGGCCCGGCCCTGGGAGCTGGCCGCGGTGTTCGTGCCGGCCGGTCTGGACCTCGACTGCCTGGAGCAGGTGGCCGAGGCCGTCGACGACGGCTTCCTCGAGCCGGCGCTGCGGTGGCTGTCCTACACCGTGGAGACCGAGCTGCTCATCGGCGAGGTCCTGGAGAGCACCAGCCGCATCTCGCACCTGGTCTCCGCGGCCAAGCAGTACTCGCAGATGGACCGCACCCCGCACCAGATGACCGACCTGCGCGAGGGGCTCGACGCCACGCTGGTGGTGCTCAGCGCGAAGATCCCGCCGGGGATCCGCGTGGTCAAGGAGTACGACCCGGCGCTGCCCCTGGTGCCGGCCTACGCCGCCGAGCTCAACCAGGTGTGGACCAACCTCATCGACAACGCCCTCGACGCCATGGGGGACACCGGGACGCTGACCCTGCGCACCTCGCTGGAGGGCGACTCCGCCGTCGTGGAGGTCGTCGACACCGGCCCGGGGATCCCGGAGGAGGTGCGCCGGCGGGTGTTCGAGCCCTTCTTCACCACCAAGCCGGTGGGCCAGGGCACCGGGCTGGGGCTCGACGTCGCCTGGCGCATCGTCGCCAACCGGCACGGCGGGGTGCTCAAGGTCCGGTCCAGCCCGGGGGACACCCGGTTCGTCGTCCGTCTGCCGCTGTCGGAGACCGCCGCGGACCGCTGAGCGCGGCCACGGCCGCGGTCAGCCCGCGCCGGCGCCCCCATGTGGCATCAGCATCACCGCGGGCATTGGACGGGCGGCCCGCGGGGTCCACACTTCCGCCATGGCCGACTGCACCCACCTCGACCAGGTCGACCCTGCCGTCGTCCCCGACACCGAGGAGGGCTGCGGGGACTGCCTCCGTGAGGGCTCGTCGTGGGTCCACCTGCGGGAGTGCCTGACCTGCGGCCACGTGGCCTGCTGCGACAGCTCACCGCGCCGGCACGCGACCGCGCACTCGCACGGCTCGGGTCACCCGCTGGTGCGGTCGTTCGAGCCCGGTGAGTCGTGGTGGTGGTGCTATCCCGACCAGGTGATGCTCCAGCCGCGCGCCTGAGGACGGGCGGGCGCGCGCCCGTCCTCCATGGGGTGAGACCCGGCCGCCGGGCTCTCCAGCCGCCCCGGGCGCCGAGCCGACGAAGGATGCCGACGGCACCGCAGCTCCCGACGCGGGCCACGACACCCCTGGAGGCTCGGTGACGGCTCTGCTGCACGACGCGCTGGGCCGCGGTGGGCCCAGTCTCGTCCGCCGGACGCGGGCGCTGTTCCTGCTGCTGGCGCTGACGTCGCTGGCGATCGCGGTCGCCACCTCGCTGCCCGGCTCGTCCGCTCCGGCCACCGCCCTGCTGGTGGCGTCCGCGCTCGTCATGGTGCTGGCCTGGGTGCACCGCTACCGGCACGCGGACGAGGTCACCCGGTTGTGCTGGCTCGAGTGCGTCAGCGCGGCCGGCTTCCTGCTCGCCTGTGCCAACCCGGTGACCGGCGTCGGCGTGGTCCTGGCCCTGGTGTGGTTCCGGGCCCTCTTCGGGCGCACGCTGCACGTCGCCTGCTACGGGATCGGGATGTCGGCGGCCGTGGCCGGCGCGGTGCTGCTGTGGGACCGCGTCCCCTGGCACGCCCACGCGCTCCCGGCCGCGATGCTCGCCGCCGCCCTCCCCGGCGTGGTGCTCACCAGCGTCGTGGCCCGCCACCTGGCCGTGGGTGTCGTCGAGCGTGACCGGGCCCACCGGTGCGGCACCCTGCTCGCCGAGCTCGCCGCCGACCTGCTGGCCGCCGACGACCTCGACCGCGTCGTCGCGGTGGGCTGGCGGGCGCTCGGTGACCTGTGCGGCCTGGTGCCCGGCGGCCGGGCCGTGGCCGTCGGCACGGGCGACGAGGTCGTCGGCTCGGCCGGCGAGTTCGCGTCGGTGCCGGAGGTCCTCACCGTGCCCGGCGCGGCGCCGCTGGGCGGGGCATCGGTCGAGGACGGCGCCGTCCTGGACGCTGCGGCCGGCAGCGCCGCCGGGTGGTGGGTCTTCCCGCACCGCGGCCTGCCGGGCCGCTTCTACCTGGGTGCCCCCGGCGGGGTCCCCGACGACGTGGTCGCCACCGCGGCCCGGCTGCGTGACCAGATGGCGCTGGCCATCAGCAGCGTGACCCGGCAGCAGGAGCTCGCCGTCCAGGCCCGGACCGACCCGCTGACCGGCCTGCCCAACCGCGCGGCGTTCACCGCCGCGCTGACCGAGGCGGTGGCCGGCCTGGACCCGCACGGGGCGCCGGCGTGGATGCTGTTCGTCGACCTCGACGACTTCAAGACCGTCAACGACAACCGCGGGCACGGCACCGGCGACCGGCTGCTGCGCGCGGTGGCCGGCCGGCTGTCCGCGTCGATCCGCGACGGCGACCTGTTCGCCCGCCTGGGCGGCGACGAGTTCGCCGTGCTGCTGCCCGGGGCGAGCGAGCAGACCGCCGTCGACGTCGCCGGGCGCCTGGTCGAGCTCTCCGGCGTCCCCGTGCGGCTCGACGGGCGGCCGGCGCAGGTGGGGGCGAGCGTCGGCATCGCGTGCGCCCGCCCCGGCCTGACCGCCGAGCAGGTGGTGCAGCACGCCGACCTGGCGATGTACGCAGCCAAGCGGGCCGGCAAGGGCCGGGTGCACCTGTTCACCCCCGAGCTGCTGGCCGCCGACGACGAGGCCGCGCTCGCCGCGGAACTGCGCACCGCGCTGGCCGAGGACCAGCTCGAGGTCCTCTACCAGCCGATCGTGGCCACCGCCGACGGCCGCTGCACCGCCGTGGAGGCCCTGGTCCGCTGGCGGCACCCGACGCGCGGGCTGCTCCCGCCCGCCGCCTTCCTCGCCGTCGCCGAGGCCCGGGGGCTGATCGTCCCCGTCGGCGCACAGGTGCTCGCCCGGGCCTGCGCGGACGTGGCCGACTGGCGCGACGGCGGCTCCCCCGTCGCCGTGCACGTCAACGCCTCGGCCGCCCAGCTGTCCGCGCCGGGCCTGGTCGGCGACGTCACCCGCGACCTCGCCGTGCACGGCCTGGCGCCCGACCGGCTGGTCGTCGAGGTCACCGAGTCCTCCGCGCTCAACACACCGGCGGTCCGCGCCACCCTGCAAGCGCTCGACGCGCTCGGCGTCCGGATCGCGATCGACGACTTCGGCACGGGGTACGCGGCACTGACCGCGCTGCGCGAGCTGCCGGTCGACGTCGTCAAGATCGACAAGTCCTTCGTCACCGGCGCCGCCACCTCGGTGGCCGACGAGGCCGTCGTCTACGCCATCGTGGAGATGGCCCAGCGGCTCGGCCTGGACACCGTCGCCGAGGGCGTGGAGACGGCCGAGCAGGAGCACTTCGCCGGCGCCGTCGGGGCGACCAGCGTGCAGGGCTTCCTGCACGGCCGCCCGATGACCGCGGCCGACCTCACCGCCTGGCTGCGGTCCCGGACGCCGGTCGCGGTCGGCTAGTCGGCGAGCTCGACGACGACGGGGGCGTGGTCGCTGGCGCCCTTGCCCTTGCGTTCCTCGCGGTCGATGAGCGCGTTCGTCACCCGGCCGGCCAGCGCGGGCGTGCCCAGGACGAAGTCGATCCGCATGCCCTCGCGGCGCGGGAAGCGCAGCGCCGTGTAGTCCCAGTAGGTGAAGACCCCCGGGCCGGGCGCCAGCGGCCGGACGACGTCGGCGTACCCGGCGTCCACGACGGCGCGGAACGCGGCCCGCTCGGGCTCGGAGACGTGGGTGGAGGTGGCGAAGACCGTCATGTCCCACACGTCGTCGTCCTGGGGCGCGATGTTCCAGTCGCCGACCAGGGCCACCTGGGCGGCGGGGTCGGCGGCCAGCCAGCCGCCGGCCGCGGTGCGCAGCGCGGCGAGCCACTCGAGCTTGTAGTCGTAGTGCGGGTCGCCGAGCTGGCGGCCGTTGGGCACGTAGAGGCTCCACACCCGCACGCCGCCGCACGTCGCGCCCAGCGCGCGGGCCTCGGCGGCCGGCTCGGCGCCCTCCTTGGCCACCCACGTCGGCATCCCGGGGAAGCCGACCTCGACGTCGGTCAGCCCGACCCGCGAGAGCACCGCGACGCCGTTCCACTGCGAGTACCCGACGTGCGCCACCTCGTAGCCGAGCTCGCGGAAGCGCTCCTCCGGGAACTGGTCGTCGCGGCACTTGGTCTCCTGCAGCGCCAGGACGTCGACGTCGCGGCGCTGCAGCCAGGCGGCCACCCGGTCCAGGCGCGTGCGGATGGAGTTCACGTTCCAGGTGGCGAGGCGCACGGCCCCCGAGCCTAGACACAGGACCCTCCTGCCCCCCCGCCCCTCGCAGGCTCGCAGCGGGACCCTGCAGGAGGGCCACCCGCTGGTCACCGTCGGTACACGCCACCTGGCCCGCGGAGACGCCCCTCACGGCCGGCGGGGTGGCGCCGGCTCCCCCGGGGTACGGAACGCCGGTGAGCCGTAGGCGCGAGTGGGATCATGGGCGGATGACCTCGACCCGGACGAGTGGAGCCGACAGGAGCGGGCCCGGCCTGTCCCGGGTGCGCCCGTGAACGACGACTCCGACCTCACCCGCCCGATCGGGGACGCGCCGTCCCTGCCGCCGGTGCCCGGGAGCACCGCCCGGCCGGCGCAGGGGAGCGACCGGCGCGAGCGGCCGCGGTCACGGTCCCTGGCCTCCGTCCTCGGCCTCACGGCGCTCAACGCCGCGCTCCCCGGTACCGCCTTCCTCGCCACCGGACGGCGGCGGCTCGGTGCCGCCGTGCTGGTCGTGTTCGCGCTGCTGGTGGCCGGCGGCGTCTGGCTGGCGACGGCGGGCCGGCGCACCGCGGTGCGACTTGCCGTCGACACCGACCAGCTGGCCTGGCTGGTCGGCGGCATCTCCGTGCTGGCGCTCGCCTGGATCGCGGTGATCGTGACCGGCTACCGGGCGCTGCTGCCGCGCCGCAGCAGCCGGCCCCGGCACGCACTCGGCGCGCTGCTCGTCGCCGCGCTGGTGGCGGTCGTGGCCTATCCGGCCTACCGCGTCGGCACCGTGGCCGTCGCCCAGCACGGGCTGCTCGAGGGGGTCTTCGCCGACGACCGGCGGTCGGCCACCGTCGTCGACACCCCCGACCCGTTCGGGGACAAGGAACGCGTCAACGTGCTGCTGCTCGGCGGTGACGGCGGTGAGGGCCGCGAGGGCGTGCGCACCGACACGGTGATCGTCGCCAGCATCGAGACCGAGACCGGTGAGACGACGCTGTTCAGCCTGCCGCGCAACCTCCAGGACCTGCCCTTCCCGCCCGGCAGCGTCCTGGCCGAGGCCTACCCCGACGGGTTCGAGGGCGTCAACGAGTCCGACGGCCTGCTCAACGCCGTGTACCGCAGCGGGCCGCTCGCCCACCCCGAGATCCTCGGCCCCACGGACGACCCCGGTGCCGACTTCCTGAAACTCGGCGTCGGCGAGGCCCTCGGCCTGCCCATCGACTACTTCGTGCTCGTCAACCTCGACGGGTTCAGCCGGCTGATCGACGCCCTGGGCGGCGTCACGGTCAACGTCAACTACTACGTGCCGATCAACGGCGAGCCGACCCTGGGCATCCTCCCGGACGACTACATCGCCCCCGGACCGAACCAGCTCATGGACGGCGGGACGGCGCTGCACTTCGCCCGCGGCCGGTTCGGGCTCAGCGACTACGACCGGATGGACCGGCAGCGCTGCACCATCGACGCGATCATCGACGCCGCCGACCCGATCACCCTGCTCGAGCAGTACCAGGAGCTGGCGGCGACGACGCAGGACATCGTCAGCACCGACATCCCCCGCTCGGCGCTCGACGACTTCGTCGACCTGGCCTTCCTCGTCAAGGACGCCGAGGTGCGCAGCGTCGTCTTCGACACCAGCCTGATCGACCCGGCCTACCCGGACTACGACCGGATGCGGCAGATCGTGCAGGACACCCTCGCCGGCACCGCGCCGACCACGCCCGCACCGGCGCCCGCGCCGGGCACCAGTGCGGCGGGGGAGGTGCCCGACGGGTCGCCGCCGGCGCCGGTGGAAGGGGCCGCGCCGGCCCCCGACGTCGCCGACGCCTGCGCCTTCGACCCCGCCCAGGCCCAGGCCGCGCTGGACGCCGGCGAGCCGCCGACGCGCCGGGGCTGACCCTCGGCCGGCGTCCCCGGCTCCGTGCTCCCGAGAATGTCTTGTGCGTGCGCACGCATCTACCTAGGATGCGTGCATCCGCACGTATCCCCGGGAGGAACCCCATGTCCGTCCTGCTGCACGTCGCCGCCTCGCCTCGTGGCGCCGCCTCCGAGTCCCGCGCCCTGGCCGCGACCTTCCTCGACGCCTTCACCGAGACCCACCCCGGCGTCCCGATCGACACCTTCGACCTCTGGGACGGCACCCTGCCGCCGTTCGGGGCCGCCGCGACCGCGGGCAAGATGGCGCTCTTCGCCGGGCAGCAGCCCGCGGGGGAGGCCGCCGAGGCGTGGCACGCGGTCGAGGCCACCTTCCGCCGCTTCGACGCCGCCGACCGCTACCTGTTCAGCGTCCCCATGTGGAACGCCGGCGTCCCCTACGTCCTCAAGCAGTTCATCGACGTGGTGAGTCAGCCCGGGATGGTGTTCGGGTTCGACCCGGCGACCGGGTACCGCGGCCTGCTGACCGGCAAGCGGGCCGCTGTCGTCTACACCAGCGCCGTGTACGGACCCGACCGCGGCCCGGCCTTCGGGTCGGACTTCCAGACCACGTTCTTCACCGACTGGCTGAACTGGGCCGGCGTCGAGGACATCACCGAGATCCACCTGCGTCCGGATCTGGTCGCCGACGACGTCGACGTCCGCCGGGCGCTGGCCCATGCTCAGGCGCGCGACGCCGGCAAGGCGTTCTGAGCCGGGCCGGTCAGCGCCGGGGCGGCTCCTCGGCCTCGAGCACCCGGGCCAGTGCCCGCGACAGGACGGTGATCTCGTCGTCGTCGAGGTGGCGGGTGTAGTGCTCCTCGATGCCGGCGAGATAGGCCGGGGCGGCGGCGCGCAGCCGCTCCCGGCCCTCCTCGGTGAGCACGGCGAACAGCGACCGGCGGTCCTCCGGGTTGGCCTCGCGACGCACCAGGCCGGCTCGCTCCAGGTCGTCGACCACCCGGCTGACCCGCTCCCGACTGAGCACGACCCGGCTGCCCAGTTCGCTCATCCGCAGCCGCCGGCCGGGGACGGCGTTCAGTTCGAGCAGCACGTCGTACCAGGCCAGCGGCAGCTGGTGGGCCGCGAGCGCCCGCTCCAGCCGGGGGAGGACGGCGGCGTGCACGCGCAGCAGCAGGGCCCAGGGCAGGGCCCGGTCGACCGGCTCCGGCACGGGGAGGACCCTAGCCCGGGCCGTTCCCCGTCCCGTCGCGGCGCCGTCGAGCCTCGGGCCCGCACCCGCCTGCGCCGTCTGGTTGGCTCGACGTGAGGCCGGCGCGCGGCGCCCGGCCGGAGCGGAGGCGACATGGCAGGGGCCCGGACACCACGGGACGACGGCAAGGCGCGGCGCAGCCGGGTGGCGGCGCTGCTGGTCCTCGGCATCGGGACCGTCCTGCTGGTGTCGGCGTCGACGTGGTTCGTCGCCGAGCGCGGCGGCGTGGGGGCCGCCCAGCTGTCCGTGGGCGTGCTCCTGCTGGGCCTGAGCGCCTTCCTGTTCGGGCGGTCCCGCCCGCGCTGAGCGCCCGCCGTCCGGTTGCCGCCCCTGGGTGACCCCCACCACACTCCGGGAGGAGGAGCGGTCCCCAGGACGGAGGAAGCGCGTGAAGCTGGACAAGCAGGAACTGGTGCGGGTGCTGCGCACCGAGGGTGACAACAGCACGGCCGACGCGGTCGAGGCGCAGCTGCCCGACGAGATCGACACCGACCGGGACGGCGACGCGCTGGCCGGCGTGGGGC
Organism: Geodermatophilus sp. SYSU D00696; assembly: GCF_054050235.1. Classification (NCBI taxonomy): domain Bacteria; kingdom Bacillati; phylum Actinomycetota; class Actinomycetes; order Geodermatophilales; family Geodermatophilaceae; genus Geodermatophilus; species Geodermatophilus sp. SYSU D00696. The sequence continues at coordinate 22,113 of NZ_JBJGYY010000004.1, read as the reverse complement.
TCGACCGCACGCAGCTGATGGCCAAGCTGGCCGGCGGGGGCTTCGGCTCGACACTGAGCCCCTGACCGTCCGACCCCGGACTCCGACCCCGGACGTGCGGCGGGGCCGGCACCACCCGGTGCCGGCCCCGTTCTCGTGTGGTGAGGTCCTTCCGTCAGCCGACGTAGGGGCGCTCGCGGGCGAGCTCCTCCTTGGCCACCGAGCGCAGGTGCACCGCGTCGGGGCCGTCGGCGATCCGCAGCGTGCGGGCCGAGGCGTAGAAGCGGGCCAGCGGGGTGTCGTCGCTGACGCCGGCGCCGCCGTGCACCTGGATGGCCCGGTCGATCACGTCGCAGGCCACGTTCGGCGCGATGACCTTGATCGCGGCGATCTCGGTCCGGGCGCCCTTCGCGCCGTACTTGTCGATCAGGTCGGCGGTGCGCAGCACCATGAGCCGGGCCTGGTCGATCTCCATGCGGGAGCGGGCGATCGTCTCGCGGACGGTGGCCTGCTCGGCCAGCGGCCGGCCGAAGGCGACCCGCTTCTGCGCGCGGTCGACCATGAGCGCCAGCGCCCGCTCGGCCATGCCGATCGCCCGCATGCAGTGGTGGATGCGGCCGGGGCCGAGCCGGGCCTGGGCGATCATGAAGCCGTCGCCCTCGCCGGCGAGGAGGTTCGTGGCCGGCACGCGGACGTCGGTCAGCCGCAGCTCCGAGTGGCCGTGCTGGTCCTGGTAGCCGAAGACCGGCAGGTGCCGCAGGATCTCCAGCCCCGGGGTGTCCCGCGGCACGAGGATCATCGACTGCTGCCGGTGCGGGGCGCCCTCGGGGTCGGTCTTGCCCATGACGATGAAGATCTGGCAGCGCTCGTCGGCGGCACCGCTGGTCCACCACTTGCGGCCGTTGATCACGTACTCGTCGCCGTCGCGCACGATCGACGTCTGGATGTTCCGGGCGTCGGAGGAGGCGACGTCGGGCTCGGTCATGGCGAACGCCGACCGGATCTCGCCCTCGAGCAGCGGCTCGAGCCAGCGCTGCTTCTGCTCGGGCGTCCCGAACATCATCAGCGTCTCCATGTTCCCCGTGTCCGGGGCCCCGCAGTTGGTCACCTCGGGGGCGATCACCGGCGACCAGCCCATGATCTCGGCGACCGACGCGTACTCGAGGTTGGTCAGCCCCCCGAGCTCGTGGTGGAACAGGTTCCACAGCCCGCGGGCGCGGGCCTCTTTCTTGAGGTCCTCGAGCACCGGCGGGTGCCCGTGGTCGTCGTGGCCGCGCTCGGCGCGCCACGCCTGGTAGACGGGCTCGGCGGGGAAGACCTGCTCACGCATGAAGTCCCACATCCGGCCGCAGACGTCCTCGGCTCGGGCGGACAGGGCGAAGTCCATGCACCGGAAGGTAGCCCGGTTGGTGACCGGCGTCGCACCGGGGTGCGCGCCCCGCGGACGCCAGGAGCCGGGCGCCCGACGGAACGGGTGCCCGGCTCCTGGCGACGTGCTGGAACGGCCTCCCCGCGGTGGGGGCGGGGAGGCCCTCCGTTCAGGCGCGCGTGGGGCGCGCGACCCGGTCGTTGACCGGGCCCAGGGCCATCACCAGGCCGACGACGGCCGTGGCGATGTGCAGCACGTTGTCGGCACCGTTGATGTTGAGGAAGTCCCAGTCCTCGCCGATGGCGATCAGGCCGTAGACGAAGGCCGCGCCGTAGCCGATCGCGAGCAGCCAGCCGTAGGTGCGGGCGCCGGCCAGCGTGCGCGACAGGGCGATCCCGGCCAGGCCGATCACGATGTGCACGATGTTGTGCAGTGGGTTGATCATGAAGATCAGGAGCATCTCGTCCTGTGTGTTGTCGGCGAAGGCGTCGAAGCCGGTGATGAAGAAGCCGACGATGCCGACCAGGAGGTAGACCACCCCGAAGACGAGGGCGAGCGCCTGGGGCCAGGTGGTCCCCCGCCGCGCGCCGGTGTTGCCAGTGGTAGCCATGGTGTCCGTCTCCTCCGTGTGCGTCGCGCTCCGCCGTCCTGACGGGCGCTGGTCGGGCGGTACCCGGCGGGGACGGTCCGGCAACGACAACCGCCCGTTCGAGGGAGGGTCGTTACCGGATCGTCACCGATCGGTTCCCGTGCACCCGGTCTTCGCAACGGGCGGCCGCCGCGGTTCGCCCCTCCCCCGGACGGAGGAGGGGCGACCGGTCAGGGGCGCGGCGTGCGGCTCGGCCGGCGGACGACGAACGGGCCGATGGCCAGCAGGTCGACCGGGGCCGAGCCGAAGCACTCGAGGGCGTCGCGCGGGTCGTCGACCATCGGCCGCCCGGCGGTGTTGAGGCTGGTGTTGACCACGACCGGCAGCCCGGTGTGCCGCTCGAACGCCGAGATCATCCGGTGCACCAGGGGCTCGGTCTCGGGGTCGATGGTCTGGATGCGCGCCGTCCCGTCGACGTGGGTGACGGTGGGGATGCGGTCGCGCCACTCCTCGGCGACGTCGTGGACGAAGAGCATGTAGGGCGAGGGGACCGGGCCGCGGCTGAAGATCTCCGGCGCCCGCTCCAGCAGCACCATCGGCGCCACCGGGCGGAACTGCTCGCGGCCCTTGACGTCGTTCATCCGCTCCAGGTTGGCCTCGAAGCCGGGGTGGGCGAGCAGCGACCGGTGGCCGAGCGCGCGCGGGCCGTACTCGCTGCGGCCCTGGAACCAGGCCACGATGCCGTTGTCGGCGAGGACCTCCGCGACGGCCTCGGCGACGTCGTCGGGCCGCTCGTAGTCGATGGCCGCCGTCTGCAGCCACCGCTCGATCTCGTCGTCGCCCCAGCTGCGGCCCAGCGCCGCGCCGGGCATCGGCTCGGTGCGCTCGCCGAGCTCGTGCGCCACGTGCAGGGCGCTGCCGAGTGCGGTGCCGGCGTCGCCGGCGGCCGGCTGCACCCAGACGTCCTCGAAGGGCGTCTCGGCCAGGATGCGGGTGTTGGCCACGCAGTTGAGCGCGACACCGCCGGCCATGGTGAGCGTCTTCTCGCCGGTCTGCTCGTGCACCCAGCGGGCGAGGTCGACCAGGACCTCCTCCAGCCGGGTCTGGACGCTGGCGGCGAGGTCGGCGTGGTCCTCCGTCCACTGGTCGCCCTTGCCCAGGCGCGGGGCGAACTCGGCGAAGTCGATCCGCTCGGTGACGAAGCCGCCGTCGCCGGTGGGCCGGATGAGCTCCGACAGCTCGCCGAGGAACCGCGGCTTGCCGTAGGAGGCCATCGCCATGACCTTGAACTCGTCGGAGCTGCGCAGGAAGCCCAGGTGGTCGGTGAGCTCCTCGTACATCAACCCGAGGGAGTGCGGCAGCGCCTGGCCGGCGAGGACCTCCAGCTGCCCGTCGACGTAGCGGCCGGCGAGGTGGCTGTGCGCCTCGCCGCGGCCGTCGAGCACGAGGACGGCGTTGTCCCGCTGCGGAGCCGCCTTGCCGGCGGAGGCCGCGTGCGCGACGTGGTGCTTGACGAAGCGCACCTTCGCCGGGTCGAGGCCGGGCAGGGCGTGCGCGAGGAAGTCCGGCGCCATCTCGGCGTACCGCTTGCGCATGGTGTCGCCGTCGTCGAAGAGACCCGAGTCCTCGGGCGTGCCCATGAGGGCGGGGTCGAACGAGTAGGCGACGGCGTCGAGCTCCTCGGGGCGGATGCCGGCCTCGGCCAGGCACCAGGCCGCCGACAGCTCGGGCAGCTCCCAGGCGCTCCAGGGCAGGGGGCGCTTGCCGTGCTTGCGCCGGCTGAAGCGCTCCTCCTCGGCCGCGGCCACGACCCTCCCGTCGACGACGAGCGCCGCCGCGGGGTCGTGGTAGATGGCGTTGATGCCGAGGACCTTCACGTGCGCACTCCTCTCGCCCGGGCGCGGCGCCCGGTCCTCGGCTGATCATCGCGGCGCCCCGGCCGCTCCGCAGGGTGAGCACACGATGAGGTGCCCGGCCGGTCAGGCGCCACGGACCCGCAGCAGGTCGTTCGCCTCGATCGCCCGGAGCGCGAGGGTCTTGTAACCGACCTCCTCGAACAGCACCACGACCCGGTCGTCCTCCACCCGCATCACCACGCCGGGACCCCACTCGGTGTGCTCCACCGGGGTCTCGGGGGCGAAGGGGGTGTCCGCGTCGTCGGCGGAGGGCTGCTCGTGCGCGGTGCCGTTCGAGCAGGTGTCGCAGTTGCCGCACGGCTCCTCGAGCTGCTCGCCGAAGTAGCCGAGCAGGTACTGGCGGCGGCACTCGGTGGTCTCGGCGTAGCCGCGCATCATCTCCACCCGGCTCTGGTCGACCCGCTCGTGGTGCTCGGCGAGCTCGCGGGCGGCCGCGGCGGCGTCACCGGGGGAGGGCGCCCCCTGCGCGGGGTGGGCCGCGCCCTCCTCGTCGAGGACGACGGCCGACACCTGCTCGAGCAGGTTGAGGTCGCGGGCCAGCGGGGTGGCCCCGCGGCCGGTCTCGTCGCGCAGCTGCCGGACGTCGACGCCGTCGTCGATGCCGGCCGCCGGTGCGGCGGCGACCAGCCCGGCCACCTGCTGCAGCTCCTCCGCGGCCGGCGCGCCCGCGGCGAAGAACCGCCGCAGCCCGAGGTCCTCCTGCCGGTACACCAGGACGGCGAGGGCCGGCCGCCCGTCCCGGCCCGCGCGGCCGATCTCCTGGTAGTAGCTGTCCACCGAGTCGGCGGGCTCGGCGTGCACCACGAACCGGGTGCCCGGCTTGTCGATGCCCATGCCGAAGGCCGTGGTGGCGACGACCACGTCGAGCTCGTCGTCCATCCACGCGCGCTGGGTGTCCTCGCGCTCGCCCTTCCTCAGGCCCGCGTGGTAGGGCCGGGCGCGCAGACCCCGCTCGGTGAGGGCGTCGGCGAGGTCGGTGGTGCCCTTGCGGGTGGCGCTGTAGACGATGCCGGGGCCGCGGCCGGCCTCTACCTCGCCGGCGGCGCGGTCGATGACGGCGGCGCGCTTGGCGTGCGCGTCGGCGTGGTGGTCGACCTCGAGGCGGATCTCGGGCCGGTCGAACCCGGCGACGACGACCTCGGGCTCGCGCATCGCCAGCCGCTCGACGATCTCGGCCCGCACCGGGGGCGCGGCGGTCGCCGTCAGGGCGAGGACGGTCGGGTGGTCCAGCTGCTCGACCACCTGACCCAGCCGCAGGTAGTCGGGGCGGAAGTCGTGGCCCCAGGCGGAGACGCAGTGCGCCTCGTCGACGACGAACAGGGCGGGCCGGGCGTCGCGGAGGGCGGCCACCACCTCGGGCTTGGCCAGCTGCTCGGGCGCGAGGAACAGGTAGCGGACCGTTCCGTCCTCCACGCCCTGCAGGGCCGCGTGCTGGTCGCCGGCCGACAGGCTGGAGTTGAGCTGGGCGGCCCGGCCGGCGTCCTCGCCGAGCTCGGAGAGCCGCTCCACCTGGTCGCGCTGGAGGGCGATCAGCGGCGAGACGACGACCACCGGACCGTCGAGCAGCTGGCCGGCCACCTGGTAGACGGCGCTCTTGCCGGCACCCGAGGGCAGCACCGCGAGCGTGTCCCGGCCCGACAGGACCGCCTGCATGGCGCGCTCCTGGCCGGGGCGGAAGTCGTCGAAGCCGAGGACGTCGCGGGCCGTCTCCCGCAACCGGCGGGTGCGGACCGACGCCGAGCCTCCGGCGGGGTTCTCGCGAGGGGTGCGGGACACCGCCCGCCGCTGCCCGGGGCCGGAGATCGGCAAACGGACGGCAGGCGGCCCGGGGCGCCGTGGGGAGGCGTCGGGAGGTGCGGCCGGGCGCTCACCGGAGGTGCGCACGGCGGGTCCCGACGTCGGCGGAGTCCGCGGCCGCCCGGCCGGCCCACCAGCCCGCGCCGTCGACCGACGAGCGGCTGCGGTTGCTGCGCACGCGGGGGAACAACTCGGTGAACGCGTCGTCGACGGCCGCCTGCCGCGAGCGCAGCACCGGCCGCAGGTCGACCCCCTGCTCCGCCGCGGCCGCCCGGGTGGCCCGTTCCCGAGCACCGGTCAGCCGCTCGCCGATGCGTCCCGCGTAGCCGAGCAGGAACGCCCGCCGGAAGGCGCGGGAGGCCGACCGCCGCCCCGCCGCTCGTTCGGCCGCCGCCAGCGCCTGCCCGACCTGCAGCAGCAGCGAGGTGAACAGCAGCTCGACGGCGTCGAGGTCGGCGGCCACGCCGACCAGCGTCGCGATGCCCAGGCCCCGGTACCAGACCAGCCGCACCCCGTTGGCGTCGGCGACCGCCCCGAGCAGCTGGGTCTTGGCCTGGACGTACGGGTCGTCGACGTGCACCCGACGGGTCGCGACCGCCGCGGCCGCCGCCGTCCCGCTGCCGGCGTCGAGCAGGGCCGCGTCGACGGCGTGGCGGGTCATCAGCTCCTGCGCCTTGGCGGTCAGCGCCTCGGCCTCCTCGGGGAACTCCGTGGACTCCGCCTTGTCGAGCAGCGCCCGGATGCGCCGCAGCGCCCGCGCGTCCCCGGTGCCGGGGGCGACCGTGTGCCGGACGCCCGGACCCCACCGCGACGGCGGGGGGACGAGCACCTCGAGGCGCGCGGTGGTCCGCAACAGCCCAGCCAGGCGCAGCACGATCCGCCACGCGTCCGCGGGCGGTCTGCCCTCCCGGCGGTGCCAGGCACCCACCACCCCGGGATCGCCGTCAGCAGGCACCCCGAGCTCGCGCAGCTGCCCGAGCCAGGCATCCGGTGCACGGGCGGCCGCACCGGTGCGCCGCGCGTGCTCGCCGATGAGCGCCACGGCCAGCGGCACCGAGGCGGCGGTCGCCTCCTTCCGCGCCAGGTGCACGACGTCGGCCGGCTGCCAGCCGCGCTCCCACGTGTCGGCCAGGGCGGCGAGCAGCTCGCGCGTGGCAGTGCCGGTGACGTCGACCCCCGGCCGGTGCACAGCCAGGGTGGCAGCGAGCTCCGACGCCACACCGGCGTCGGTCAGCAGGCCGCCGCGGAAGCGGAGGAGGTCGGTGAGCCAGGCGTCGTCGAACACCACCCGATGGTCGCGCCGGGGCCCGTCGCCGCCCGGGAGGGCCTGTGGACGGCGGGTGCCGGTCCCCAGGCCGCCGCGGCACCGCGGGGAGTGTCGTACCGGCGACTAGGGTCGCCCGGCGTGAGCGCGAGCTACCGGATCGCCGAGGCCGCGGCGCTGCTGGGCGTCAGCGACGACACGGTCCGCCGCTGGATCGACAGCGGGCGGCTCCCCGCGTCCCGGGTGGGCGGCGGCCCCGCGCACGTCGACGGCGCCGACCTCGCCCGCCTGGCCACCGAGCTGCACGACGCGCCCGAGCCCGGCACGACCCGCGGCTCCTCGGCCCGCAACCGGCTGGCGGGCATCGTCACCCGCGTCGTCCGCGACACCGTCATGGCACAGGTGGAGATCCAGGCCGGGCCCTTCCGGCTGGTCTCGCTGATGTCCCGCGAGGCGGCCGACGAGCTCGGTCTCGACGTCGGCGTGCGCGCCGTGGCCACCGTCAAGGCGACCCAGGTGAGCGTCGACGTGCCGTGAGCAGCATCGTGTGGCTCGGCCCGCTCGCAGGGACCCGCCCCGAGCGGAGCGAGGGGTGGGGGGCGAGGGGGTCCTTCTCCTAGTCCTCCACGGCGAGCATCACCTCGGTCGACTTCACCAGGACGACGACCGGCGAGCCGACGGCCAGTCCCAGGTCCTCCACCGCCTCCTTGGTGATCGACGCGGTCATCTCCTGGCCGGAGACGTCCACCTTCACGGTCGCCATCACCGACCCCGGGGTGACCGCGGTGACGGTGCCGGACAGCTGGTTGCGCGTGGACAGTCGCATGTGCGCATCCTGGCGGATCTGCGGAGGCCGCGGCCGTCTGCACGGCCGCAGTTCCGGGCCGTCGTCGGCTATCGTCCCGCAGGCGCGGATCGGCGGATCCGCCCGGCGGTGAGGAGACCCGATGCGCGTGCGGAGCACGGCGGTGCTGGTGGCGGTGACCCTGGGGGCGCTGAGTGCCTGCGGCGGGGACGACGGCGCGCAGGCATCGGGCACCACGTCGGCGTCCGCGTCCGACGACGGCGGTCTCACCGGCACCCTCACCGTCTTCGCCGCCGCCTCGCTCACCGACGTCTTCACCGGCCTCGGACAGCAGCTGGAGGGCGACAACCCGGAGCTGACCGTGCAGTTCAACTTCGCCGGCAGCTCCGCGCTGGCCACCCAGCTCACCCAGGGCGCCCCGGCCGACGTGTTCGCCTCGGCCAACCCCGCGCAGATGACGGTGGTCACCGACGCCGGCCTCGGCGACGGCGAGCCGACGGTCTTCACCGCCAACGTCCTGCAGATCGCCGTCCCCGCGGGCAACCCGGCCGGGATCACCGGCCTGGCCGACTTCGGCCGCGAGGAGCTCACCCTCGCCGTCTGCGCGCCCGAGGTGCCCTGCGGCGCCGCGTCGGAGGACGTGTTCGCCGCCGCCGGCGTCACCCCGCGCCCGGACACCCAGGAGGAGGACGTGCGGGCGGCGCTGACCAAGGTGGAGCTCGGTGAGGTCGACGCCGCCCTGGTCTACGCCACCGACGTCACCGCCGCCGGCGACGCCGTCGAGGGCATCGCCTTCCCCGAGGCCGAGGACGCCGTCAACGACTACCCGCTGGTCACCCTGGCGGACGCGCCCAACCCGGACGCGGCGCAGGCCTTCGTCGACCTCGTGCTCTCCGACGACGGGCAGCAGGCGCTCGAGGCGGCCGGCTTCCGCTCCCCGTGACCCGCGGCCGCACCCCGGCACCGCTGCTGGTCCCGGCGGCGCTCGCCGTCGCCTTCCTCGTCCTGCCGCTGGCCGGGTTGCTGGTCCGCACGCCGTGGTCGCAGCTCGGCAGCCTGCTCACCGCACCCGGCGTCGGCCAGGCGCTGCGGCTGTCGCTGGTGTCGGCCACCCTCGCCACGCTCGTCTCGGTCGTGCTGGGGGTGCCGCTGGCCTGGGTGCTGGCGCGGTCGCGGGCGCGCGGCCGGGCGCTGCTGCGCGCGCTGGTCACCGTGCCGCTCGTGCTGCCGCCCGTGGTCGGCGGCGTCGCGCTGTTCCTCGTGCTCGGCCGCCAGGGGATCATCGGGCGCTGGCTGGCCGAGACCACGGGCGTCACCATCCCGTTCACCACCACCGCCGTGGTCATCGCCGAGACGTTCGTGGCGATGCCGTTCCTCGTCATCAGCGTCGAGGGCGCGCTCCGGGCCGCCGACGTCCGCTACGAGGACGCCGCCGCCACGCTCGGCGCCGACCGGTGGACCACCTTCCGCCGCGTCACGCTGCCGCTGGTGGCACCGGGCGTGGCCGCCGGCGCGGTGCTGTGCTGGGCGCGGGCGCTGGGCGAGTTCGGCGCCACGATCACCTTCGCCGGCAACTTCCCGGGGACGACGCAGACCATGCCGCTGGCGGTCTACCTGGCGCTGCAGCGCGACCCGCAGGCGGCGATCGTGCTCTCGCTGGTCCTCCTCGTCGTCTCGGTGGCCACGCTGCTCCTCCTGCGGGACCGCTGGCTCGGGCGCTCGGGGGCGGCCGCGTGAGCCTCGCCGCGCACGTCGTCGTCCGCCGGGGCCCGCTGACCGTCGACGTCGCCTGCGAGGTCGACGACGGGGAGGTCCTCGCCGTCCTCGGGCCCAACGGGGCGGGGAAGTCCACGCTGCTGCGGGTGCTGGCCGGGCTGCTGCCCCCCGACGGCGGGCGGGTGGTCGTCGACGGCGCGACCTGGGACGACGTCGGGGGCCGGGTGCACCTGCCCGCCCACCGCCGCCCGCTGGGGATGGTCTTCCAGGACCACCTGCTCTTCCCGCACCTGTCGGTGCTCGACAACGTCGCCTTCGGCCCGCGCACCCGCGGGGCGACCCGGGCCGCGGCGCGCCGGGCGGCGGCCGCGTGGCTCGAGCGGGTCGGCATCGCCGACCTCGGCCACCGGCGGCCGGGCCAGCTCTCCGGCGGGCAGGCGCAGCGCGCCGCGCTGGCCCGGGCGCTGGTCGGCGACCCGGCGCTGCTCCTGCTCGACGAGCCGCTGTCGGCGCTCGACGCCCGCACCCGCCTCGCCGTCCGGGCCGAGCTGCGCCGGCACCTCGCCGACTTCGGCGGCAGCGCCGTGCTGGTCACCCACGACCCGGTCGACGCCATGGCGCTCGCCGACCGGGTCCTGGTCGTCGAGGACGGCGCGGTGGTGCAGGCCGGGGCGCCCTCGGACGTGGCCCGGCACCCGCGCACCGACTACGTCGCCCGGCTGGTCGGGCTCTCGCTGCTGCCCGGCACCGGCGAGGGCCTGACCGTGCGCCTCGACGGCGGGGGAGCGGTCACCGTCGCCGAGCCGGCGCAGGGGCCGGTCCTGGTCGCGGTGCGGCCGGAGTCGGTGGCGCTCTACCCGTCGCGGCCCGAGGGCAGCCCCCGCAACGCCTGGCCGGCGACGGTGGCCGGCGCGACGCCGCACGGGTCCACGGTGCGCTGCGAGCTCGACGGCGAGGTGCCGCTGCTCGCCGACGTGACCGCGACGGCGTTCGCCGAGCTCGGCCTCGCCCCCGGCTCGCGGGTCTGGGCGGTGGTCAAGGCCTCGGAGGTCGCCGTCTACACGCGGTGAGACGGGTGGTCGATGATCAGGGTCCCTGATCGCAGGGCGTCCTCCCTCACGTCCCACCGCGAGGGAGGACGCCGCACGATCAGGTCACCTGATCATCGGCGGGAGGACGCTGGGCGCATGAGCACGGTCGCCGGGCTGGTCCTCGCCGCGGGCGGGGGACGCCGCTACGGCATGCCCAAGGCCCTGGTCGAGTACGAGGGCAGCCTGCTGGTCGAGCGGGCCGTGCGGACGGCGCGGGCGGTGTGCGACCCCGTGCTGGTGGTCCTCGGGGCGCGGGCGGTCGACGTCTGGCGCAGCGCGGACCTCGACGGCGCGACCGTCCTGGCCAACCGCGACTGGGAGACCGGCATGGCCTCCAGCCTGCGCACCGGCCTCGACGGCCTGCGCGGCTGGCCGGGACGGGTCGACGCCGCGCTGGTCACGCTGGTCGACATGCCGGGCATGACGCCGGCCGCCCTGCGCGCGGTCGCCGCCCTCGCCGCGCCGGACGCGCTGGCGGTCGCCACGTACGACGGCGTCCGGGGCCACCCGGTGCTGCTCGGCCGGGACCACTGGGCCGGGGTGGCGGGCACCGCGACCGGCGACGAGGGCGCCCGCCGCTACCTCGCCGCCCACGCCGTCACCGAGGTCGACTGCACCGGCCTGGCCGACCCGGTCGACCTCGACGTGCCGCCCGGCGGGGTAGCTTCGGGCCCGTGATCGCCGGCCACCTGATCGCCCGAGTCGTCGACGAGCCGCTGTCGGTCGCCGAGCACGAGCAGGCGGTGGCCGACTCCGGTGCCGGCGCCGTCGTCTCCTTCTCCGGCGTCGTGCGGGACGTCGACGGCGGCCGGCCGGTCACCGAGCTCGAGTACGTCGGCCACCCCACGGCCGGCGAGGTCATCACCGGGCTCGCCGAGGAGTTCGCCGCCCGGCCCGAGGTCCGGGCGGTCGCCGTCTCGCACCGCGTCGGGCTGCTGGGCATCGGCGACGTCGCCCTGGCCTGCGCGGTCAGCGCCGCGCACCGCGGGGAGGCGTTCCGGGCCTGCGCGGAACTGGTCGACGAGGTCAAGAAGCGGCTGCCCATCTGGAAGCGGCAGGTCTTCGCCGACGGCGAGGAGGAGTGGGTGGCCTGCCCCTGAGGCGGCAGGTCACGTCCCGGTCGGCACCCGGCCGGGTTCCTTGACCGGCGGTGGGCGTCTGGCACACCATGCGCCGGGGCTCCAAGGGCGGGGCGACGTCCCCGGTGTGCCCTGACAGCGCGAGGACGGGAGCAGGTGCCGGTACACGCACAGCGCGATCCCGTGCTCGAGGCGATGCCCCTGGGCTACATCGCCGTCGACCGCGACTGGCGGATCACCTACGTCAACGGCGCGGGCGAGGCCGTCGTCGGCGGGACGTGGGACCAGCTCGTCGGGGCCTGCTTCTGGGAGTCGTTCCCGTTCAACGTCGACAGCGAGTTCGGCCGCACCTACCGCGAGGTGCTGGCCACCGGCCGGGCCCGGACGGTGGAGGCCTTCTACCCCGAGCCGCTCGACCGCTGGTTCGAGGTGCGCGCCGTCCCGCTCGGGAACGGCCTGGCCCTGTACTTCTCCGACACCACCGCCCGGCGCACCGCGCAGGACCGGCTGGCCCTGCTCGCCCGCGTCGGGGCGGAGCTGACCGGCACGCTCGACCTCACCGAGGCGGTGCGGCGCATCCCCCGCCTGGTCGTGCCCGAGCTCGGCGAGGCGTGCCTGCTCACCGTCCTCGACGACGACGGCCGGCCCCGCGACCTGGGCTCGTGGCACGGCGACCCGGCCCGCCGCGACCTGCTCCGCCGCTACGCCGCCGTCCGGCTGCCCGGGATGCCGGCCGCCGCGCCGGTGGTCCGCGCACTGGCCGGCGAGACGGTGGAGGCCGACGGCGCCGACGTCCTCGCGGCCATCCTGGACGCCGAGGCGCGTGCCCTCTACCGGCAGCTCGGCGGTCCCGACGTGCTCGCCGTCCCGCTGCCCGGCCGCGCGCGGGTGATCGGCGCGCTCACGTTCCTCTCCGGCACCGGGGCGAGCACCTCACGCGTCGACCCCGTGACCGCCCGCGAGGTCGCCGGCCGGGTGGGGCTGGCCCTGGACAACGTGCGGCTGTTCGCCCGCCAGCGACAGCTCGCCGAGGCGCTGCAGCGCAGCCTGCTGACGACGCCGCGCGGGTCCCGGCTGGGCCGGCTGGTCGTCCGCTACACCCCAGCCGCCGAGGCGGCCCGCGTGGGCGGCGACTGGTACGACGCCTTCGCCCAGCCGGCCGGGGCGACGACGCTGGTCATCGGCGACGTCGTCGGGCACGACACCGAGGCGGCCGCGGCGATGGGCCAGCTGCGGTCGCTGCTGCGCGGCATCGCCGCCTACAGCGACGCCGGCCCGGCCGAGGTGCTGCGGGGCCTGGACCGCGCCATGGCCACGCTGGCGGTCGACACCTACGCCACCGCGGCGGTGGCCCGCTTCGAGCAGACGCCGGAGGAGGCGGCGGCCGGCCGGGCCCGGGTGTGCTGGTCCAGCGCCGGCCACCTGCCCCCGCTGGTCCTCGACCCCGCCGGGCGGCTGCTCGACCTGCCCCCGGTGCCCGGCGACCTGCTGCTGGGCGTCGACCCGGACAGCCCGCGGCACGAGAGCGCGCTGGTCCTGGAGCGCGGCAGCACGGTCCTGCTGCACACCGACGGCCTGGTGGAGCGCCGCGACGTCGACCTCGACACCGGGCTGGCCCGGCTGGCCGACGCGGTGACCGACCTGGCCGGGCGCCCCCTCGACGAGCTCTGCGACGAGGTGATCGAGCGGCTGGTGCACGGCCGGCCCGAGGACGACGTCGCGCTGGTGGCCCTGCGCCTGGGCGGCTGACCGCCGGTCAGCCGACCGGGGTCTGGCCGTCCTCGTCGGTGGGCCGGGTCCCGCCGTGCCGCCGGCCGGCCTCCTCGGCGCGCTCCTCCTCCAGCTCGACCTCGGCCTCGAGCCGGTGGGCCTCGCCGGCCACCTGCGCGGCCGCGTCGCCGTGCGTCTCGCCGTACAGCTCCTCGGCCCGGCCCAGCAGCTCCTCGGCCTTGGCCTTCGTCCTGTCGATGAAGCTCATCGTGCTCCCGTCCTCTCCTGACCCCGGTGTGCAGCATCGCGGATCTCGCCGACCAGTTCCTCGAGGATGTCCTCGAGCGCCACGACGCCGACCACCCGGCCGCCGTCGGTGACCGCGGCGAACTGGGCCCGGCCGGCCTGCATCACGCCCAGCGTGCGCCGCAGGTCGTCGTCGGCGGCGACGCGCGGGAGCGGGCGGGTGATGTCGCGGACCCGCGGCTCGGGCGCGCCGTCGGCGACCAGCACGTCCTTGACGTGCACGTAGCCCAGCAGCCGGTCGCCGTCGGCCACGGGGAAGCGGGAGAAGCCGGTGGCGGCCGCGGCCCGCTCGACGGCGGCGGTGTCGTCACCGGGCGCGACGACGGTCAGCGCGGCGCGGGGGATGAGCACCGAGCGGGTGTCGCGCTCCTCCAGGCCCAGGGCGCCGGTGAGCAGCTCGAAGCCGCGCTCGTCGAGCAGGCCGCCGGCGCGCGACTCGCCGATGAGCCCGGCCACCTCGTCGCGGGTGAAGGCGCTCGTGACCTCGTCCTTGGGCTGGACGCCCAACAGCCGCAGCACCCCGTTGGCCAGCGCGTTGAGCGTCACGATCACCGGCTTGAGCACCGTGACGACGGCGGCCAGCAGCGGGGCGAGCACCAGCGCGGCGCGGTCGGGACCGGCCAGCGCCAGGTTCTTGGGCACCATCTCGCCGATCACCACGTGCAGCGCGACGACGACGGTCAGCGCGATGACGAACGAGATCGGGTGCACCAGCGCCTCGGGCACCGACAGCGCCGCGAAGACCGGCTCGAGCAGGTGCGCCACGGCGGGCTCCCCGATGGCGCCCAGGCCCAGCGAGCAGACGGTGATGCCCAGCTGCGCGCCGGCCATCATCAGCGACACCCGCTCCATCGCCGCGAGCGTGGTGCGGGCGCGGCGCGAGCCGGCCTCGGCCAGCGGCTCGATCGACGAGCGGCGCGCCGAGATGAGCGCGAACTCCGCGCCGACGAAGAAGGCGTTGGCCAGCAGCAGCACCACGGCGACCAGCACGCCGACCCAGTCACCCACGGTCCTCGTCCTCCTCGCCGGTGGTGGCGGGCAGCTCGCCCACGACCGCCCGCTCCACCCGGGTGCCGTCGACCCGTTCGACCCGCACCCACACGCCCGCGGGCAGGCCCTCGGCCTCGGCGGCCAGCTCGGGCGGCAGGACCGGCCGGGCCTCGATGCGGTCGCCGACCTCGGGGATGCGGCCCAGCACGTGCAGCACCAGCCCGCCGACGGTCTCCCAGTGCCGGTCGGAGGGGACCGACAGGCCGGTCGCCGCGGCCACCTCGTCGGGCCGCAGCAGCCCCGACACCGACCAGGTGCCGTCGTCGCGCGCGACGACGTCGTCGCCGGCCTCCTCGTCGTGCTCGTCGGCCAGGTCGCCGACCAGCTCCTCCACGAGGTCCTCGACGGTCACGACGCCGTCGGTGCCGCCGTACTCGTCGACGACGACGGCCATCTGCAGGCCACCGCGGCGCAGGTCGCCGAGCAGGTCGTCCAGGCGCCGCGAGGTGGGCACGAACAGCGGCGGCAGCATCACCGCCGAGACCGGGGTGGCGGCCCGCCGGTCCCGCGCGACGGCGAGGGCGTGTTTCACGTGGACCATGCCGACGACGTCGTCGACGCCGGCGGCCGAGACGACCGGGAAGCGGGAGTGGCCGGAGTCGCGCGCCGCGGCGAGCACCTCGGCGACCGGCGCCGCGTCGAGCACGGTCGTCATGCGGGTGCGCGGGGTCGCGGCGTCGCTGGCCCGCAGCTCGCCGAAGGCCAGCCCGCGCTCGAGCAGGGTCGCCGTCTCCGTCGGCAGCGTGCCCTGCCGGCCCGACCGGCGGACGAGCGAGGTCAGCTCGTCGGGCGAGCGGGCGGAGGCCAGCTCCTCCTGTGGCTCGACGCCGAACAGCCGGCGCAGCGTCGCGTTGGCCCAGCCGTTGAGGAACCGGATGACCAGCGCGGTGGCCCGCGTGAAGCCGCGCTGGAAGCCGGCCACGGCGCGGGCGGTGCGCAGCGGCTCGCTGATGGCCACATTCTTGGGCACCAGCTCGCCGAACACCATCGTCAGCGCGGTGGCCAGCACCAGCGCGAGGGTGATCGACACCGAGCGCGCGGCGCCCCCGGAGAGGCCCACCGACTCCAGCGGCCCCCGCAGCAGGGCCGCGATCGAGGGCTCGGCGACGAAGCCGATGGCCAGGTTGGTGACGGTGATGCCCAGCTGGGCGCCCGAGAGCTGCGTGGACAGGGTCCGCAGCGCGGCGAGGACACCGGCCGACCCGCGCACGCCGGCCGCGGCCTCCCGCTCGACGGTGGCCCGGTCGACGGTCACCAGGGAGAACTCGAAGGCCACGAAGGCGGCGCAGGCGAGGACCAGGACGACGCCGACGAGGACGAGCAGCCACTCGATCACGAGCAGCTCCGGGGGAGCGGGGAGGGGTTCGTATGGTGAGGCTTGCTCACAGGGGGACGGTCAGCCTCCGGCGAAGGGGGGCAGCACGTCGACGACCGCCCCGGGTGACAGGTGCAACGCGCGGTTGCGCGTCTGCGTTCCGTCGACGAGGAACGAGCAGGCGGTGAGCACCCGCTCGAGGCGCTCGCCGTGGGCCTCGACGATCCGGCCGACCAGCTCGTCGAGCGTGCCGGCCGCGCAGGTCTCGGTGTCGACGCCGGCGGCGGCGCGGGCCCCGGCGAAGTAGCGGACGGTGACGGTCGGGGTCACCGGTCAGCCCCCGATGGCCGACATCGGCCGGCTCGGCTGCAGGAAGCTCGGGTCGTCGATGCCGTGGCCGGGCAGCTTCGCCAGCGTGGCGATCCGCCAGCGGTCGGCCAGCTCGGCGTCGGTGGCGCCGGCGCGCATCGCCGTCCGCAGGTCGGACTCCTCCCGGGCGAACAGGCAGTTGCGGACCTGTCCGTCGGCGGTGAGCCGGGTGCGGTCGCAGGTACCGCAGAACGAGCGGGTCACCGAGGCGATGATCCCGACGGTGGCCGGGCCGCCGTCGACCAGCCACCGCTCGGCGGGCGCAGAGCCGCGCTCCCCGGTGTCGGGCGTGAGCTCGTGCGCCGCCGACAACCGCTGCAGGACGTCCTCGGCGGTGACCATCTCGCCGCGGGTCCAGGCGTGGTGGGCGTCGAGCGGCATCTGCTCGATGAACCGCAGCTGGTAGCCCTGCTCGAGGCAGAAGTCGAGCAGCGGGACGGCGTCGTCCTCGTTGAGGCCGCGCAGCAGGACGGCGTTGACCTTCACCGGGGTGAGCCCGGCCTCCTGCGCGGCCCGCAGGCCGGCCAGGACGTCGTCGAGCCGGTCGCGGTGGGTCAGCTGCCGGAACCGCTCCCGGTCGAGGGTGTCGAGGCTGACGTTGATCCGGTCCAGGCCGGCGGCGGCGAGCGCGGGGGCGACGCGGGCCAGGCCGATGGCGTTGGTGGTGAGGCTGACCTCGGGCCGCGGGTGCAGCGCGGTGGCCGCCGCGACGATGCCGACCAGCCCCGGGCGCAGCAGCGGCTCGCCGCCGGTGAAGCGGACCTCGCGGATGCCGAGCTGCTCGACGCCGATGCGCACCAGCCGGGCGACCTCGTCGTCGGTGAGCTGCTCGACCTTGGGCAGCCACTGCAGCCCCTCGGGGGGCATGCAGTAGGAGCAGCGCAGGTTGCAGCGGTCGGTGAGCGAGACCCGCAGGTCGGTGGCGACCCGGCCGTGGCGGTCGACCAGCCCGCCGGTCCCCGGGACGCCGTCGGACGGACGGGTCCAGGGGTCGGGCAGCGGGGTGGCACTCACGAGAGGAATGTATGCGCGGGAGGGGACGACGTCGCCGGTGCCGACCGTGCCGCCCCCCGAGACGCCGCATCCGCGGACACGACCGGGCGATCCCGGCCGCGCCCGCGGATGCGGGGGCTGCACCGACGTTGCACGCCGGCGGGGCGGTCAGCCGATCGGGGTGGGTGCGGTCGGGTCCGGCGGGACCGGCACCGAGCCCTGGATGCGGTTGCGGGCCTGGCAGTCGGAGGTGCAGTTGGTGGCGCCGGCCGACAGCTCGACCGCGTCCTCCCCGAGCACGCCGCCCATCCGCCCGCCCGAGGCGACCGACCAGCGGCTCGTGGTCGCCGTCTGCTCGAGCCGGGTCGCCACCTGCGGGCTGTCCTTGCCGAGCAGCATCCGGTGGGTGGCGTCGGCGGCGATCCCGTCGCCGAAGTTGACCTTGCCGGTGTACTCGTTGACGAAGTAGTGGAGACCGGCGCCGAGGGTGTGGACGTACTCGACGGCCGTGCCGAACTCCTGCTCCATCTGGAAGATGCCGCCCTGCGGGGCGTCCTTGGACTGGACCTTGAACTTCCCGCCGGAGGCGGTGCTGAACGAGACCACCAGGACGTCGTCGCGCAGCCGCAGCTCGCTGATCCGCACACCGCGCAGCTGCGCGGCGGTGAGCACCGGCACCTTGGAGGAGAAGACGACGGTCTGTGCGGTGACCATGCGCTGCGGGTCCGGGGCGCCGGTCAGCGTGTAGTCGTAGACGCCGAGGGTGGCCGGGTCGAGGGTGTAGGTGACGTGCCGGCCGCGGACGGCGATCGGCCCGGTCGGGGTGGTGTCGCGCAGCCGGAACTCGTTGCCGGGGCCGGGGTTCGACGTCCGGCCGTTGACGGTGACCGCGAAGTCGCCACCGCTCGACGTCCCGGTGCCCCCGTCGTCGCTCCCGGAGGCCGAGGCGGTGCCGGGGACGAGGAGGGCCGCGAGGGCCAGGAGGGCGGGGAGCAGGGCCAGCAGCAGGCGCGGGGGCAGCGGGCGGGCCGGGCGCTGCAGGGGGGTCGGGGCCACGGGGCTCCTCGGGTCGGCGGGGCGGGCGCCGCACAGAGTGCGTGAAGCTTCATGCACCGGCGGTGACGACACGCACACGCTCCGAAACCCGGACGACGGGGACGCCCGCCGTTGTTACGGTCGCGTCGCCACCCGAGAGTCCGGCGGGCAGTCCCGCACTCGCCTGTGGCCAGGAAGCGCGAGAAGCCCGTGTCCCCCCGCACCGTCCTCCGACCCCTGCTCGGTCCCTACGCCCGCCTGTTCACCGCCGTCCCCGGTGCCGCGTGGTTCTCCCTCGCCGGGTGGGTCGCCCGGCTGCCGCTGCCGATGCTGGGCCTGGGCGCGGTCCTGCTCGTCGAGGGCGAGTCCGGCAGCTACGCGCTGGCCGGCGCCGTCTCCGGCACCCTCGCCCTGGTCGCCTCGGTCGCCGGCCCACAGTGGGCCCGGGCCATGGACCGCCGCGGCCAGGGCGCGGTCCTGCGCCTGGCGATGGTCGCCTACCTGGTCACCGGCCTGGCCTTCGTCGGCGTCGTCGTCACCGAGGCACCCACCTGGACCTGGTTCGCCCTGGCCGGGCTCACCGGCGCGAGCCTGCCCAACATCGGCGCGCTGGTGCGGGCCCGGTGGGCGGCCGCCCTCGCGGACGCCGAGCGTCGGCAGACCGCCTTCGCCTTCGAGTCGGTCGTCGACGAGGTCGTCTTCGTCGTCGGGCCCCCGCTGGTCACCGTGCTCGCCACCCTGATCGACCCGGCGGCGGGGTTCACGACCGGCGTCGTCCTCGGCACCGTCGGCGGCCTGTGGCTGGCGCGGCAGCGGGACACCGAGCCGGTCGTGGCCGCCGTGCCGGTCGACGGCGGGCGCCGGCGCCGGGCCGCCCTCGGGCCCGCGGTCCTGGTCGTCTGCGCCGCCTACCTCGGCGTCGGCACGGTCTTCGGCGCGATGGACGTGGTCGTCGTGGCGTTCGCCGAGGAGAGCGGGCAGCCCGCGCTGGCCGGCCTGGCGCTGGCGCTCTACGCCGGCGG
This sequence comes from Geodermatophilus sp. SYSU D00696, assembly GCF_054050235.1. Taxonomy (NCBI): domain Bacteria; kingdom Bacillati; phylum Actinomycetota; class Actinomycetes; order Geodermatophilales; family Geodermatophilaceae; genus Geodermatophilus; species Geodermatophilus sp. SYSU D00696. Next base: position 2,708 of record NZ_JBJGYY010000004.1, on the reverse strand, counting down.
CAGCCTGGTCGCGGGCCTGGCCTACGGGGTCGCGAGGCTGCCCGGCTCGCTGGCCGCGCGGTTCCTCGGCACCGCCGTCGCCTTCGGCGTGGCCGCCCAGGGCCTGTGGGCGGTGTCGTCGCTGCCGCTGCTGATCGGCGCCGGGTTCCTCGCCGGCCTCGCCGTCGCGCCGGTGCTGGTGTCGGGCGCCTCCCTCGTGGAGTCCCGGGTGCCGCGGTCGGCGCTCACCGAGGCGCTGTCGTGGACCAACACCGGGCTGACCGTCGGGGTCACGGCGGGCTCGGCGCTGGCCGGCGCCGCCGTCGACGCGTGGGGCGCGCAGGCGGCCTTCGCCGTCCCCGCGCTCGCCGCGGCCGCGGCCGGGCTGATCGGGCTGTCCGGGGCGCCGCTGCTGCGCCAGGCGCCCGAGCGGGTGCCGGTGTGACCGTCGTCGTCCGGCCGCTGGCCGACGACGAGCTCGCCGACGCGTGGGAGCTGGGCCGGCTGGCCTTCGGCGGACCGGCCACGGCGCCGGACTGGGCGCTGCGGCCGCTCGACGGGCTGCTGCGGCTCGGCGCCTTCGACGGACGGGGCCGGCTGGTCGGCAAGGCCACCGACGTCGGCCACCGGCAGTGGTGGGGCGGCCGGACGGTGGCGACGGCGGACGTCGGCGGGGTCGCCGTGCTGCCCGAGTACCGCGGCGCCGGGGCGGCCCGCGCGCTGCTCACCGACCTGCTCGCCCGCGGGCGCGAGCGCGGCGCCGCGGTCAGCGCGCTGTACCCGACCGTGTCGGCGGTGTACCGCCGGCTCGGGTGGGAGGTGGTGGGCGCGCTGCAGCGGGCCGACCTCGACACCGCCTCGCTCCCGTCGGCGCCGGTGGCCGGGGTGACGGTCCGCCCGGGTGAACCCGCCGACCTCGCCGTGGTCGCCGACCTGTACGAGACCCTGGCCCGCCCGCGCGCCGGGCTGCTCGTCCGCCGCGGCGGCGTCTTCGACCTGCCGCACGAGGGCCGGTGGCCCGACGGGGTGGACGGCGTCACCGTGGCCGAGGAGGACGGCGTCCCGACCGGGGCGCTGGTCTACGAGCGCGGCGCCGGCTACGGCCCCGAGGTCCTGCTCACCGTCCACGACCTGGTCGCGGTCACCGCCGGCGCCGCGCAGGCGCTGGTCGGGGTGCTCGCCGGGTGGCGCACCGTGACCCGCACCGTCCGGGTGCCCCTGCTGGCCGGCGACGCGGTGGCCGGGGCGCTGCCGCTCGAGCGCTCGGCGGCCGGCCCCGGCACGGCGTTCATGCAGCGCCCGGTCGACGTCGTCCGGGCGGTCGCCGACCGCGGCTGGCCGGGCTCGGTGCGCGGGCGGGTGGCCTTCACGCTGCTCGACCCCGTCGTGCCCGGGAACGCCGGTCCCTGGGAGCTCGAGCTCGCCGACGGCGCGGGGGAGCTGCGCCGTCCCGGTCGCGAGCCGGGGCTCGTGCTCGACGTCCGCGGCTTCACCCAGCTCTACTGCGGCGTCTCCGGCGGCCGCGCGGCGGCGCTGGCCGGGCTGGTGTCCGGCCCGGACGACCCGGCGGCGCTCGACCTGCTCGCCTGCGGGCCGCCCGCCCAGCTCCTCGACTACTTCTGACGGCGGGTTGAGCCCGGGGCTGCCGGGTAGGCGGAGGACCGGCAGGCCGTGCCCAGGTGAGCGCGCGGCGCCCCCCGTCCGTCACCAGCGAGAGGAGCCCCCGTGGCCAGCGTGCCCGCGATCCGACTCAACAACGGCGTCGAGATCCCCCAGTTGGGGTTCGGCGTCTTCCAGATCGAGCCGGAGAACACCGTCGAGGCCGTGCGCAACGCGCTCGAGGTCGGTTACCGCCACATCGACACCGCCGAGATGTACGGCAACGAGAAGGAGGTCGGCCAGGCCGTCCGGGAGTCGGGCATCGACCGGTCGGAGGTCTTCGTCACCAGCAAGCTGAACAACGGCTTCCACCGCCGCGACGACGCGCTGCGCGCCTTCGACCAGACGATGGACGACCTGGGCCTGGAGTACCTCGACCTGTTCCTCGTCCACTGGCCGCTGCCCACCATCGGCATCGACTACGTCGAGACGTGGAAGGCGATGGAGGAGATCTACGCCGGCGAGCGGTGCCGCGCGGTCGGCGTCTCCAACTTCAACCCGCACCACCTGCGCCGGCTGTTCGCCGAGACCGACGTGCGGCCGGCGGTCAACCAGATCGAGGTGCACCCCTACCTCGCCAACGACGAGGTGCGGGCGTTCGGCGCCGACCACGAGATCGTCACCGAGGCCTGGTCGCCGATCGCCCAGGGCAAGGTCCTCGACGACCCGGTGGTCGTGCAGGTCGCCGAGAAGGTGGGGCGGACGCCGGCCCAGGTCGTGCTCCGCTGGCACGTGCAGCGCGGCGACGTCGTCTTCCCCAAGTCGGTGACCCGCAGCCGCATCGAGGAGAACTTCGCCCTGTTCGACTTCGAGCTCGACGCCGGCGACATGACCGCGATCACCGCCCTCGACCGCGGCGAGCGCACCGGCCCCGACCCGGACACCTTCGACTACGTGCCGGGCTGACCGGAGGTCCCGGACGTGCCGAGATCACGCGATCTCGGCACGTCCGGGGCGCCGAGCCGGGGGGGGGGGGGGGGGGGGGGGGGGGGGGGGGGGGGGGGGGGGGGGGGGGGGGGGGGGGGGGGGGGGGGGGGGGGGGGGGGGGGGGGGGGGGGGGGGGGGGGGGG